>MEKI01000127.1:0-22287 GCA_001766905.1 Acidobacteria bacterium RBG_13_68_16
CGGGAGGGCGAGGTGCGCATGACCCACGAGCTTGCCACGGAGGTGACGCAGAGTTGGACTCCACCGCCCGCGGTCGCCGCTCCCGGCACTCCCGTGGCCCTGTCCGGGCGGTTGGCCAGGCCGTGGCAACCCGAGGCGGTCGAGGTGCTCTGGGAGAAGTTGCCGCGCCCGCTCTCGGACGCTCAGCTGCGCACCATCCGGGCGTACGGCTACCCGCAACGGCGGGCCACATTTCACGTGAATCGGGCCGTTGCCCCGGAGAGCACGGCGGTCTTCACCGTGGACAGGCTCGGGGTCCTTCGCTTCCGCTGGTCTGCCGGCCCGCACGAGGGCGTTGAGATCGTGCTCCTCTGGGCCCGCAATGGGCACGACCGCCAGTTGGTCGTGGTTGCCGCTTCTGCTACGGTGGTGGTGGGAACGGCCGAGCTTCCCCCCGAGCTTGCCTTCTGGCAACGGCTGCGGTCGAGCCCGACCCAGCCGTGACGAGGAACCCGTGAGCCAGCCTATCTACATGGACCACAACGCGACCACGCCGGTGGACCCCCGGGTCGTGGAGGCGATGCTGCCGTGCATGACGGAGCAGTTCGGGAACGCCGCCTCCCGCACGCATGCGTACGGGTGGGCGGCGGCGAAGCTCGCCGAACTGGCCCGCGAGCGCCTCGCGAAGGGCATCGGAGCCCGCCCCGAGGAGATCATCTTCACGTCCGGCGCCACCGAGTCCAACAACCTGGCCATCAAGGGCGCGGCGTGGGCGCTCGGCAGGGCAGGCAGTCGCGTCGTCACGTGCGCCACCGAGCACAAGGCCGTGCTCGATCCGTTTCAGGCGCTGGCCCGCATGGGTTTCGCCGTCACCGTCCTGTCCGTGGACGAGGTTGGTCGCCTCGATCCCGGTCGGTTGGCCGGAGCGCTCGTGGACGGGTCGGTTCTGGCCTCCGTGATGCTCGCCAACAACGAGACCGGCACGCTTCAGCCCATCCGCGAGATCGCGGCGGCCTGCCGCGAGCGCGGCGTGCTGTTGCACTGCGACGCCACCCAGGCGGTGGGCAAGATCCCCGTGGACGTCGACGCCCTGGGCGTGGACCTGCTGTCGTTTTCCGCCCACAAGATCTACGGACCAAAGGGGGTGGGCGCTCTGTACGTGCGCCGGCGAACACCGCGGCTCCACCTCGTGCCGCTCCTGGACGGCGGCGGCCACGAGCAGGGTCTGCGCTCCGGGACGCTCAACGTCCCCGGCGTCGTCGGGTTCGGTCGGGCCCTCGAGATCGCACTCCAGGACATGCCTCGTGAGAGCGTGCGGCTGACACAGCTGCGCGACCGGCTGGACGTTGCGATCCGCTCGCGCCTAGAGGGCGTGACCCTCAACGGCCACCCCGCGGAGCGCCTGCCCAACACGGTGAACCTGGCGTTCTCGGGAGTAGACGGTTCAGCGCTCCTCGTAGGTCTCAAGGAGGTCGCGGTAGCCTCGGGGTCCGCCTGCACCTCGGCCGACCCCAAGCCGTCGCACGTTCTTCTCGCGATGGGGAGGAGCAAGGAGCTCGCCAACGCCAGCATCAGGTTCTCGCTCGGGCGAACCAACACCCTTCAGGACGTAGAGACCGTGGCCGATGCAGTCGTACGGGAGGTCACGCGCTTGCGTCAGGGCTCCCCGCTCTGGGGCGGTCGCCGAGCCTGACGTGACACTCCCGGCCCACCGGCGAGGGTAGAATCCGCCGTGGCCCGGTCGCGGGCCGGCGGAGGTGGTTTCGGCGGAACGAGCGGATGTCCTTGCCTCTGCCCTCGAGCGTGTGCGCCGCAGGCTTCCCCCCACCCCGGGGCCGCGCGCCGTAGGCGGCGTGTGCCCGGCCGCCCGCGCCGTCGCCCTCGTTGCGTTGGCCTCCGAGGGGGCGCCCACCGTTGCGGTCGTCCCGAGCGAGCGTGACGCCGAGGAACTGATCGCCGCCCTCGAGCTGGTCGCTCCCGAGCTCACCGCCGCCGCGCTCCCCGCCGAGGCCGTGGAGGCCTACCTCGGTCGCACCCCGTCGCTCGGCGCCACCGCTGCCGCGGCGACGGCCCTGCTGGGTCTGGCCACCGGTACCGTGCGCGTGCTGGCCGTCCCCGCCCGCCTTCTGCCCTACCCGCTCCCACTCCCCGGCTCTCTGCTGTCTCGCTGCCCCGTTCTGCACGTCGGGCAGACCCTCCACCCCCACGAGGTTGCGCGGGCACTCGCTGATGCGGGCTACCGGCGCGTCGAGGTTGTGGAGGAGGCGGGCGACTTTGCGGTTCGTGGCCAGATCCTCGACCTCGGCACCCCGGAGCGGTTCGTGCGAGTCCTCCTCGACGTGGACAGGGTGGAGGCGCTGCGGGAGTTCGATCCGGCGACCCAGCGCTCGGGCGAACCCGTGCGCGAGATCACGGTGCCGCCGCTCCGGCTCTTCGCCACCGATGAGCTGGCGCGCGAGGCGGTTGCTCGGAAGCTCGAGGAGCAGGGGTGCGGCGCCGCGGCTGCGGCTGCACTCTCGGGTGGGGACGCCACGCTGTGGGAGGGGTTTCTGGGCTGGGCCCTGGAGCATCTACACGCGTGGGAGCTTGCACCGCACCTGGTTGTCTGCGAGCGCGCGGCGGTGCGCGCGGAGGTGGAGCGTGTGTTTGCCGCAATGCACGTCGCCCGCGAGACCCTCGCGAAGGACCAGGTCGTGCTTCCGCCGCCCGAAACCTGGCTCGCCGGGCCCGACCGCTGTTCGCGGGCGCTCGAGGGTGCGGACCGCGTCGAGGAGCTGGTCGTCGAGGACGGCACGGCCTGGGTGCGGCTCGGCAGCGCTCCGACCCCGAACCTCGCGACCCGGCCGCAGGCGCTCGTGGCGGAACTGCGGCTCGGCCTGGCCGAGCGTCGCCAGCAGGTGCTGGTGGCGGCCTCTGCGGGTGAGGCCCAGCGCCTCGTCCACCTGGTCAGCGAGGCCAAGCTGCCCGTGCGCCAGGGGTGGCCGCTGGAGGGGATCATCGGCGTGGTCCTGGGACGGCTGGAGCGCGGCTTCGCCTTTGGCGAGGCCCGCCTCGTGGTGTTCGGGCGCGCGGACCTCACGACCCTTCCCGCGCCCGCCCGGCAGCGTCGCTCCCTCGCCCGCGTGCTCGCGGAAATGCGCGACCTTCAAGTCGGCGACTTCGTCGTGCACGCGGACCATGGCATCGGCCGTTTTGCCGGCTTCCGCACGCTCACTCTCGACGGCGAGGAGCACGAGTGCGTGGAACTGGAGTACGCCGGCGGCGGGAGGCTGCTGGTGCCGCTCGAGCGTGCCGACGTGCTGGAGAAGTACGCATCCTCTGAGGGCGCCCCGCCCCGCCTCGACCGCCTGGGCGGGAGCACGTGGTTGCGTACCAAGGCCAGGGTCAAGCGCGCCCTCAAGGACCTGGCCGAGGACCTCCTGAAGGTCCAGGCGCAGCGCGAGCTGGCGACCGGGTTCACGTTCTCCAAGGACTCGCCGTGGCAGCGCGAGTTCGAGGAGGCGTTCGAGTACGAGCCGACCTCCGACCAGGCGCAGGCCATCACCGAAACCAAGCGCGACATGGAATCCGCGCGGGCGATGGACCGCCTCCTGGTGGGCGATGTCGGTTACGGCAAGACAGAGGTCGCGATGCGGGCCGCCTTCAAGGCGGTCATGGACGGCAAGCAGGTGGCGCTGCTGGCGCCCACAACGATCCTGGCCGAGCAGCACTTCCGGACTTTCACCCGGCGCTTCGCAGGGTTCCCAGTCGAAATCCGCTGGCTCTCGCGTTTCGTCCCCGCCGCCAAGCAGACGAAGATCGTCGCAGGGCTCGCCGAGGGTACCGTGGACGTGGTCATCGGCACCCACCGGCTGCTCGCCAAGGACGTCGTCTTCCGAGACCTCGGCCTGCTGATCGTGGACGAGGAGCAGCGGTTCGGGGTGACACAGAAGGAGAGGCTCAAGGCGCTCAAGGCCAGCGTGGACGTGCTCGCAACCTCCGCCACGCCAATCCCCCGTACCCTGAACCTCGGCCTCCTGGGCCTGCGCGACGTCTCGATCATCGAGACCCCGCCGCGCGACCGCCTGGCCGTGCAGACCCACGTCCTGCCTTTCCGGAGGGAGGTCCTGCGGGAAGCCATCCTCACCGAACTGGCCCGGTCCGGCCAGGTCTTCTTCGTGCACAACCGGGTTTCGTCCATCGCGGCCATCGCCGCCCTGGTGGGCGAGATGGTGCCGGAGGCGCGCGTTGTGGTGGCGCATGGCCAGATGGACGAGCGGGCGCTCGAGCGTGCGATGGACAGGTTCGTCGAAGGGCACGCCGATGTGTTGGTGGCCACTGCCATCATCGAGAACGGCCTCGACATCCCGAACGCGAACACGCTCATCGTCAACCGCGCCGACCGGTTCGGCCTCGCGCAGCTCTACCAACTGCGCGGCCGCGTCGGACGTTCCGACCGGCTCGCGTTCGCCTACCTCCTGGTTCCCCCCGAGCGGTCACTCTCCCAGGAGGCGCGAGCGCGCCTGGCGGCGATCCTGGAGTTCGCGGACCTGGGCGCGGGTTTCCGGATCGCCGCCCGCGACCTCGAGATCCGCGGCGCCGGCAACTTGCTCGGAGCCGAGCAGCACGGCCACCTGCGAGCGGTGGGGTACGAGACCTACTGCCGCCTGCTCGAGGAGGCGGTGCGCGAACTGCGGGGCGAGACCGCGCCGCCGCCCTCTGTTGCGGTGGAGCTCCGCCTCGGCCTCGACCTGCGGCTTCCCGAGCTCTACATCAGCGAGGAGACGTTGCGCCTCGCCGTGTACCGTCGAATCGCCGCCGCCCGCGGCGAGGACGAGCTCACTGCCCTCCGACAGGAGCTCGTGGACCGCTTCGGCCCCGCCCCCACCCAACTCGAGCATCTCCTGCTTCACCAGCGCGTGCGCCGGCGGGCCGAGGGGCTCGGCCTCGTCCGCATCCGGCGCGCTGCAGCCACCTACGAGCTCGTCTTCGATGCGGCCCACCGCCGGGCACACCCCACCGCGATGGCCCTTCTTGGGGAGGTCGCGGGGGCCGCCCTCACGCCTGCACAGGTCATACGACTCCCCCTTGGCGGGCGCGACCCCGCCGCCGACGCGGCCGAGCTTCTCGAACTCCTGCCCACTGGAGATGCGGCCACGGCGTGAGGCGGCCGGGATGTGTCGTAGCTCACAGAACGCCGCCGAAAGGCCAGGCATCGTGCCGGAGGACGATACGATGAGAATGATCGCAATCATCACGCTCGTGGCTGCTCTTGGGGCGATGCCGGCGGTGGCGCAAGTGCGCGGGGGGGTCCCTGTCTCCTTCGGCGCGGATGTCGGGCTGTTCGCGCCGTTCGAGAGCGGCTCGAGCAGCAGCTTCACCGCACGGGCGACAGCCGATCTCTACTGGTGGTCTCCCACGGGGATGCGCTTTGCCCTCGGGTTCACAAACCCCGAGATCGGGGACGGGCCTTTCAAGGATCGCTTCAATACGGTCTACCTGTCCGCCGGTCTCATCCGCTCCGTCAGAGGGGCGAGGCTCCACCCGTACGGACACGCCGGTGTTGGTATCTACCACCTGTCCGGGGATCGCTCGGGGACCCAGCTCGGGCTGGCGTTCGGCGGCGGCGTGGAGCTGGCTGTGGGGTGGAGAAACGTGCTGCTGACGCCGGAGCTGACGGCTCACCTGGTGTCCGGGGACAGCCCACGGTTCTCCCTTGCCCTCACGGTGGGGTTGCACACAAAGCCCGAGTAGCCGGACGGGGACCGGCTGACGAGAGGTCCCTGTGGAGCTCTACAAGGCGGATGACCCTCCGGCAATCGCTGCGCGAATCTCCCGCGCCAGCGTCTTCATGTCGAACGGCTTCTGCAGGAAGCGCAATGTGCCCGCCCCGACCCCCCGGCGCACCGCGTCGTCCTCGGTGTAGCCGGACATCAGGATGACCTTGAGCCGGGGCCAGCGCTCCAGGAACCCGCGCGCCAGCTCGGCGCCCGAGACATCCGGGAGCAGGAGGTCGGAGAGCAGGACGTCAAACGCGGGCTCCTGGGGCAGACGGCGCGCCTCCTCAGCACTTCCGACCGCAGCGACCTCGTAGCCCAGCATCGTCAGCAGATCCACGAGGCCCCCGCGGGCCCCAACCTCGTCCTCGACCACGACGACTCGCTCGCCCCTGCCGCGCGGCAGATCGTCCGCCTCGACGCGCGAGGCAGGCTCGGCGGCGACTGCGACCGCGCTCGCTCTGGGCAGCTCGACCCGGAACACCGTGCCTCCACCCTCTCTGTCCGACATCCGGATCGTCCCGCCATGCTGCGTGACAATCCCGTGTACCACTGCCAGCCCCAGACCCGAGCCCTGCTCCGCACCCTTGGTGGTGAAGAACGGCTCGAAGATCCGGTCACGGATCCCCGCCGGAACCCCGTGGCCCGTGTCCTCCAACGACAGCCAGATGACCTCGCCCTCGGCGACCCCGGTGCGGATCGCCAGGCGCCCTCCCTCGGGCATCGCGTCGGCGGCGTTGACCGCCAGGTTCATCAGAACCTGGTCGAGCTGGCCGCGGTCCGCGACCACAGGCAGCGGTTCGTCGGCAAGCTCGACGACGAAGGCAATGTTCTCGCGCACAAGCCGTCGCAGAAGCTGCGTCGCCCCGCCCACGACGTCGTTGAGGTCCAGCCGCTCGGGCTTGGCGGTCTCCCGCCTCGAGAATAGGAGGAGCTGGCGGGAGAGCGCTGCGCCGCGCCGGATCTGCTGCTCCAGCTCGTCCACGGTGTCGGCGACCCGCTGCGCGTCGTCGGGTGAGTTGTGAATGACCTGCGTCTGAGAGAGCATCGCCTGCAGAAGGTTGTTGAAGTCGTGCGCCACGCCCCCGGCAAGCCTGCCGATCGCCTCCAGGCGCTGAACCTGTCGGAGCTGCTGCTCGAGTACCACCTCCTGGGTGACGTCACGCTTCACTGCCACGAAGTGGGCGATCCCCCCCGTGGGGTCGCGCACCGGCGAGATCGTGGCGTTCTCTTCGATCAGCGAACCGTCCTTGCGCCGGTTGACGAAACGACCCGACCACACCTCGCCGCGTCGCAGCGCCTCCCACATCTCTCGGTAGAAACCCTCATGGTGCTTGCCGCTCTTGAGAATTCTGGGGTTTGCGCCGAGCACCTCTGCCGCGGTGTAGCCGGAGATGCGCTCGAAAGCGGGGTTGACGTACTCGATCGTCCCCTCAACGTCCGTGACCATGATGGCCTCGGCGGCCTGCTCGACTGCAGCCGCCAGGCGCTTGCGCTCCTCGGTTTCTCGCCTGCGTTGCGTCACATCGCGCACGGTCCCGAGCGCGCCGACAACAGTCCCGTTCTCGATCAACTGAACACCGGAAAACTCGCCGTCAAGCCAGCTACCGTCGCGGGCCTTGATTCGCAGTTCGAAAAGCCCCGGCGACCTCTCGCCCAGTACCATCGCGAAGGTGTCGAGCGCGCGGGGCATGTCGTCCGGATGCACGAGCTCGGCGAACGGTTTGCCGACCCACTCGTCGCGCGGCCACCCCGTGATCCTCTCGAAAGCGGCGTTGAGTGAGGTAAGGCTGCCGGTCACCGACAGGGTGAACACGACGTCCTGCATAGTGTCAACGAGCCGGTGGTAACGTTCCTCGCTCTCCCGTACGGCCGCCTCGACCCGTTTGCGCTCGGTGATGTCGCGGGCGTTGACGACCATCCCTCCTACTCCGGGGACGTGGAAGAGGCTCCGCTGCACCGCATCGAGCACCCGCCAGGAGCCGTTCCGGTGCCGGGCCCGCAGCTCGACGCGTCCGGTCGCTCCGGCTTGCGCGCGGAGTTCCCTGAACTGCGCCCGAACTCGTTCCACATCGTCCGGATGTATGAACGCGAACGCGCCCACACCCACCATCTCCTCGGGTGGAAACCCGAGGACGTCGGTCGCGGACGGACCGGCAAACGTGATGGTCCCCTTAGGATCGAGCACCACCAGGAGGTCGGCCGACTTCTCGATGAGTGTGCGGAAGCGTCCCTCGCTCTCGCGGAGGTCGCTCTCCACGCGGGCCCGCCGTTGGTCGCCCTCCGCAACCTGGAGCGCAAACCCGAGATCCTGGGCGAGCTCGTCGAGCAGGCCCACGATCTCCGGCGCGAAGACATCCCGCTCCTCGGAGTACACCGAAAAGGCCCCTCGGACCTGATCCTCCACGGCGATCGGAAAGGCCGCGCTGGACCGGAAGAACCGCTTCCGGCCCGCATCGCGCCAGGGGTCGACGCTCGCGGCGGTGTCCCAGTCGTTGACCACCACAGGTCGCCGTTCCCGGATCGCCGTTCCAGTGGGCCCGCGACCCTCGGGCGAGTCGTCGCAACGGAACCGGACCTCGTCCAGGTACCCCTCCTCGAACCCCGCCGAGGCGACCGGTCGAACCTCGCCGGTCTCGAAGTTCGCCATGCCGACCCACGCCATCCGGAACCGTCCGTGCTCCACCGCGATCCGGCATGCCTGCGCAAGCATCCGGCTGATGTCCCTCTCCCGCACCATCAGCTCGTTGATCTCGGTGACCGCCCGCAGCAGCCGGTTGAGAAACCGGATCCGCTCCTCTGCGGCCTCGCGCTCCGAGAGATCACGCACGATCGAGAGAACTGCCCGGCCCTCGTCGAGCTCGGCGATCCGACTGCTCACCTCGACCGGGAAGGTGCTGCCGTCTCGTCGAAGGTGCGTGCTCCGGAGGAGGTGCCCGCTGGACGAGGCTGTCGTGACCAACTGGTCCTGGAGCGGTCCCCGCGCCTCCTCGGCCCTGAGATCCCGCATTGTGAGCCGCAGGAGCTCTTCGCGCGCATATCCGTAGAGTGTCTCGGCCTTCCGGTTGGCATCGAGGATTTGTCCGTCGGTCCCGACGAACAGTATCGCGTCGTTGGCGTGATCGAGGAGGAGCGCGAAGCGCGCCTGGCTACGCGAAAGCGCAGCCTCGTACCTGGCCCGCCGGGCCCGCCACAGGCCAAAGCCGGTGCCCACCAGCGCCAGGGCGAAGCCGGCCATGGTCAGCGCGCTGCTGCGAATCTTGTCACGGTAGACGGCGAGCGCCTCGTCCTCGTCGATCTTGGCGACCAAACCCCAACGTGTGCCGGGGACGCTGCGAGCGGCTGCGAAAACGGGCACACCCCGGTAGTCCACGTACTTGCCGAACGACTCCCACCCCTCGACTGCCGCGCGGGCGGCCAACGGGGACATCTTGGCGCTCACCCTGAACGACAGCGGCCTCGCTGCCCGGTGCCGCAGCGGGCTCACAAACACGATGTCTTCGTCGTCCTTCCGGGCGAGGAGCGCCTCGCCCGAGGCGGTCGGCAACGGCTCCCGTGCGAGCAACGGGTACAGCCACACCGTTGGGTCAGCCACCACAATCGCGAAACCGAGCACCGCTGGGCGCCCGTCGCGGGTGTCCGCACGCTCTCCGATCGGCGCACCGAACACGACGAGCGGCGAGCCATCGGGTCCGCCGCAGAAGTCGGTGAACGGCAGCCCGCCCGCGACGAGACGCCGCACGACCGCGGCACATTCCTTGCCGGTCGCGGAACCAGCCAGGTCTTCGACCACCATGGCTCCCACGGGGTCCACGATGACCAACGCGCGGCGGCGGTGCGCGCGCCCGAAACCGTCTATCACCGCCTTCAGGTGCCCCTGGATGGCCGAGACCCCGGGCACCACGGCAGGGCGGCCGGCTTGTGCGGCCATCGCGGCGACCACCGTTGGGAACGCGGCCACCGTTGAGGCATCCGAGGCCCCGCTCGCCACCCAGTTACCGATCGCGGCTCTCCGGTCGTCGGCCATCGCGTTGAGACGCGCCTGCCACGCCTCAATCGCCTGCGCCCTTTCTGCGGGCGCGTAAACGAGCAGGAAGTAGAGCGCGCCGGCCACCAGGGCGCCGCCGATGGCGAGGAACAGTGTGATGGCGCCGGCGGGCGCGCGGTTCGGGCCTTTTTCTCGCCCGGGGGACTCCGGCCGTGCCCCTCTCACCGCCGCCTCAGAGCGCTGCTGGCCGTCGCGAACCGGGCCGGAGATGCGCGGCGCCGAATCCGCTCCGGGCTTGCCGCCGTGGCCGCGAGTACGAGCACCGTCGCCATCGGTTTCCTTCGTTCCAATGTACCAGCGGAGCTCCGTTCGTGTAAACGAAAACGGCGGACCGGCGCGAATCGCTCCCGCGGCGGGTGCACGCCAGCTGCCGCCCCGTTTGGTCGGGGGGCAGAGGAGAGCGGCCTTGACGTTGTAGCGAAGGGGCCGCAGTATTCTCGCGGGTCCAGCTTGCCAGGTCGCTCGAGCACGCTGCACCGGGGGTGATCGATGAACTCGGCGTCGGGTGAGCCAACGCTGGTCAGGCTCGACGACCTGCCGGAACTCCTCTTGCCCGACGAGACCCTGGGCAGTGCGTCGCGCAATCTGAAGCCTCTGCGTTGCCGGGCCGAGTCGCGGTTCCCGATTCCCAGCGGTGCGTGCCCGGGTGTGGTGTTCACGGTGCAGGCCGGCAGCGAGGTCTCGGTCTTCGTGTTCAACGCGGCGACCGATCGTGACCCCGACCTCGTCCTCGTGGCCACCGGCGCTGGGGGACCCGAAGGAGGGGCCGGCCAACTCGAGCTCGCGCCCGGCTCATGCTGGCTCAAGGTCCAGCACCGGGCGAGCGTGGGGGTCGAGGGTGGGAAGAGCCTTGTCGAGACGCGGCTGCGGCTCAACGCGGCCGCCCCGGTGACTCTCAGCGCGTACCGACTGCACGATCCTGGCGAAAACGCGGCTCGGGCCGTGACTGCGGACGTGCTCCACCCACGGTTCGCTCAGCGCCTGGAGGATGTCCAGGCGTTGCGGCCAAACGAGGCGCTCGCCTTGCAGACGTCGGGGACGCTGCGAGCGAAGGTGGACGTGACCTGGTCCGACGTGCTGGCCAGCGGCCTCGGTGCCCTCGCCGGCATCGTTGGCGCAGCCGCACCGTTGACGGTGGAGCTGCCCGCCACCGCCAGCGTGAGCGGGACGGTCACCTTGGCGGAGGAGTTCAACGTAGTGTTCTCCCGCCTGCAGGACGGGCGCACCCGAGCCACCGTCAAGAAGGCAGCTGCCCGCACATTCGCCGGAGCCGGCGACCTCGGCCTCTCGGTCACGCTCGCCGAGCCCCAGCAGTTGGAGCTGGCCGTGCGCGACGCAGTAGCCGGTTTGCTCGGAGAGGACTACGCGACGGTGAGGGCGCTGGTCGAGAAGGCCTCGCTCTCGGAACTCTCCGAGGTCGAGAGGTGGGCCGCCGAGGGCCTAGCCACGCGCCTGGGGCTCGGCGATCTCCTGAGCGCCTTCACGACGCTTCGCGAGAAGCTCCGGCAACTCGAGGGTGCGCTCGCCGAGGCGCTCGCCGACCTCGCCACGGAGAAGATTGCCGCGGGCTTCGCCTACGAATACCGCCGCCTCGGGCGTGGCTCGACCCTGCTCGAGGTCGTTCTGGACGCTGGCGCCGTGGTCGCCCATCACGCCTCGCTGTGCAACGGGGACCTCGAGGCGGTCGTCGCAGCGGTTTTGGAGGGCTCTCCGGGGCTCGCCCTTGAGGGCTACCTGCACCGGAAGACGCTGGAGAAAGCGCAAAGTTGGGGCTTCACGCTCGCCGTGGGTCCGTGGGCCGCAAGGGGTAGACAGCGACGGGCGCTCTCCCGGGTGGTTGAGGAGGACATCACCGGGGGGAGGAGGGTGAGCTGCCTCGGGCTCGGCGCCTACGAGGGGCGATGGCTCACCAGCGTGGCCGAGTGGACCGTCGACCTCAGGGCCGACATGCTCCGCTTCGCGTCGGGCCACACCCCGAGCCTCTCGGAGTTCGCGCTCGGCTTCCACTTGGCCTGGCACTGGCGGCAGGAGGTGCTTTCCGAAGACAGGCTCGACGAGGTTCTGGACGCCGCCGTGCTGTGGGGCGTGCTCGATGTCGAGCACGCCGCCGACGTGAGACGGCGTCTGGCCCCGTCCGTCGGGCGCCTTGCCGACCTGACCGTGCAGCTTCGCTTCGACGATGCCCCTTTTCGAGCCATTCTCCCGGCCCTGGCGGCCGGGCGAGATGCCGACTTCGCCGCTGCGCTGGGCGCCGCGATGCCACGCCGAAGCGGCTCCCACGGCCGCGGCGATCCTTGCCGGCGCCGCGAGCTGTACACGCCCCTCTGGGCGCACGTGCTCGAGCATCCGGACGCGCCGGCGCGCGCCCTCGTGGCGCTGGCGCGCCAGCACCTCGCCAAGGGCGATGAGCCGCAGCTCGGTTTCCTGGAGGAGAACTATCTCAAGCTCGCGCCGACCTGCACCTTCGTCGGCCTCGCCAGAGTCGCCAACCAGAACACCGCCGCGGCCTGGCGGGGGTTCCGCTCCGGCGCCCGTCTTCTCCACGAGGCCGTCGTCGCCGCCGCTGAAGAGGACGGCATCCTCGAGAAGACCTTCTCCCTGATGGTCAACCTGTGGGCACAGACCCACCACGTGCGGGCGCTCGGCGCGTTCCTGCTCGAGGCCGCGTCCACCGTGGGTGTCGCGGCCTCGGTTGCCCGCACGCTGAGCGTGACGGCACGGGAAGCGGCCGGCGAGACCGCCCTGGTGATCGCCGCGCCCGCGGCATGACAGTGGCGGGCGCCGCGATCCATTGGCCGACACGCCCGCAACGGGTCCCTGCGCTACAATCCGCCGGTTGGACGAGGAGCGGAGCATGAGCAACGTCAAAACGAGCAAAGGAACCATCGCGATCCTGACGGGCGGCGGTGACGTGCCCGGGCTCAACCCGGCGATCCGCGCCATCACCGTTCGAGCGCTGCGCGAGGGTTACCGCGTGTTCGGTATTCGGCACGGTTGGGCGGGCCTTGTCGAGTTGGAGCGGGAGAAGGACAAGCCGCAGGACGATCTGGTCACCGAGCTCTCCGAGGAAATCGTTAACAGGGCAGGCCGCACGGGTGGCACCTTCCTCCACACGTCGCGCACGAACCCCAGCAAGGTGCCACAGGCGCAGCTCCCGCCGCACCTCAGGGACAGGTACCCGGGCGAGATCGTTGACGTCACGCCGGACGTGCTGGCCAATCTGCAGTGGCTGGGCGTGGACACCCTCATCCCGATCGGTGGCGACGACACGCTCTCCTACGGCGTGCGACTGCACAAGGAGGGGGTGCGGGTCATCGCGATCCCCAAAACCATGGACAACGACGTCGCGGGGACCGACTACTGCATCGGCTTCTCCACCTGTGTGACTCGCACCATCGAGATGACCCACGCCCTGCGAACCTCGGCCGGCAGCCACGAGCGCTTCCTTGTGATCGAGGTGTTCGGTCGCTACGCCGGATTCACCGCCTTGCTGCCAACGATGGCCGGGGCGGCGAACCGATGCGTGATCCCCGAGCACGTGTTCGATATCGAGCGGCTATGCGAGCTGCTCACCGCCGATCGCGACACCAACCCGAGCAAGTACAGCGTGGTCCTGGTGTCCGAGGGGGCGACCTTCAAGGGCATGGACCAGATGGTCTTCGAGGACCAGGAGGTCGACGCCTTCGGCCACAAGAAGCTGGGCGGCATCGGCGACCGGGTGTCGCATGCACTCCGCGACCTCTCGCCCAAGTTCAACCACGGGCGCCGCATCAACGTGATCAACCAGCGCCTCGGCTACCTCGTACGCTGCGGCAACCCCGACGCACTGGACTCAATTGTGCCGATGGCATTCGGCAATCTGGCCATGGACCTGGTCCTCGACGGGATCTCCGGGCGCTTGGTCAACGTCCGCAACGGGCGCTACGACAACGTTCCCATCGATGTGGTCACCAGCCGAAAGAAGTTCCTGGACGTCCGCAAGTTCTACAACACCGACCGTCTGCGCCCGATCTACGAGCGTTTCGAGGCCAAACCGCTCTTCATCATGACCAGCGACTACTAAGTCGCACCGCAAATCAATTCTCCTTCACTGCGTGGCTTTGTTTTGCTTTGCAGGCCTGGAGCTCCTTTTCCTTTCTTTCACTGCGTGAGACTTGTTTTGCCCGGCGGGTAGGCGGCCTCTCGCCGCTTGTTCGCCCCCGCTCGCGGCGCGCCGAGACCCCTCCGGCTGCGACCCGGCAGCGCGTTCGGGCCCGGGGACCCCCCGGTGTCCGCAAAAGGCCGCGGCCCCGACACCCCGGCCCCGATCCTCACGCCGGGTCCCCGCAGCCTCCGGAGCAATGGCCGCCCTCACCCGTCGGGCGGATCCCTTCCCCCACCCAAAGACACTGCTCAAACCCTTCAAGCAGGGCCATGACGGACGGGGGGGTGGTGGTGAAATCCGCGCCGCGGGCAGAAGGAGCGATCGCGCCGGAGCGTGCGGGCCCCCGGCGCGCTGGCCGTCGTGGGGATACGGCGCGGCTGCCTCACGCGGACGCCGAGGGCCCACACGGCGGGCAGTGCTCTCGGGTCGCACGCAAAGGCGGGTCGGAGGGCTGGGCTCGAGGCCCGGCCCGAGCGACCGCTCCGAGCCCGCGGGGCAAATAAAGCCACGCAGTGAAACCAAAGAAGAGGGGTACGGGGCAAGGCCCCGGCAGTCAGGTGCAGTACAGGCGGTCGCCGAAGTCGCCGAGGCCGGGGAGGATGTACTTACGCTCGTCGAGGCCGCGGTCGATGGCCGCGGTGAAGATCTCGGCGTCGGGCACGGCCTCGGCCAGGCGCGCCAAACCCTCGGGCGCGGCGACAATCGCGAGGAAGCGCACCCGCCGCGCGCCCCGCTCCGTAAGCCCCTCGGCCGCCATCGCGGCCGACCCACCGGTGGCCAACATCGGGTCGAGCAGGAACACGAAGGCATCGGAGAGGTCGGGGGGGACCTTCTCGTAGTAGCAGCGCGCGACGGCGGTCGCCTCGTCGCGCTCGAGGCCAAAGTACCCAACCTGCGCCGAGGGGACGAGGTCCAGGAAGGCCCCCAGCATCCCGACGCCGGCGCGCAGCACCGGTATCGCCACCCCGCGAGCCGCGAGCCTGCGCACCGTGGCGGCCTCGAAAGGGGTCTCGACCGTCCCCCCGATCGCAGGAAGGTCGCGGGTGGCCTCCGCCGTCAGCAGCAGGCTGATCCGGTACGCCAGCACGCGGAAGTCGTCGCACGGCGTGTTGCGGTCCCGCAGGCGTGCCATCGTCTCGTGCGCGAGCGGATGCTCCAGCACATGGATCCCCATTTGCCGCGGACGATAGCACGGGTGCCCGGGAGCGCGGGTGGGTGGGCCGTCGCACGGTGCTCCCCGGCGCCTGCGGAATAAACCGATTCTCCTCATGCGCTAAGCTCTCGCGGGGGAGCGAAACATGGAGCACCAGCACACCGGCCTTCCAATGCGGCGACAGGAGGAGAAGCGCGTCCTCGGCATCGACCCGGTGTGCGGGATGAAGGTGTTCGAGAAGCCGGACGCGATCCACCGGGCGCACGAGGGAACCACCTATTACTTCTGCAACCCGCGGTGTGCTGCGAAGTTCGACGCGGACCCGGAGCGCTACATCAAGGCCCCCGGCAGCGAGCCGATGCACGCACCCGCTCCCCCGTTGGCGCGCGCACCCGCCGACCTCTGGTACACGTGCCCGATGGACCCCGAGGTTCGCCAGGAGGGGCCAGGGGCCTGCCCGAAGTGCGGCATGGCGCTGGAGCCCGTGCAGCCTCTCCCGGTGTCGCGCACCGAGTACGTCTGCCCGATGCACCCCGAGATCGTGCGGAGTGAGCCCGGGAGCTGTCCGCTCTGCGGGATGGCGCTCGAGCCGCGCACGGTTGCACTCGAAGAGCAGCCAAACCCTGAGTTGGTGGACATGACTCGCCGTTTCTGGGTGAGCGTCGGCCTCACCGTGCCGCTGCTCCTCATCGCGATGGGGGGTATCCTCCCCCCTCTGAAGCCCGTACTGTCCGGGCGGTGGGTCGCCTGGGCGCAGCTTGCCCTCGCCACACCCGTCGTGCTCTGGGGCGGGTGGCCGTTCTTCGTGCGCGGTTGGACCTCGATCGTCTACCGGAGCTTGAACATGTTCACGCTGATCGCGATCGGCACCGGTGCTGCCTATCTCTACAGCGCCATCGCAACCCTCTTTCCTGGGATCTTCCCCGGGTCGTTCCGAATGGATGGCAAGGTTGCCGTCTACTTCGAGGCTGCCGCCGCGATCACCGCCCTCGTGCTGCTGGGCCAGGTGCTCGAGCTTTCCGCCCGCGCCCGCACCGGCAACGCGATCCGCGCCCTGCTCCGCCTGGCACCGAAGACTGCGCGCCTGATCCTGCCCGGCGGCGGCGAGCACGACGTTTTGCTGGAGCACGTCAAGCCCGGTGACCGCCTGCGCGTGCGCCCCGGCGAGAAGGTGCCGGTGGACGGGGCCGTGGTCGAAGGCTCGAGCTCCGTGGACGAGTCCATGCTCACCGGAGAACCTATACCGGTCGAGAAGACCCCCGGCAGCAGGGTCACCGGCGCAACGGTAAACGGCACCGGCAGCTTCGTGATGCAGGCGGAGCGTGTGGGTTCCGGGACGTTGCTGGCCCAGATCGTCGAGATGGTCTCGCAGGCGCAGCGCAGTCGCGCTCCGATCCAGCGCCTCGCCGACAGGGTCTCCGCGGTATTCGTCCCCTCCGTCGTCGCGATTGCGGTCCTCACCTTCATCACCTGGGCGATCTTCGGCCCCGAGCCGCGGATGGCTCACGCCCTGGTCAACGCGGTGGCAGTCCTGATCATCGCCTGCCCGTGCGCCCTCGGCCTCGCGACACCGATGTCCATCATGGTCGGCGTGGGGCGGGGCGCCTCCTCCGGCGTGCTCATCCGAAGCGCCGAGGCGCTTGAGACGTTCGAGCGGATCGACACGATCGTCGTGGACAAAACCGGAACCCTCACCGAGGGGAAGCCACGGCTTTCCGCCACTCTTCCCGCGGGTGGCCACACGGAGGACGAGCTGCTCAGCGTCGCCGGCTCGCTCGAGAAGGGCAGCGAGCACCCGCTGGCCTCCGCCATCCTCTCCGGTGCCGTCTCCCATGGCATCACCATGGCCGGCAGCAGCGAGTTCCGTACGTTGCCCGGCAAGGGAGTGGTGGGCAAAGTCGCCGGCCGCAGCGCGGCGCTGGGCAATGAGCGGCTTCTGGCGGAGTTGGGCGTCGCCCCGGGCGAGCTGTCAGCACGCGCCGAAGCGTTGCGCACTGAGGGGATGACCGTGGTGTTCGTCGTGCAGGACGGCCAGCCGATCGGGTTGCTGGCGGTTTCCGACACGGTCAAGCGGACCACCCCGGCCGCCATCGCCGCCCTCCACGCCGACGGTATCCGCATCGTGATGCTCACCGGCGACAACCGCACCGCGGCGCAGGCGGTCGCGGCAAGTCTCGGAATCGACGAGGTTGAGGCCGAGGTCACGCCCGACCAGAAGGGTGCGGTGGTCAAGCGGCTTCAGGCCGAGGGCCACAAGGTGGCGATGGCCGGCGACGGGATCAACGACGCCCCCGCCCTCGCCCAGGCCGACGTGGGAGTCGCGATGGGCGCCGGCACCGATGTCGCCATTGAGTCGGCCGGGGTCACGCTGGTCAAGGGAGACCTCATGGGGCTGGCGCGGGCGCGCAAGCTCTCCCGCGCGACGATGCGCAACATCAGGCAGAACCTGGTCTGGGCGTTCGGCTACAACTCGCTAGGCGTCCCGATCGCCGCCGGGGTGCTCTACCCCTTTTTCGGGTTGCTGCTTTCCCCGATGATCGCCGCCGCGGCCATGAGCCTCTCCTCCGTCTCCGTGATCACCAACGCGCTGAGGCTTCGCACGCTCGAACTCTGATTCCCCGGAGGCCGGGTTCGCATTGCCGCGGGCGTGCAGTGATCGTGGAGCGGACGAGAGACGTTCACCGGCTCGGCGACGCGGAGCGAGGGGGCCGCGGCAGGCGCTCGCCAGCGCTCCTGGTCACGTCGGCCAGGAAACCTTTCGCAACGTCTTCCAGGCGGCGCGGGCCGCCTCGCCGGTCCCAGAGCACCGGTGCCATTCGCTTTCGTCTATCGCGCGTGGAACGGTTCGCCCGCGCTCGTCCACGGCGCGGCAGCTTGCGCCACACCACACGGGCGAGCACGAAAAGGCCCACGAAAGCCGCAGCGGCCATGATCCCGTACGCGATCACAACGACGATGTCCATCCCGCCCTTCCTCGTGCCCCTTCAGAGGGGCCCTGAGATTCGTCTTTCTACCCAACCGCAACGGGCGGCACGACATTTCCTCCTTACGGGAGAGCGAGTTTCTCGGCACCGGACTCGAATCCGAGAAGATGAGACTGGCCCCGAGATGCCTTCTTGGGGCGGCCGCGCCGCCTCGGAGGCACCCCAAGCCGCGACGATCATCGCTTCTTGCCCCGGTTCGAGTGCCTCCTCAGTGTGGGTGCAGGTGCCGCAGGATGTGGGGCCGCTCCAGATTATGGCGCAGCATCAGGTCCTCGTCCGCGAGTACCTCGACCGTCGGGCCTTGCGCCACGACGGCTCCCTCGTCCAGGACTATGACCCTGGAGCACAGCTCGACAACCAGCTCGAGGTCGTGGGTGGCGATCAGCTTCGTGATCGCGATCTGCCGGAGCAGCTCCTTCAGCTCCCGGCGGCCCCTGGGATCGAGGCTGCTCGACGGCTCGTCGAGCACGAGAATCGACGGATCGCACGCCAGCACGCCCGCCAAGCACACGCGCCGCTTCTCGCCGACGCTCAGGTGATGAGGTGCGCGTGCCTCGAACCCCGGGGTCCCCGCCTCTGCGAGCGCCCTCGCCACCCGTTCTCGAACCGCGGCTTCGGGCAGGCCGAGTTGCTGGGGGCCAAACGCGACATCCTCGAACACCGTGGGGCAGAAGAGCTGGTCGTTGGGATCCTGGAAGAGGAGGCCCACCTTGCGGCGGACCTCGTGCAGCGTGTCCGGACCGACCTGGACTCCGCCCACACGCACCGAGCCTTCGCCTCTCCACGCCTCGGGAAGTAAGCCGTTCAGGTGCAGCAGCAACGTGCTCTTGCCGGCGCCGTTGGGACCGATCAGTCCAACGGATTCGCCCTCGGCGACGGAAAACCCGACGCCGCGCAGCGCATGGGTGCCGTCACCGTACCGGAAGTGCAGGTCACGCACCTCCACCGCGGCCGTCATCTCCACCCCCTTGCACACATCGCCGCGTAGATCCTCTCGGCGCGCTCGCTCGAGCGGATGAACAGCTGGCTCACCACGGTGGCAATCGTCCGCCAGGCCCGGGAACGCCGGGGCGTGAACGTCCGGCTCGTCCTCGCCCGCCCCATGCGCTGCGCCTCGTCCACCAGCACGAAGACGTAGCGGTACATCAGCGAGAGGGTCGTGACCAGCAACGCCGGCATCCGCCAGCGCTTCAGCACGCGCAGGAGATCGGAGAACGGCGTGGTGTTCGACAGCAGCACCATGACCATGAGGCAGACGGTGCACTTGCCAACTAGGAAGAGGAACATCCGCCACCCGCCCGACTGGAACAGCGCCAGCATCGCCACACCCAGGACGAACGGCTCCAGCAGCAGCACCCTCACCACCAGGAACCGCCAGGGAACCCGGCTGAGCACCGCAACGGCGACCAGGACGACGGCGACGGCGACCAGGAACATGGGTCGGGAGGCCGGCAGGAGCACCACCGCCACCACCAAGGCGAGTGCCACGACGAGCTTCACGGCAGCGCTCGCCCGATGGATCGGGGAGTCGAGCCGACTGTACCGGTCCAGGAAGTCGTGTCGCATCGGGGGCTCTATGGTACCCCGCGCGGACCGGCTGCGCCCTTTGGCACCAGCGCACGAGCCAGCAGCCACGCGAGCGCGAACACGACGATCGTGCCGACGGCGCCGGCGAGAGACGTGCCGAGCGTGGTCCAGTGGAACCCGGGCACCTCGTAGTCCGGCATCGGCGCCGGAACCATCGGGGCGACGGCCTTCTCCTTGAAGCCAAGGAGCTCGGCCGTCCTGTCGAGCCCGTCTGGCCACCGCGAGGCGAGGGGTGAGACGAAGAGCGCCAGTCCGAGGGCGATCAACCCGCCATAGGCCACGATCGCGCCGTACGACCGCCTGGGCTCGGGTGCGGCCTCCGGTTGCAGCAACTCCGGGCGTGTGCGCGCGATCGCCACCAGCACCAGAACCGTGATGAGCCCTTCGCCGATGCCGATGAGCATGTGGGCACCCGCCATGGCGGGCAGCGCCACCGACCAGCGGACGGTGTGAGAGCTCGCCAGCTCTCCCGCACAGGCAACGGAGGCCATGACGGTACTGCACCACGCGGCGAACCCTGCAGCCACAACGCAGCCGAACAGGCCTTTGACCAGGCGGCTGACCACGTGGTAGACCGCCCACCCGCCGACCCCGCCGATGACACCCATGTTGAAGATGTTGGCCCCCAGCGCCGAGATGCCACCATCCGCGAACATCAGGCACTGCACGATCAGCACGGCCGAGATCACGATGACGGCCGCGCTCGGCCCAAGCAGGACGGCCGCCAGCACCGCACCGATCAGGTGCCCGGAGGTGCCGCCCGCCACCGGGAAGTTGATCATCTGGGCCGCAAACACGAACGCGGCAGCGAGACCGAGCAGCGGGACGCGGCGCGGTGGCAGGTGGAGACGCGCTCGGCGCAGTGCGACGCCCAGCCCGGTCACGGCCAGGGCCGCTGCCGTCACCGCGGTTTGGCTGTCCAGGAACCCGTCAGGAATGTGCACCCACGATCACCCTTCCAGCTTGAGGAGGCTCGCCCCCCGAACCCGCGCGGCTAAGTGTAGCGTGAGAGCTAGAGGGTGGCCCAGGGGCCCACCTCCCAGCGGACAGACGAGTGGGCGGGGGTATTCAATCCGCCGGGGCCGCGGGTGGCCAATCTCTCCGGAGCGCGCGAGCACCGAGTGGGCGAAAGGGGTGGGTGGACATTCCGCCCCTTGGGTGCAGCGGCCATTTCTCCGAAGGCTGCGGGAACCGAGCGGGCGCCCCGCGGTGGGGTTTCGCTGACGCGGTCTCTTGCGGACAGCGAGGGGCCCCACCTCGGGGCGTCCCAGCTCGGTCGCGGCCGGAGGAGTTTCAGCGCGCTGCGAGCGGGGGTGAGCAAGCACTGAAGGGCCGCAAACCCGAGGGGCAAAATTAAAGCCGTCCCGCTAGGGAAAAAGAATCAACGCGCCTGACCGGAGTTTGGATCCACCATCAAAGAAGAGATATCCACCGCTTCGAAGTCGTGCCCGTGGACCTGGTTCAGGACGTGCAGTTCGTCGTTGTCCCAGCGCTCGTCGGGAGCACCGGAGATGAACCAACTGCTCCCGTTGTCCGCCAGGATCAGGCCGTAGGCCTTGAGCGCGACGAGGATCACCTGCACGTTGGGGGGAAAGGGCGAAACGTCGAAGCCCGCCTTGAGACGGAAGCGCTGACCCATCGGTGGGCGTGCCTGGTCGGTACTTGAGGAAGCCTGGTGACGGGCCGGCCAGACGAACGCCCTCTGCGTGCGGCTGGCGGTGAAGCGGATGGCATGGCGGATCGCCCCCGCCGCGACCTCTTCGTAGCGCACCAGGCCGGGCAGGATCGGCAGCCCGGCCGCGTCGGCCGAGGTCCACGTGGCGGGCCGCAGCGCGTTGGAGCGCAGGTCGAACATCGCCCCCGAGCCCGCCAGCCAGCTTCCACCGGCCTGCGGGTAGGCAGCGTACAGCTCGTAGAGCCTGCACCGGTCGCGGTCCACGATCAGCACGTGGCGGTCTCCCGTGCTTGAACGACCGCCTTCCACGGACACATCCGGCGGGACCGGGTAGGGGCCCGGGTCGCTCTCGTCCGCGTACTCGAAGCTGACCGGCACGAGCGGCTGGCTGCCAGCGACGACCGCGAAGGGGATCCCGATCGGGCCTCCGTCCCAGGTGCCGGAGCCGAAGTCGGGGTGCAGGCCGACGTCGAAGCCGATGGTGGCGATGTACTCGGCGGTGCGCACATGCACCGGGAGGTTGTCGATGCGGGTATTCCAGACGTTGTCGGCCGGGAGCAGCGGGCAGCTCGCCAGGGTCGGTCCCGCGGGCGTGCCGGTGCCTGGCCGGAGGTGCCGGCGGGCCCGCGGAGGGTCGGACCCCACTGTCGCCAGCGTCGCAGCCGCCGCCACGATCGGCAGCGCCAGCAACAGCCAACGCCCCAGCCCGTCGCGAACCGGCCCCGCCCCCATCTCTGCCGCACCCCCTCGCCGTTCCCTCAATCTTTTCTAGCACCGACGGGTCGCCCGCGCTGTGCTCCCGCTCACGCCCGACAAACGTTGCCCGAAAAGGCAAAAACGAAACCTGTTTCGCACTCAGAGCTTGAATTGGTCGAGAATCCCTGAAGGGGAGCGGGCCGGTCAGACGGGGAGCGATGGCTATCAGCGCCCCACGGTGAGCGCGAGCAGGAGCTGCCCAAGG
>MEKI01000127.1:22382-22466 GCA_001766905.1 Acidobacteria bacterium RBG_13_68_16
GCCCGCCGCCAGGAACCACGGACCCCGTCCCGCCGCCGTGACCGCAACGGCGCCCCACACCATGACCGTGATGACCGTGATGTA
>MEKI01000128.1:0-1588 GCA_001766905.1 Acidobacteria bacterium RBG_13_68_16
GGGCGTCCGGAAGGCGGTGGACCAGATGCCCAATGACCCCCTCCAGGCTCGGTAGGGACAACCACCGATTCGATGATCGGGCCCGGTCCATTTGTGGACGTGCGCGGCGCCACCTGGCCAATTGGCCCCTCAACCGTGACGGGACGGTACGCTCCGGTCGCTCCTTCGTGCTCGATCCGCTCGACGCACCGCGCTGGCCGCCCGTCCCCACCGCAACCTTTGGCACTCTCGCAGTAGGCAGACGGCATACCCACCAAAAGGAGGAGGACCGCCAAGCCGGAGGCGACATGTGACCTGGCGCGAACCAGCCCAGAAGAACCCGGCGTGACGGTCGCTGCACCCATCGCATCGAATCTGGCCCTCGATCACACGCCGCGCATCGCCCTCTCGGGCATGTTTTTTTGTCCTTTCGGACAGGGTACGAACGGGCGGTGGCGGGCCTGGCGCCGGTCGGGCCTGGCTGTGGCAGAATTGGCCTCGGACAATGTCACAGGACACGAGCGGTCGCGCCGCCCTCATGGACACCTGGCCGTTCCTTGCGGTGGTGTCCGTTGTGCTGGGCGCAGGCTACGTGTCCGCGTTGCGCGCCGACAGCTCCCTTACGGAACCGTTGCGCCTCCTGCTCTTCACCTTGCTCATTGTGCTGACCGGTGTGATGTACTGGCTGGGTCCCTTTTTTGTCTGGGGCGGCCGCCGGCGGCTTCCGTATCTCGCGATACTGGGAGCCGCAACGTTCGCGATTGGCCTCATGACGCCTCATCACTGGACGGTGATAGGGCTGTACCCGGCCCTGATCGGCCTTGCCGTCGGGCTGTTCTGGCCCGATTTTCGTTCGATCGGCGTGGCTGTGACCCTCTGCCTTGGTCTGCTAACTGCCAACCTGATGCTTGGCCGCGGCCTCCAGGAGTCTCTCAACGCGGCACCGTTCGTTGCGCTCAGCCTGGTATTTACCCTTATCTACGTCGTGCTCTTCAGTCGCCAGGTGGAAGCTCGACAGCGCGCACAGGCCCTCCTGAGTGATCTCGAGTCCGCCCACCGCCGGCTTCGCGAGTACGCGAATCAGGTGGAAGATCTCACTCTCACCCGTGAGCGGGAACGCATGGGACGCGAGCTCCACGACACGCTGGCCCAGGGGTTAGCAGGGCTCATCATGCAACTCGAAGCTATCGACGGCCACCTGGTGGGGGGCAGCACGGATCGGGCCCGGGCGGTGGTACAGCAGGCGATGCAGCGGTCGCGGGCAACGCTCCACGAGGCAAGGAGGGCGATCCAGGCGCTGCGTGCGTCCGTCCTGGATCACGAGGACCTCATCCAGGCCATACGTCGGGAAGCGGACAGCTTCGAAGCGTCTACCGGCACATCCTGTCGTTGTGAGGTTTCGGTCGATTCCCTGGCCGTTTCACCGGAGAGGGCCCAAGACATCCTGCGCATCGTTCAGGAGAGCTTGAGCAACGTAACCCGTCACGCGCATGCGACCCACGTCAGCGTACGATTGCACGAGAGTCGAGGAGAGATCCGCGTCATCGTCGCGGACGATGGCGTCGGGTTCGATCCTTCAGAGGCGCGGCGTGGCTTCGGGCTGGCGGGG
>MEKI01000128.1:1596-2683 GCA_001766905.1 Acidobacteria bacterium RBG_13_68_16
GGCCGTGCGGCTTGCTTCCGAGCTCTCGCCCGATGTCGTGCTGATGGATCTGCGCATGCCGGGGCTCGGCGGTATCGAGGCAATCGAGCAGATCAAGGCCCGGGAACCGCGCGTGGAGATCGTGATTCTGACCACGTACGACGAAGACGAGTTTATCGTGCGGGGTCTGCGGGCCGGTGCGCGCGGGTACCTCCTGAAGGACACCAGTCGGGATGCACTTTTCAAGGCCATCCGGGCCGTCCACGGCGGCGAGCTGGCGCTGCCCCAGTCCGTTGCCGACCGGGTAGTCGCCCACTTGGAAGCCCCGAAGGCGGCCCAGACCGAGGATCTGTCACCGCGCGAGCTCGAGGTTTTGACGCTCATCGCCCAGGGCGCCGGGAACAAGCAGATAGCCAGACAACTGAGGATCGCCGAGAGGACGGTGAAGGCCTACGTGACCAGTATCTTCAACAAACTCGGTGTCACCACCCGCGCACAGGCCGTCGCCGTTGCCCTTCGCAGAGGCGTTCTCGCGCACGGGAAGCCGGAGTGAACTGCGTCCGCGCCGGAGCGGCACGCGGAGCGTTCCCTCCCTACGAGCCGCCTGTTCGCAACAGGCTCCTACCGGTGGACGACGAAAAAGCCGGGAACCTCGGCTCCCCACGAGCCGTACAGGCTCTTCCCGTCTCGAGAGACCGATCCGCGGTAGACGACCTGCGAGCGCTGCGGCGGCCGTAGCGTGAGAGTGCAGCGGGCGTCGAAGTCGCCGACCACGATCTCCTGGCGTTGGCTGCCTTGCCCGTTGGTAAGGCTCAGATAGCCCGACAGGGTGCGCTCGCCGGTGCGCGCGAGCGTCAGACGGGCCTTCAGGGCTTCGGACCCCTCCGCGCTCGCGCCGCCGTACCCCTCCCAGACCCCGGCCGGGTCGCAGGTCGAAGGCGTCGCGGCGGCCGGCTCGCTCAGCACGAACGCTTCGGTGCGGCGCACGAACGAGATCAGGTAGCCGTTGCAGTCGATGATCGCGTCGAGATGCGGCGGGACGGTGCCGGTGCGGGCGAGCGTGCCCAGTTGGGAGCGGTAGGCACGAACGGCGGCCAACTTGGTGGCG
>MEKI01000128.1:2706-2927 GCA_001766905.1 Acidobacteria bacterium RBG_13_68_16
CGGAAGACAGAGTTGGCTTGCCGTGCCGTACGGCGCGTCGTCGGGAATTGCGGCCGGCAAGGTCGGCTGCATTCGGTGCCGCCGAAGGTCCGGGACCCAGGTCGGGTCCACGGTGGCGCGCTCCTCGTCGGCGCACGGGCAGACGAGGGCCTGCGGCCCGGGGTACCAGCAGTCGCCGTGGGGGGTCGTCTTCGGGGTGTGGGCATGGACCACGGCGTAGA
>MEKI01000128.1:2949-4777 GCA_001766905.1 Acidobacteria bacterium RBG_13_68_16
TCGGCGCAGGCGGAGAAGTCGGAGCGGCGCATTTTCTTTTCCAGCTCACCACGTCGCGAGTTCAGCCACGCCGCCCCCAGGCCGGTGTCGGGATAGCCGAGAAACGTCGGCGGCTGGCGACCGAGCACGGCGGCCGCAGCAGCGCTTTCGCCGCGGCGGATCTCGGCGAAGCTGTCCACTGCCGGCGTGGCGAAGTTCGAGAGGTCGAGAGCGCTGCACGTCGGTCCGTGCACCGAGGTGCTTTTCCAGAACCGGCACGCGTCACAGTAGGCGTCGCCATCGGTGACGACCACGACCTGAACCGGCTTGCCCTGGCGCATGTAGGCCGTGACCAACCCGCCGAAGGCCAGCGTCTCGTCGTCGGGATGGGGCGCGAGGACGAGAAGCCCACCGTACGCCGTCAGCGTCCGGTTGTCGCACGAAGGCTCGGGCGGCAGGACCGCGAAGGAACCGGCCGGGTTCGCGCTCGGGGAAGGGCCGGGAGGATCCGCCTGGGCCGGCGACGGCGCACCCATGAGCAGAATCGCCAGAACGAGGTTTGCGGCGATGGTCTCGCGACGAAGCCGGGAGGACGCGTGCGGAGACGCGCCGATAGCCGGGCTCTTGAGCTGTGGCTGCATTGCATTATTCTAACAGCCAATGACATGTCGAGAAGTGCGTTTTCCGCCTGCACGCGGCCCACGTCCGCGAGGAGGAACCATGCCAGACGAATCTCGGTTGCGACGTGCGTCCGGTCAAGGGAGCCTACTTGCCGTCGTCGCCGGCACGGCCATCGCCTGCGCCGTTTCGCTTCCCCCGGTCGCGGTGGCGGCGGAGGCGCCCCGCCACCTGGTGGTGCGCTGCGACGACGTGGGGATGTGCCACACGGTGAACCTGGCGGTCAGGAAACTGATCGCGTCGGGCATCCCGTTCTCCACATCGGTCATGTTCGCCTGCCCCTGGTACCTGGAGGCGGTGGAGATCCTGGCGCAACACCCCGAGATCAGCGTTGGCGTCCACCTCACCCTCAACTCCGAATGGGAGCAATACAAGTGGGGCCCCGTGCGCGGCCGTTCCGTGGTGCCGTCGCTGGTGGACGCGAACGGCCACTTTCTCCACTCCGAGGAGGCGTTTGCGGCGCGTGCCCCCGACCTCCGCGAGGTCGAGGCGGAGCTGCGCGCCCAGATTGAGCGCGCGATTGCCAGCGGGCTCCGCATCGACTACCTCGACGCTCACATGCAGACAGCCTACTCGACACGCGAGCTGCGGGGCCTCGTCGAGAAGCTTGGCCGCGACTACGGACTCGGAATCTCCACGTACTTCGGCGAGCGGTCGGCGTCGTTGTGGGACGTGGCGCCGGAGCGGAAGCTCGCGACCCTGCTCCGGTTGATCCGTGAGTCGGGCCCGGGTCTGACGCTGCTGGTCGCTCATCTGGGCCTCGACGACGAGGAGATGACGGGGCTCGTGGACACGAACTACCCGCAGGACCCGTTCCGGGTCGGTCGCCACCGCCAGGCCGAGCTGGACGCGCTCACATCACCGGCATTTCGTGCGGCGGTCGCTGCCGCTGGGTTCGAGCTCGTCACGTATCGGCAGGTGATCGAGCGAAAAGGGTTGAAGGCGATGGCCGCGCCGGAGCAGCTCTCAGGCTACTCAACCGAGCTCAAGCGTCCGAAATGACGCCGCGCCGGCGGGCGTAGGGGAGAGGAGCCGACGGTGATCGGGAGCAGGGCGACCGTCACGAGCGTGATGCTGGCGGCCGTGTTGCTGAGCTCGTGTGGCCGAGCACAGGCGCAGCCGGTGCGGGAGTCTGTCTTCATCACCGCTCGCGGCGAGAGGCTCTTCGAGG
>MEKI01000128.1:4785-7292 GCA_001766905.1 Acidobacteria bacterium RBG_13_68_16
ATGCCGCGCCACATCCTGGGACCGGGGCAGTTCAGCGAGGAGGGGTTCATAGCCCTGGACACGGTGCTGGACCTGGCACGTCGGAACGGCGTTCGCCTGATCATCCCGCTCGTGGACAACTGGAGCTGGTGGGGGGGCGTGGGAGAGCACGCGGCGTTCCGCGGCAAGGGGCGCGAGGCGTTTTGGTCGGACCCGCAGCTCATCGCCGACTTCAAGGAGACCGTCCGCTTCCTGCTGACCCGGGTCAACACGCGCACGGGTGTGACGTACCGGGACGACCCGACGATCCTGGCGTGGGAGACTGGAAACGAGCTGGAGTGCCCGCACGAGTGGACGCGGCAGATCGCGGCGTACGTGAAGGAGCTTGACCGTAACCACCTTGTGCTGGACGGCAGGCGAGCGGAAATTCTGGACCGTGAGTCGATCGAGAACCCGTACATCGACCTCCTGCAGACCCATCACTACGAGAACGACCCCCGGGAGATGATCGCTCACATCCGCCGGAGCGCGGCGCTGGCACGGGGCCGCAAGCCGTACCACGTCGGCGAGTTCGGTTTCCTGACCACGGCGGGGATGACCGCCGTGATGGACGCCATCGTCGACGAAGGGGTGGCCGGAGGGCTGGTGTGGTCGCTGCGCTCCCACGACCGGGACGGCGGGTTCTACTGGCACAGTGAGCCCCACGGCGGCGACCTCTTCAAGGCATACCACTGGCCTGGATTTGCCAGCGGTGAGGCGTACGACGAGGCTCGGTTCATGCGAGAAATGCGGCGGCAGGCGTTCGCGATCCGAGGGATGCCCGAACCGGACCGGGAGGCTCCCGCTCCGCCCCGCGTCATCGAGGTCACGGCCGGAGGGTTGGTGACGTGGCGCGGGTCGGCGGGAGCGAGCGAATACGACGTGCAGCGGAGAGATTCGGCAGGCGGGGCGTGGCTGACGATTACGCGCGGCGTGTCCGATGGGGCGGCGCAGTACCGGCCGCTGTTCTGCGACGAGACCGTGACGCCCGGGCGGCAGTACCGGTACCGCGTGGTCGCTCGCAACGAGGCCGGAGCCTCGGCGCCGTCCGAGCCGTTCGGGCCGGTTACGGTAGAGCACCGCACGCTCGTCGACGAGCTGTCGAGCGACGCACGGATCTTCCTCAAGAAGGGCAGGCTGGAGTTCCGCAGCGACAATGCGCGCAAGTTCAAGGAGGACGCGCACGGGATGGAGGGGGACGGCGACGCGGCGGCGATGTACCGGACAGAATGGCCGCTGGCTGGCGGGCGCGTGTACGCCTTTGCGGATAGGGCCGGCAGTCACCTGGCGTTCACGGTGTCACGGAACGGAACCGAGTTCGAGGCGTTCGAGCCGCGCGTGCAGACGATTGCCGCGGGCGACGCGGCGACGTACGGGTACTTGCTGCCGGTCGTGTACCGGCTGGATGGGCTGCCAAAGGGCGCGCGATTCCTGCGAATCGGGCTCCGCCGAGGCATACGGGTCACCCGGGTCGAGCTGGACCACGGAGAGGAGAGGGCCATGGACGCGGCGGCACTTCGACAAGCGATCGAGGGCGAGCTCCGGTCGAACCTGCTCCCGTTCTGGCGGGAGAAGAGCGTCGATCACGCACAGGGCGGCTTCATCGCGGAAATGGCCGACGACGGGACCGTACGCAGCGACGCGGCGAAGGGCCTCGTTCTCAACGCCCGCCTGTTGTGGACGTTCGCTGCGCTGTACCGCCAGCTGGGGGACGCGCGTGACCTCGAGCTGGCGCATCGGGCGTACGAGTATCTGGAGGCGAAGTTCCGCGATCGCGAGCACGGAGGGTACGTATGGAGGGTGGACCCCGAAGGCCGGGCGGTGGACCGTTCGAAGAAGATCTACGGGCAGGCGTTCTGCATTTACGCGTTGAGCGAGTACTACCTCGCTACCAAGGAGAGCGGAGCGCTCGACGCCGCACGACAGCTGTACGAGCTGATCGAACGCCACGCCCGCGACCAGCGGTACGGCGGGTACCTCGAAACGCGTGCACCGGACTGGTCGGCGACGACGGAGCTGCGGCTGTCCGACGGTGACATGAACGTTCCGAAGTCGATGAACACCCACCTGCACCTGCTGGAGGCGTACACTAACCTGTACCGGGCATGGCCGAATGCAGGGCTCGCGGCACGGCTGCGAGAGCTGGTGGACCTTTTCGGGCGCCACATCCTGGACAGGGGAGGCGGACTCGGCAGCGGTCATCTCCGCCCGTTCTTCGGTGAGCGCTGGGACGTGCGCTCGGACACCTACACCTACGGCCACGACATCGAGGCTTCCTGGCTGCTCGCTGAGGCCGCCGAGGTGCTAAACGATGAGCGGCTGGCGGCCGAGGTGCGCGGATGGGGGATCGAGATGGCGGGAAAGGTGCTGGGCGAGGCGCTCGGCGCCGACGGCGGGCTCGCGTACGAGGGGCGCGACGGAAAGGTGATCGATGCCCGTCGCGACTGGTGGTGCCAGGCGGAGGCGGTGGTCGGGTTCTGGCAGGCGCA
>MEKI01000129.1:0-1485 GCA_001766905.1 Acidobacteria bacterium RBG_13_68_16
AGCCAGAATGGCGAAAATTGCACGCCCCATGGCAGCCCTCCCGTTCCGCATGCTGGTTGCAACTCCAGCACCAAAATAGCCTATCTGCTGCATGTTCGTCAATGCTGGTCTGCTGTTTGCTTCGATGGTACCGGTGTGGGACGGGGGGCGGCAGGCCTCCCGAACTGCTCCAGCACCTTTTCCATCAGCGGAGCGGCGGCTTTCGCCGTTGCGGTATCAGGGTAATTGGCGAACAGGTATTCGAGCCGCTGGGTGGCGCCTTGCCACGCCCCGATGTTGGCGTAGAACTGCGCAATCTCGAACTCGTGCTGGGCGAGCTCCTCGAGGCACTTGGCTTGCAGGTCCCTCCCCTCCTCGGTGTACGGAGATTTTGGGAAGAGGCGGACCAACTGGTTGAGGTTCTCAGCCGCCTCCCGCACGGGCGTCAGGTCACGCATCGGGCCCTTGCGCTGCGCGTAGCTCACCTTGCCGAGCATCAGCAGGGCGTAAGCGCGGTTGGGATCGTTGGGGAAGCGGTTGGCGAAGTCCCTGTAGCGCAACTGCGCCTCTGTCAGGCTTTCGATGTCCCCGGCAGCAAAAAAGGTGTCCGCCACCTTGAGAGCCGCCCGCCGGCCCAGCGGGTCGTTGGGAAACGAGTCGGCCAGGAAGGAGTAGAACTTGCGGGCGTCGTCCCACTTCTTCTTGGCGCCGAGGGCGTCCCCGCGTTCCATGACCTGCTCCTTGGACATGGAGCCCACCTCGGACAGGAACCCCTGGTCGGCGTCCTTGTTGCCGGCGCACGCCGCCACGAACAGCACCGCGGCAAGGGCGACGATTCGCCTCATTCCGACTCCTCCCCTCGCAAGGCGGCGATCGCGTGGCGCCGGTCTGCGGCGCGGAACACGGCGGTCCCGGCCACCAAAACGTCCACACCAAGTGACCGTAAAGCCTTCGCGTTCCCCGGCTCGACACCCCCGTCGACCGCGAACTCGGCGGCGGAGCCGCGCTGGTCGCGCTCCGAGCGGAGCCTCGCGATCTTGTCGAGCGTTTCGAGAATGAGGTGCTGGCCACCGAAACCCGGGTTTACCGACATGATGAGAACGAAGTCCACATAGGGCCAGACCTCGTCCAGCACCGAGGCCGGCGTTGCGGGGTTGAGCGCCACGCCCGGCTGAGCACCGAGCGCTCGGATGTGAGTCAGGCTGCGATGCAGGTGCGTGACGGCTTCGACATGAACCGATACTCGGTTCGCCCCGGCCTCGACGAACGGCTCCACTAGGGCGTCGGGGTTTGTCACCATGAGGTGCACATCGAGGGGCAGTTGCGTGAGGCGGCGCACTGCTGCGCACAGGCCCGGTCCAAAGGTGAGGTTGGGAACGAAGTGGCCGTCCATCACGTCGAAATGAAGGAGGTCGGCCCCGGCCGCCTCGACCGAGCGGACCTCGTCGGCAACGTGAGCCAGATCACACGCCAGGAGCGACGGGGCGATCCTCGTGCGGCTCATCG
>MEKI01000129.1:1496-26057 GCA_001766905.1 Acidobacteria bacterium RBG_13_68_16
GCCCGACGACGGCAGCCTGCGCCACTGGCCCGCCGGCCGCGGGGTCCTGTCGCAGTACCGTCCCCGCCGGCACCCCGGGGTAGGAGACCGGCTGCACGGTGGCAAGCTGAAAGCCAAGATTGCGAATCACGCGGGCGGCATCGACCTCCGCTACGCCCACGAACTCGGGCATCACGTAGCGCTTCTCCCGGGGCGTGCGGTTGACCAGAAGCGTGACGGTCGAGTTCGGGGCGATGAGCGTACCCGGGGCGGGTTCCTGCGCGAGGACCACGACTGCGCCGGCCTGACCCTCGACCTCGCAGCTACGCTCGACCGTCAGTCGCTCGGACTCGAGCTCGGCCTCGGCCAGCGAGAGCGGCATCCCGGTGAGGTCGACCATCTTCTGGACTGCCTTCCCCAGGGAAGGGTAGAGAAGCACGGTGCCGCCACGCTTGAGCTCGAAACCGGCGGGCGGCCGCTGCACCGCCACACGACCCGCGTTGACCTGAGGGTCGAACACACCCTGCTGGGTGCGGGCCACCAGTCCGGCTTTTGCGATGACGGCGGTCGCATGGGAGCTCTCCATCCCGGCCACGTTGGGCACGGTCGCCACCGTCGAGCGGACGCTCACCCAGAGGACGACCCAGACGGCCACGCCGCAGCCCGCGACCAGACCCACGGCTCCCGCCAGCCAACGCAGAAAACGGCCTGCTCCCATCGCGCGGCGAGGGTAGCATAGCCACGCCATGCCGCGTCTGGGCGCCCATCTCTCCGCTGCCGGTGGCGTTTCGCGGGCGGTCTCCGCCGCAGTGGCGATCGGCTGCGAGGCGCTTCAGGTCTTCCTCCGTGCGCCCGGGCGGTGGGCGGCGGCACCGCTCGCACAGCCCGAAGTGGCCCGGTTTCGCTTGGCGGCTCGCGAAGCGGCGCTTTCGGGACTGTGCTTTGCCCATGCGCCCTACCTCCTCAACCTGGCAAGCGCCGATGACGGGCTACGCACACGCTCGATTGCGGTTCTCGTCGAGGAGCTGGAGCGCGCGGGGCGGCTCGGCGTAGCCGGCGTCGTGCTGCACCCGGGTTCGGCTGGCGAGGGGAGTCGGACCGAAGCGGAGGCCCGCTGTCGCTCGGCCATAACCGAAGCGGTCGAGCGCGCCGGCACGCGTGCGGCGATGCTGCTTGTCGAGGGGACCGCCGGGGCCGGCGGCCAGCTCGGTCGCACTCCCGCGGAGCTCGCACGATTGGTGGAGCCCGGCCTCCGCAGGTCGCGCCCCCATGCCCCGCGACGAAGCGAGCGCCAATCCACCCGCCGCACTAGGGTCGGCATCTGCCTGGACACTGCCCACCTGTGGGGCGCCGGCTACGACCTTCGGGGAGACGGCTGGGAACGGGTCCTCGTCGAGGTTGCTGAGCATTGGGGAGTCGCGGTCCCACATCTGCTCCACGGAAACGACACACGGGTCGAGCTGGGTTCGCACCGCGACCGCCACGCCCCACCGGGAGAGGGACGGCTGGGCGAGGCGTACTTCCACAGGCTGCTCACGGACGCGCGGTGCGCCTCACTGCCAATTGTCCTCGAGATCCCGCCCGGCGAGGGCAACGAGGTGGTGCGCGCAAGCCTCCAGCGCCTCCGTACCTGGGCCTCCGGCTGAGCGCCGGGCTTCTTCTCCTTCACTGCCAGGCTGTGTTTGCCGCGCGGGCCGACTCTCTCCTCTTTCACTGCGTGGTTTTTATTGTGCCGGTACCGCGGTGGCCATCTGCAGGCTGGTGCGCCCCCGCACCCTGCGCCTGCAGGCTCCTCTGCCCGCGACCGGAGGGCGCGATCCGCGCCGGGGCCCCTCGGCGTTCGCAAAAGACAGCGCCGCCGTCTCCCCACCGCGGAACGTCCCTGCTCGGTCGTACGCGCAGGCGGGTCGGAGGGCTGGGCTCGAAGCCCGACCCGAGCGACCGCTCCGAGCCCGCGGAGCAAAACAAAAGAGCCTCACGCAGTGAAAGGAGAAAGCGGGCCACCGCGGCACCGGCAAACAAAGCGTCACGCAGTGAGAGAAGAAGGGCGACCGCTCCACGCTCGCGGGGCAAAACCAAGCCACGCAGTGATAGAGGAAACCCCCGCTACTTGGCGCGACCCGGGATGAGGCCGTCGAGGGCCGGGAAGTTCTTCACGATGTCGTTGAAGAGCACGACCACCACAAGCATGATGATGAGCCAGAAGCCGATGTTGAGGATTCGCTCCTTGGTTCGGTCGGAGAAATCCTTCCGCAGTGCGGACTCGACGCCGATGACAGCGAGGTGCCCGCCGTCCAGCACCGGAATCGGGAGCAGGTTGAAGATCGCGAGCTGCAGCGAAATCATCCCGAGCAGCCAGATGAACGAGACCGTTCCGGTGCGGGCCGCCGCACCCGAGAAGCGCGCGATGTCGATCGGTCCGGACATCTGGCGCAGTGAAGCGCGGCCGCTCAGCATGCGGCCGATCACCACGAAGGTCAGGCGAGTCATGCGCACGTTCTCGCGCACCGACTGGGCCAACGCCGTCGGGAGTCCGAGGCGCTTGAGCACGGTGGGATTTGGCGGGGGTATGCCGAGCTTGCCCTGTCCGTCCACGTTGCGAGGCGTGGCGCGCACCTCGATGGCAGATGCATCCCTTTCGATGGTGAGCGCCACCTCCCGATCGGGGCTCGCACCCACCAGCCGCATTACGTCGTAGAAGTGACGAACGGGCTCTCCGTTCACGGCCACGATTCGGTCCCCGGGGCGCAGGCCGGCCTTCTCGGCGGGGCTGCCCGGCAGCACCCCCGGCACCTCGGCCGGGAGCACCGGCGCCAGCCCCGCATAACCAATGTCGTAGCGGCTCACGGCACGGGGGGTGAGCGTGACCTCGTGCTCTTGGCCGTCCCTCCGAAAGCGGATTTCGAGAGGCTGGCCAGGAGAACCCATCGTCGCCAAGTCGAGGTCTTCCCAGGTGCGGACTCCCCTGCCGCCCACGGCGAGCACCAGGTCGCCCGCCTCGATGCCGGCCTTCGCGGCCGGCGAGATGGGGTCCACCCATGCGACGACCGGGGCCTGGTCCTGTGAGGCGGGCACCTGCACTCCGACGACGAATGCGAGGGTGATGAACGCGATGGCCCCCACGACGTTGGCGCCCGGGCCGGCGAGCAAGATCAGGGCCCTCCGCCAGCGCGGCAGCAGCGGTACCGGCGCCTGGTCGGTCTTGGCGACCACGTCCGACTCGTCGGGGCCGAGACCGTGGATGCGTACGTACCCTCCGAGCGGGATCAGGCTGACGCGGTAGTCGACCCCGCCACGCTCGACGCCGAAGAGCCGCTTGCCAAACCCGAAGGAGAACACGCTGACCGGTGCCTTGAGCGCCCGCGCGAGGAGAAAGTGTCCGCCCTCATGGATGAAGACCAGGACGCCAAGCACGATGACCAGCGAGAGAACATCTATGACCATGGCACCATCCACATCCTCATGGGGAACCTGCGGCGCCGGAGGCGTATTTCGCAGCCGCCTCCGCGGCCCACGCGCGTCCGCGCTCGTCCGCCGCCAGGGCATCCTCTATGGCAGCAAGATTATGCTCCCGGGACGACTCGCGTGCGATCGCCCCCTCCACGATGATCGGGATGCCCGTGAACGGCAGTCGGCCGGCGAGAAACGCGGCGACGGCGACTTCGTTGGCGGCGTTGAGGACCGCAGGTACCGTGCCGCCGGCGCGCAACGCTTCGCGGGCCAGGCGAAGGCAGGGGAAGCGCCGCTCGTCGGCGGGTGCGAAACTGAGGGAGCCGACCTCGACGAGGTCGAGGAATCCGAACGGCGACGGCAGACGCTCCGGGTACGACAACGCGTAGAGGATCGGAAACCGCATGTCGTTGACCGAGAGCTGCGCGATCAACGTGCCGTCGGCATACTCCACCAGCGAGTGCACCCGACTCTCGGGGTGGACGACCACCGCTATCTGCTCCTCCCGCACCCCGAACAGGTGATGCGCCTCGATGATCTCGAGTCCCTTGTTCATCATCGTGGCCGAATCGATGGTGATCTTGGCGCCCATCCGCCAGGTCGGATGCGCCAACGCCTGATCCACTGTCGCCCTGTCCAGTTCCTCCCTCGTCCAGGTGCGGAAAGGGCCTCCCGACGCGGTGAGGATGAGGCGGCGCACCGCGTCCTGCGGGCCGACCCGGAGCGCCTGGTGCAACGCGTTGTGCTCCGAGTCGATGGGCAGCACCTTCCCGCCACTCGCGGCGGCGGTGGCCATCACCAGTTCGCCCGCCGCGACCAGGGTCTCCTTGTTGGCAAGCGCCACCTCGCGGCCGAGCGAGAGGGCACGCCAGGTGGGGACGAGGCCGACCGCGCCGACCAGGGCGGCGACGACGGTGGTCGCGTCGGGGTACGTCGCCACCGCGATCCGTCCCTCGGGCCCCGCCATCACGTCCAGCCCCGGGAACGCTCGCCGCAGTGCCGCAGCGTCGGTCTCCTCGGCAACCGCAACGAGGCTGGGCCTCCAGGAGCGGATCTGCTCGGCCAGAAGCTCGACGTTGCGACCGGCGGCCAACGCCACGACGCTGAACTTCTCAGGGAAACGCGCCGTCACATCGAGGGTCGCGGTGCCTATGGAGCCGGTCGAGCCCAGGATCGCCAGTCGCTTCAAACCAGGACCCCGAACAGCAGGAACACGGCCAACACGAACGGGGCGGCGAAGAAGAGAGAGTCACTGCGGTCGAGGAAGCCCCCGTGGCCGGGGAGCACATCGGAGGAGTCCTTGACGCCGGCGTCTCGCTTGAACAGCGACTCCACGAGATCGCCGAGCGGCGCCAGCACCGCGAGCAGGACAGTCGTTCCGGCCGCCACGGACAGTGGAAGCTGGGGGAAGAACACTGTGCGGCAGAACCACACGCCGAACGCCGTGAGGAGGGTGCCGCCAAGGATCCCCTCCCACGACTTCTTCGGGCTCACCAGGGGGGCCAGGCGGTGTTTACCGAACCGGGTGCCCACGTAGTACGCGCCCGAGTCGCCGGCCCAGATCGTGAAGCAGTGGAGAAGCACGACCTTGACGCCGAGCGTTCCGACAAAGGCCGTGCGGAGAAACCCCATCGCCCCGCCGGTCACCAGGAAGTAGAGAGCCGTAAACGTCGCCCCCGCGATTCCCGCCGCCGCGCCCTGAATGGGGTAACGCCCGACGAGGTACACCACCGGTACCGCCAACAACGCAAGGGCGAGAAGCGCTCCGGTCCGCGGCAGACCGCCCAGCCACACCGCCGGGAGCAGCACCCCGAGGATCACCAGCGTGGGCGCCTGGGGTGCGGGCTGGCCGAGACGACGGAACAACGCCAGCAGTTCCCACGCGGAGAGCATGGCGACCACCCACACCAAGGCGAGGTAGACCCAAGGGGGTAGGAAGACGATGGCGGCCACGACGACCGGAATCAGGGCAAACGCCGTAGCCTCGCGTGCGCCCTTCACTCTGCGGCCTCCTCAGGATCGTCGTGACCCCCCTCCACCACCCCACCGTACCTGCGCTCGCGGCGTGCGAACTCCGCGACCGCAAGCAGGAGATCGCGGGTCGTGAAGTCAGGCCACAGGACCGGCGTGAAGTAGAGCTCCGCGTATGCGATCTGCCACAGCAGGAAGTTGGAGACGCGCAACTCCCCGGAGGTTCGGATCAAGAGGTCAGGGTCGGAGACCCCAGCGGTGGCGAGGTGCGCACCGACCCAGCCGTCGTCGACGCCCTCCGCGGTGAGCTGGCCGGTCCGGGCGTGGCTCACGGCGGTGCGGACCAGATCGACCAGCTCGGTGCGGCCGGAATAGTTGAGCGCGATCTGGAAGGTCAGACCGGTGTTGGCGTCGGTGGCCTCGACGGCGCGCGCCAGGCCGTCCTGGATCTCGGGCTCGAGTTCCGAGATGCGCCCGATCGGGCGGAAGCGGATGTTGTTGTCCACCATGGTGCGCAGCTCCTTGGCCAGGTACTCCTTGAGCAAAGCCATGAGCGTGCGAACCTCCCATCGAGGTCGTTTCCAGTTTTCCGTCGAGAATGCGTACAGCGTGAGGGCCTCGACCTCGAGTCTGGCCGCCGCCTCCACAGTGTCGCGAACCGCGCGGATCCCGGCTCGATGCCCCTCGACGCGCGGAAGGCCGCGCTGACGCGCCCATCGCCCATTTCCGTCCATGATGATCGCGACGTGGCGCGGGAGGGAGGACGACGGGAGGCGGTCTAGCAACTCGCGCTCCGGCGTGCCAGGTGCGGCGAGCCGATCGAGGTCTTTCATTGGCGCGGGAAGTCTAACACGCGAGAGGCAGCCAGAACGCGAGAGGCAACCTGCGAAAGAGGCCGCGTCACCTCCCTCGGTCGGGGCCATGGCTTCGCGCTGCCTTGTCTTTGCCTCTTGCCTATTGCCTTCGGTAGTAAACCCGCTCGAGCGTCAGGCCGTGGGGCGGCGCGGTGGGAGCCGGCGGCCCGGTCCTGCGGTCTAGGAGCAGAGCTACGAGCCAACTGGGCGGCTGCGCGCCACGCCCGACCTCCACGAGCCCGCCGACGATTCGCCGAACCATGCCGCGCAGGAAACCATCACCGTCCAGGACGATGTCCAGCCTGCGGCCGCGCACCCGGAGGTGTGCGAGCGTGACGACGCGCACCGTGCCGCGAACCCCGCGGCCGGAGTGGCCGGACAGGGCAAACGCGGCGAAGTCGTGCTCCCCGAGGACGGCGGAAAGACCCCTCGCCAGGGCGCTTGCGTCGAGTGAGTGGTTCACCTGCCAACGGCGGAGGTTCTCCCACGGGGGCAGCACGGCGCCACAGGCCAGGCGGTAGCTGTAGCGCTTCCCGAGCGCCGAACGGCGGGCGTGGAACTCCGCCGGCACGCGCCAGGCGCGCAGCACGCGGACGTCCTCCGGGAGGAGAGAGTTGAGAGCGCTGACGACGCCAGCGGGCGGGATCGGGAGGGGGGCGTCGAAGTGTGCGACCTGGCCGGCCGCATGCACCCCCGCATCGGTTCGCCCGGCTCCCACCACACTGACCGGACGACGGTAGAGGGTTTCGAGCGCCTGCTCGAGAACGCCCTGAACTGTGCGTGCGCGGGCCTGGCGTTGCCAGCCAGCGAATGGGCCTCCGAGATAGGAGACCTTGAGTGCCAGGCGTGAAGATTCCACCGGGCCATTATGGCGGGTTCCGGGTGTTGTGCATCGCTTGGGTGGGCCGTACAATCGCCGGCAGCACCTCTGGGGAGCTTGCATGGAGACCCTCCGGGACCTCTTCGAGTTCGTTGTCAAAGCCTATCCGGCGCGAAAAGAGCTCCTGCGCATCCGCGCCGGGAAGGGGTGGCGGGCGTACACGGTGAAGGAGTTCGAGCGCGCCACCCGCGAGACTGCGGCCCGCCTAGCGCGTGCCGGTACGGCGCCGGGTGATCGCATTGCGCTGTTTGTGGAGAACCGCCCCGAGTGGCACATCCTGGATTTCGCGTGCCACATCCTCGGCGCGGTTCCGGTTCCCCTCTACGCCACACTGCCCGCGCATCAGGTGCGTTACATCGTCGGCGACTCGCGGTCCAAGATGCTGGTGGTTTCGGGTCGCGAGCGCGTGCAGACCGCCCTCGACGCCGTCTCCGACCTGTCTGACGTCCGGGTCGTCGGGGTTGATCGTGGACTGGCTGAGGGCCTGGAATGCCTGCAGGACCTGACGCTGCCGCCGTCGCGAAAGTGGCCTGAGCCGCCCCCACTCAGTGGAGACGATCTAGCGAGCCTGATCTACACATCGGGCACCACAGGTGAACCGAAGGGTGTGATGCTCTCGCACCGCAACTTCATCTCGCAGATCAACACCGTACGGCCGCTCTACCCGATCACCGAGCGGGACATCTGCATGTCGTTCTTGCCCCTGTCTCACGTCTTCGAGCGCACGGTGGACTACGTGTTCTTCGACCGGGGGTCGCAGATCAACTACGTGGAGTCCATTGAACGTGTGCCGTCGCAGCTCACCGAGATCCGCCCCACGATCATGGTCTCGGTACCGCGCCTGTACGAGCGCTCGTACATCAAGATCATCTCCAAGGTCCAGCAGGAGGGCGGCGCCAAGCGCCGGCTCTTCGAGTGGGCGTTGCGGGTGGGTCGCGAAGTTCGGGGCGCTGAGTGGCGGGGCGAGCGGGCGTCCGCCTTTGCGCGTGGCCAGTTCGCCGTGGCCCGCTCGCGCGTCTTCTCCAAGGTGCTGGAGCGGCTTGGTGGCCGGCTCCGCTTCTCGATCTCCGGCGGCGCGCCGCTCGCCCGCGAGGTCGCGGAATTCTTCGACATCGTGGGGCTGCCGATCCTGCAGGGGTACGGCCTCACGGAGTCTGCCCCGGTCATCGCAGCCAACCGCCTGGAGGCTAATCGGCTCGGGTCGGTGGGGCAGGTTTTTCCGGGCGTCGAGGTGCGCCTCGCGCCCGACGGTGAGATTCTCGCGCGCGGACCCAACATCATGCTCGGCTACTGGAACAAGCCCGAGGCGACGGCGGAGGTGATCGACGGCGACGGCTGGCTGCACACCGGCGACGTGGGTTACCTGGACTCCGACGGCTACCTCTTCATCACGGATCGCAAGAAGGACATCATCGTGACCTCTGGCGGGAAAAACGTGGCGCCCCAGCCGGTGGAGGGGCGGCTCGGTGCCACCCCCTACATCGCGCAGGCGGTCCTGATCGGGGACAAGTTCCCGTATCTGACGGCGCTCGTCGTTCCGAACTTCGAGAACTTGGAGACGCACTTTGCGAACAAGGGGGTCACGGGGCTGGGACGGGCGGAGATGGCCCAGCACCCAGAGACCGAGGCGCTGGTAGCGGCGGCCGTCAAGCAGGTGAACGCCGAGCTCGCCCTCCACGAGCGCATCCGCCGCTTCACCGTGCTGCCACGGGAATTCTCACTGGAGGAGGGCGAGCTCACGCCGACCATGAAGGTTCGCCGGCGTGTCATCGCCGAGCGCTACGGGAGCCTGATCGAGCAGATGTATCTCAAGACTCAACGCGCCGGCGAATACGAGCTGGGCGACTAGGGCGAGCCGCGACGGGTTTGCGCAGGAGAGTCGCGTCCACCCGGGCGGCGTCGAAGACCTGCACCTCCTCGATCGCGCGGTAGGATTCCAGCGGGTCCACCAGCACTTTTCCCGCCCGCGAGGGATCCAGAACGTAGGTGCGATCGTCGCCCGTGCGAACAGGCTCACCGTGGGGGTCGAAGACGTGGTTGCCGGCGCCCGCGAAGCGCTCCCCCGGGTGCTCCGAGGCTGCGACGCAGCAGCCGATGACCCAGAGGCCGTTCTCGATCGCCCGTGCCCGCAGCAGCGTGCGCCATACGTGGTCCCTGCGCCACGGCCACCAGGCCACGACCAGAAGAGCGTCGCAGCGGGCGGAGAGACGCAGCGCCCGCGCCTGCTCCGGAAAACGAACGTCGTTGCAGGTCAGGAGGCCGATCGACCACCCGTCGGTTCTCACCGCCGCGTAGCGGTCGCCGGCCTCCCAGATCCTCGGCTCGTCGTTGGGGTCGAAGAGGTGCACCTTGTCGTAGCGGGCCACCTCGCCGCCGCCCCGCCAGATCGTCATTCGGTTGCGGCGCTCCTCGGTGAATGAGCCGAACGCGAAAACGATCCCGGGGTGGGCTTCGGAAATGCGGGCAAACGCTGCCCGCGCCCGCGCGGGTGCCAGGGTCCTGTAGTAGCCGGTCAAGAAAACCTCGGGAAAAACGACGAGGGTAGCCCCCGCCTCGACCGCTTGCCTGGATTCCTCGACGGCACGCCGCAGGTTGGCCTCGACCCCCAGGCAAACCCAGCGCGATAGGTACACGTTCATTCGCGCAGGCTAGCACGGTGGTGGGCGGCCTTGTTCTTCTGTTTCACTGTGCGGCGTTGTTTTGCGCCACGGGCCTGTAGCGGTCGCTCGGGCGCGTTTTTCGTCGTTTCACTGCGTGAAGCTGTGTCTTGCGAAGCGGGTGCCCGGCCTCTCGTCGCTTGCTCGCCCCCGCTCACTGCGCTCCGAGACTCCCTCGGCCGCGACCCAGCAGCGCTTCCCGTGCCGGGGCCCCTGGGTGTCCGCAACCGACGGCGTCACCGACACCCCAGCCCGGTCCGCACGCTGGGTCCCCGCGGCCGAGGGAGGCATGGCCGCTGGCACCCGCCTCGCGGATCTTTCCCCGCCGCCCAGAGACACTGACGGCACCATCTGAGCAGGACCGTGGCGAACGGGGGTGGTGGTGACATCCGCCCCGCGGGCGATAGGAGCCATTGCGCCGGAGCGTGCGGGTCCCGAGCGGGCGTCCCGCGGTGGGGTGTCGCTGGCGTTGGCTTCTTACGAACAGCGAGGGGCCCCAGCGCGGGACGTTCCTGCTCGGTCGCATGCGGAGGCGGGTCGGAGGGCTGGGCTCGAGGCCCAGCCCGAGCGACCGCTCCAGGCCCGCGGGGCAAAACAAAACCTCCACGGAGTGGAAAGACAAAAGGAACTGGCCACCGCGGCACCAGCACAAAAGAGCCTCACGCAGTGAAAGAAAGAGCTGGCCGCGTCAGCGAACCACGCCGTGCTGCCTCGCCACCGCTACGAACGCGTCGACGGCCCTGTTCAGGTCCTCCCTCGTGTGGGCGGCGGAGATCTGGGCGCGCAGGCGCGCCTGGCCCTGAGGCACGACGGGGTAGCCAAAGCCGGAGACGTAGACACCGCGCATCAGCAGGTCCTTGCCCATGGCCAGCGCCAGCGCCGTGTCCCCTACGATGACCGGGACGATGGGGTGCATCCCCTGCGGGACCTGGAAGCCGGCGGCGGCCATCCTCTCGCGGAAGTAGCGGGCGTTGGCCTGCACGGCGAGCGTGCGCGAGGGGTCCTCCATCACCATTCGAAACGCCTCCAATGCGGCCCCGACGACTGCGGGGGCGAGCGAGTTGGAAAACAGGTACGGCCGCGACCGCTGCCGAAGCGTGTCCACGACCGGTTTCGGTCCCGTGATGTAGCCGCCCATCGCCGAGCCCATCGCCTTGCCGAGGGTGCCGGTGTGTACCGGGACCTTGCCCCAGACTCCGAGCTCCTCGGCGGTGCCGCGTCCGCGCTTGCCGAGCAGGCCGGTGGCGTGGGAGTCGTCCACGACGAGCAATGTGCGGTGACGCTCGCAGGCGGCGATGATTTCCGGAAGCGGCGCCAGCTCGCCCTCCATCGAGAAGACCCCGTCGGTGATGGCCAGGATGAAGCGTGCCCCTTCGGAACGGGCATGAGAGAGCTTCGCTTCCATGTCCGCCATGTCGTTGTGCCGGTAGATGTACCGCCTGGCCTTGGCGAGCCGGATACCGTCAATGATCGACGCGTGGTTCAGTTCGTCGGAGACGATGGCATCCTCCGGGCCGGTGAGGGTCGCGAAGCAGGCCTCGTTGGCGTTCCAGCACGAGGTGAAGAGTATGGTGTCGTCGGTCTCATAGAAGCGCGAGATCGTCTCCTCGAGCTGCTTGTGCAGCACCTGTGTCCCGCAGATGAACCGCACCGAACCCATCCCGGCCCCCCACCGCTCGATCGCCTTGACCGCGGCCTGACGGACGCGTGGGTGGTTGGCGAGCCCAAGGTAGTTGTTGGAGGTGAGCATGACCACCTCGCGGCCGGCCACCTTCACGCGATGGTCCTGGGCGCTCTCGAGAGGGACCTCCACCTTGTAGGTGTGAGCCTCGTGAAGTCTCTCGATCTCTCCTTCCAGGAACTTCAGGAACTCCTGCATCGCTCCTCCTGTGGTCGGGTGATGCCCTCGTGGGGTGCCGGGCCCGTGTCCTGTCTGTCCAGGGGGCTATCCGTTTGGGCCGATCAATGCGAGGAGGGCGAGCGGCGAGGCGAGGGAGTCGAGCAGCACGTCGGGCTGCAGCATCGCGAGCGTCTCCCTGGTGGTCTTGCCGCTCGCCACCGAAACTGCACATGCACCGCCCGCCCTTGCACAGCGGATGTCGGGCTCCGCATCCCCCACCACCACGGTGCGCGTCCCGGAGAACTCGTCGCCCCAGAGCGCCCGGGCGCGCTCCCGCGCCACGGCAACCAGGCGGTTGCGGTCCTCCTGGTCTGAGCCAAACGCACCAATGGTGAAGTGACCCGCGAGTCCCGCGGCGGTCAGTTTGATGTCCGCGCCGCGTCGAATGTTCCCAGTCAGCAGGCCGACCGCAACGTCGGGTCGCTGGCGGAGGGCGTGCAGAAGCGCGTGGACGCCGGCGAGGGCGCGTGTGTTCGCCGGGGAGAGCCTCCGGGCCAGGTTGTCGCAGTAGTGGTCGAAGACCTCGGAGAGCCTGGGCTGCACGTCGGCGCGCGGGATCCCCACGCGTCCGAGGAGCTCGAAGACGATCTGCGGGTCGGTCTTGCCGGCCCAGGGGTAGTGCTCGATCGGGCCTGCAGTCCCAAACGTTTCGCGCAGGGCCATGCCGAGGGCCTCGCCAGCCTGACCGTTAGTGGAGAGCAGCGTCCCGTCAACGTCGAAGAGGATGAGTCGGTGCACCTTCCTCCCGCCGCGTGAATTCTATCATCCACATTCTGCGGAGGGCTCTGCAACGCGGGTTGAGTCGTGCCAAAATTGACAGAACTGGCACGGTTCTTCTAGCATCAATTGTCACGGAGACTGTGAGCATTCTGTGCTGACCGGCTTCAACACCGACATCGACTTCGAGGGTGTGACGTACCACGTGCAAACCGAGGACAGGGGCTCCACTAACCCGCTGATCGAGTCACTGGTCTACGTCAAGGGTGAGATCCTCGCCACTCGGCGGACGGAGTACTCCAACCTGCTCGAGGCCGGTGCCGAGATGCCCGCCATTCAGATTCTCATGGAGCGGCAGCACCGCAACATCATAGACGCCATCCGCACTGGCCGCATCGACTTACTGACCGAACCCCCGGTAGGCGGCGCGAGCGACACAACCGTCAGCAGTCGCTCCCCGGCCACGGCCAAGCTCGGAGTCGGCTCCATCGCCGCGATGGGCCTCGCGGAGAGGTCACTCGACGAGGTCATTGCCGACTGGCTCGCGGAGCAGCAGCGCGAGGAGAGGGTCCGGTTGCGTGTGCTCGGCGGCGATGATGTGGTTTTCGGGGCGCCTTTTGCCCTGCAGATCCTCATCCAGACGACCCCCGGGGAGACCCCGGTGGGAGGTGCCCACGTCGCGGTCCGTTTCCTGTCGACCGCCATGAAGCCCACGAAGCTCGCCGAGGGGAGCAGCGACGAAGCCGGCTCCGTGGAGCTGAAGGGCACGATCCCGAAACTCGAGAAGGGCCAGGGATTGCTGGTGGTTTCCGTCCAGCACGCCCGCGGCAACGACGAGGTCAAGTTCCTGGTCCGCCGCTAGCTCCCGAGGCAGTAGGCGAGAGGCAAGAGGCAGAGCGACCCCGGTGTGCCTCCCTCGTGCCTTCTTCTAGGACTCCATCCGGCCACGAAGGAACGCCTCGAGGCCCACGCGTGCGATGGTCGGATTCTCGCGCAGCCGCCGCACCGAGTACGGGTACCAGTGGGATCCGAAGGGAACGTACACGCGAAGGCGGTGGCCCGCATCCGTGAGTATGCGGCGCAGCTCCGGGTCGACTCCAAGCAGCATCTGGAACTCGTAGCGATCCTTGTCGAAGCCAAGGCAATGGATCATCGCCAGCGCCTCACAGATGAGCCACTCATCGTGGGTGGCGATGGCGACGAACGCGCCCCCTTCGAGGAGGATGCGGAGCGCATGGACGAAGGCGTTGCGAATGATGTCGCGCTCCTCGTAGGCGACCGGACGAGGCTCCAGGTAGATCCCCTTGCACAACCGGACGTTTGCGCCGGACCTCACGAGCGCGGTGGCGTCGGCAAAGGTGCGGCGCAGCCGAGCCTGCAGCACCACGCCTGTGCCTTGAGGGTAGCGCCCGATGAGCTCGTGGTACACGCGCAGGGTGGCATCGGTGGTGGGTGAGTCCTCCATGTCGATGCGGACGAAGATTCCTCTCGCGTGGGCACGCTCCAGCACCGAGGCAATGTTGTCGCGGCAGAAGGAGTGGTCGATGTTGAGTCCCATCTGGGTGGGTTTGAGCGAGACGTGGGCCAAAAGCGAGTTTTCGGTAATCGCCTCGAGAACCTCGTGGTAGGCGGCAACGGCCGCAGCGGCGTGCGCGCGCTCGGTGACGCTCTCGCCGAGCACGTCTAGGGTGGCGCAACACCCCTGCTGGGCCAGCCTTCGCACCGTGGCTATGGCGTCCTCCAGCGTGGACCCGGCGACGTAGCGGCGTGCAAAGAAATGCACCACGGGTCTCGGGGTGAAAGGCAGGGTTGCGCGCACCAGAGAGTCGAAAACGCTCATGGAATCCTCCCGGGTTGTGGGGTCTTGGCAATGGTCAGGATGTAGACGTCGCCGGCACCCGCGCGCTTCAGGGCTCGGGTGCACGCGGCAGCCGTGGCGCCGGTGGTCAGCACGTCGTCCACAAGCACGACAGGGCCCGCCACCGCGCGGCGCACGGGGAACGCCGCAGCCGAGAGGCGCAGGCGGTCACTGCGAGCGCCGCCAACCTGGGTGCCGCGGCCGCGTCGGCGCAGGGCGTGCTCGAAAGGGACGCCCAGCTCGCGCGCCAGCGACTGGGCGAGAAGCTCGGCCTGGTTGTACCCGCGCCGCAGGCGCCTGAATCGCGTCATCGGCACGGCGACCACCGCGTCCGGGCGCGGCCAAGCCGACCGCCGCCAGGCGGCGAGGAGGAGCCCCGCCAATGGCGCTGCGAGCTCGTCCCTGCCACGCCTCTTGAACAGCAGCACCAGCTCCCTGAGGACACCGTCGTAGGCGCCGACGCTGGCAGCCGCCCGCCAGGGCGGCGGCGTGGTCCGGCACTCCAGGCATGGGCCCTCGGCCTCGACCTCGGGGTTGCCGCACACAGCGCAGGTGGGGCCGGCGTGCGGGACCACCCCCGCCCAGCAGGTCGGACACACGCCCGCGCGGCTGCCCCGCCACGGAAGCCCGGCCCCGCAGATCGCACAGGTTGAAGGAAGGAACGTCTGAGCCAGGGCCTCGAGGAGCATCGCCACGGAAGCGAGATTGTACCAGGCATCACGAGCCGCGGAACAGCTGTGTTCCCAGGCTCGCCAACGGAGCGACGCCAGACCCCGTATACTCTCGCCAGGAGGCGACCATGCGGTGGATGTGCGCGACGCTGCTGGCCCTCGCGAGCGCGAGCACGGCTGGCGGACAGGTTCTCTGGGCGGGGCTGGCGGCAGGCACGAGCTGGACCTGGCAGGCACCCACGGCGCCGGATCAGAACTTCCTGCACAGCTCGAATGGGGCGCCGTCGGCATTCGTGGCGTTCCCACTGGACGAGGACACGCTGGTGCGGCTGCAGGCGGCCGATCTCCCCTTTGAGCCGGTCATCGATGGTGTGGGGTGGCCCGGCAGGTTGCGCGCGTACACCGTGGGGATCGACTACTTCTTCGAGGGGGTGTTCGGAGAGTTCGTGATCTCGGGTGGCCTGGGCTCCTACGACCTGCAGCTCCAGGCGCAGCACCCCCCGGCCGGCGTCGAGGAGCAAAAGTTCGGCTGGTACGTCGGCGTCGGCGAGTGGTTTCAGCTCACCAAGCGCTGGCGGGTTACCGCAGAGGTCAAGATGCACCGCGCCCAGAACCTGGGTAACCCGATCGTGGTCGCAGCGACGGCCGGCCTGGCGTTCGCGTTCTAGCCGATGCCGCACGTGATCCGCACCGGGCATGCGGACCTCGCCGCGGCATGGCGCGACCTCCCGAAAGGCCCCTGGCGCTGGGGCAACGTCGTGGCCCGAGCAGAGGGCTGTTACCTGGGGCCCGACGGCACATCCCTCCTGGTCGCGGGTGTCGTCGTCGAGTACGGGCGCCCGCTGCACCCGGTCGTCGTCGTCTCGATCGGACGGCAGCGCACCTCGTGTCACCTGTGGCCGGCGTCCGCGGTGGAGCGCACTGAGGGCGTGAAACGTTTCCTCGCGCAGGTCGCGTGCGAGATGGCGGCCTTCGGCGCCGGCCCCGTGGCCACCACGAACATTTCAGAACTTCTCTGAAGGTGTTTTGCCCCACAGGCCCGAAGCTGATCTTCCTTCTGTCACTGCGTGACGGCTTTGTATTGCCCGGTGGGTGCGCAGCCAGCTCCTTTCATTCCACTCCGTGGAGGTTTTCTCTTGCCCTGCGGGCTAGGAGCGGTCGCTCGGGCTGCGCATCGAGCGCAGCCCTTCGACCCGCCTTGGCGTGCGACCGAGAAGGCACAGCCCGGTGTGCGGACCCTCGCTGTTCCCCTCCCTCGCATGAGACGCTCGGTCGGGGCCAGCGTTTCCACCCGCCGGTCTGGCCGCTCGGGACCCGCACGCTCCGGCGGCATGGCTCCTGCCGCCCGCGGGGCGGATTTCACCACCACCCTCCCGTTCGCCCGGCACCCGCACGATTTGTCCGGCGATACCCACACTCCGGCCCCGCCTGCACAGCCGCTTGCCTTCGGGTGGGGGGTATTCAATCCGCCAGGCGGGTGGCAGCGGCCATGTCTCCCGAGATCGCGGGGACCCAGCGCGCGGACCGGGACGGGGTGTCGGTGACGCTGTCTCATGCGGACACCGAGGGGCCCCGGCGCGCCACGCGCTGCTGGGTCGCGGTCAAGGGAGTCTCGGAGCGCAGCGAGCGGGGGCGAGCAAGCGACGAGGGGCCGTGCACCCGCGTGGCAACAGAGAGCCTCATGCAGTGAAGAAAAGAAAGCCGGCTCCAGGCCCGCGGGGCAAGACAAACCCTCACGCAGTGGAAGAAAGAACTGTTCAGTGGGCTTCGCGGTCGGTGTCCTGTGCCTGCTCCTGGCGGTGTTGCTGCAGGTTCTGCAGCTGATCCCGGACGCCGCCGATAGCCCCCGGTGGTCCGCCGCCCGGACTGCCAGGGGGCGTCAGGGCCTGCTCCACGAAGTGGCGTGCCCGCGCGCGGTGTGGGTCCGACAGCGACGCCGAGGTCGCCATCAGCTCGTCCGCGGCCCCGCGCAGGTTGACCGCCATGTGGTAGTCATACGTTCCGGGGGTGAGCGCCGCGGTCCAGGACGCGGCCTGCGCCGCCGCCTCGCGCAACTCGTCGAGGGGCAACTGCGGCTGGTCCGCGAGCAGGCGCAGGCGGGCCGCGAGCCGGTCCGCCGCCTTGGCGTCGAAGACCCCTGGGGCAACGTCCGGCTGGGTCGTGAAGGCCACGCTCCTCACCGCCTCCACGTCGTGCTGCGTCTGACGTGCCATGAGCAGCAGGATGACCGCCGCTGTCAGCAAAAGGGCGACGAGGCCGAGGGTCGAGCGCACAATGTTCTCCCGTCAGATCAAAGATACACCCGGCAGGCCACGGTGACCGGAAAAAGGGACAGCATCTTGAAACTGACCCGTGGCTACGCAGCGGATTTCTGGCATGGTCCGTGCAAAAAACCTCGGGCGGAGGTGTGCCATGGTCCGCAAGCTCGTGGTCGCCGCAGCAATCCTCGCCCTGGCGGGCGGAGCGCTGGCCAGGGAGATGACGAGCGTTTACGTCGTCACCGCGGTCGCGAACAAGCAGGGGTGGCTGGGCACCGACTGGCACACGGACCTGACGCTCTACAACCCGCATACCAAGGTGCTGTACGTCAAGCTCGCCTTCCTGCCGACCGGGCAGGACAACAGCGCCGGCGTGCCGACGGCCCCGCCCATCGACCTGCAGCCGTGGGAGACACTCAACCTGTGGGACGTGCTTGGACCTTCCGGCTTCAACGCGCGTGGGCAGACCGGCGCGTTGCTCGTCTACGCCGATGTCGACCTCAATTCGTGTCCGAGCACGAAGGGGGACACGAGCTGCGACTTCGCGGTGTTCGCCCGCAACTACACCCTCAACCCGCTCGGAGGCGGAGGCGAGTTCGGCCAGGACTTCCCGGGCTTTCCCGCCAACCTCGGTCTCGAGTACGGGTTCTTCGCGTACCTGCCCCAACTCACTGACGACCAGGAGTTCATCACGAGCATTGGGGTCGCGTCCTGGACCGGCGCGTGGGTCACCGCGCGCGTGGACCTGCAAGAAACGGACGGCACCATCGGGCGCCACTACGAGGTGCTGATCCCGCCGTTCGGCCACGTGCAGGGCCGGATCCCGGTCGGCCTGAAGGGCGGCACGGCGGCGGTCTACATCGTTGACGGCCCGAACGACTCGGCGGTGTACCCGTACGCGACGGTGCGCAGTGCGATCACCGGAGACCCGACAACGATCGAGGCACAGATCAGCACTGTCGGCCTCTCGGCGCAGGCCGCATCGCTGCGGCCGACCGTCCTGCGCGCGCGGCCGCCAGCTGTCCCGGTGCCGGGTTTTTCCGTGCAGCGCCTCAAGCAGCGCGGAGAGTAACCCCCTCTAGAGCCCAGAGGAGATCGGAGGGGCCGGGGACGTCGTTCCCCCGGCCCTTGTTACAATCTTCTTATGGTTCCCGACCCCCCGAGCCACAGGCAGACGCTGCTGATCGTCGAGGACGACGCCGAACTGCGCGCCGCCATCAGTGCGGCGCTCACGGAGCAGTTTTCCGATGCGCAAGTCCTTGCCGTCGCGGACGGCGCGGAGGCGTGGAGCGTCCTCAAGCGCGGTGGTGTCGACCTCCTGCTCACCGACGTCGTGATGCCGGGGGTCGACGGGTTGCAGCTGCTGCGCAAGGTGCGGGAGGACCGGGTCCTCGCGGACATTTATGTGATCCTCATGACCGGCATGGCCTCGCCCGAGGAACTCTTCGCCGCCATGGACCACGGCGCGGACGACTGCCTCCTCAAGCCCTGCCGGTGGGGGGAGCTGATCGCGCGTGTGCGGGCGGGCCTGAGGAGGGTGGGCGCGACGCACCGGCACGTCGCCCGCGCCGCCGAGCTCGAGCGCCTCTACGATCGGCACACCGAGTTCCTCTCCACCGTCTCGCACGAGATCCGCACGCCGCTGTCCGCTATCCTCTCGGCCGCCAACGTCCTCCTGCGTTACGGCAACAAGCGACCGGAGTCGGTGGAGAGATTTGCCGAGGTGATCCACCGGGAGGGACGCCGGCTCACCCGGTTGATCAACAACCTCCTTGACCTCGCAAAGATCGAGGCGGGGCAGGTGGAGTGGAACTTCGCGCCCACTGCCCTGGAAGAGCTTGTGCGCGAGGTGCAGGAGTCCTTCGTGGCGCTGGTCGGGGAGCGAAACCTGGTGCTCGCCGTGGAGCCCTGGAAAGAGCCGGTGATTGCAAAGCTCGATCGCGACAAGATAACGCAGGTCCTCGTCAACCTCCTTTCGAACTCGATCAAGCACTCTCCGGACGGGGCCGCGGTGCGGCTGCGCTACCGGCCGTGGCACGACGGCGGCGTGCGGCTGGAGGTGGAGGACGAGGGCGCGGGAATCCCCCCGGGACGCGAGGACCAGATCTTCGAGCGCTTCCAGCAACTGGACAGCGGGGAGGAGCGCGGGGGCACGGGGCTGGGTCTGACGATCTCGCGCCAGATCGTGGAGCACCACGGAGGCCGTATCTGGGCCGAGGCAGGCCGGACGAGCGGAGCTCTGTTCGTCGTCGAGCTGCCGGGTGGGGCGGGAGCGCAGGGGCGCGATGGTTCAGTTTGACAACCAGTACCGCCAGGTGAAGCTGAAGGTCGTCTACTACGGCCCTGGCCTGTGCGGCAAGACCACGTGCCTGCAGTTCATTCACCGCGTAACCGACCCCCTCCGCCGGACCAAGCTCTACACCCTCAACACGGCCTCCGACCGGACCCTCTTCTTCGACCTGCTGGGACTCGACCTCGGCAGGGTTCGGGGCTACCGACTGACCTTGCAGCTCTACACCGTTCCCGGGCAAGTGCAGTACAACGCGACACGGCGCACCGTGCTTGCGGGTTGCGACGGCGTGGTGTTCGTCGCTGACTCGCAGCGGGCGCAGGCGCGAGCGAACGAGGAGAGCCTCGCCAACCTGGCGGAGAACCTGAAGGCCAACGGGCTCGACCCCGACACGGTCCCGATCATCTTCAGCTACAACAAGCGCGACCTCCCCGACCTGCTCTCGCGGGCCGAGCTGGACAAGAGCCTCAACGGACGCGGCTATGCGGTGTTCGAAACGGTCGCCACCACGGGAGCGGGGGTGATCGAGGCCTTCTCCGCCATCGCACAGGCCACCGTGCAGTCGGTCGCCGACCGACTGGGCCTCGCTGCCCAGCCCGACGCCCTCAGCCGCCTGGTGGCGAACGTGAACACCGCCCTGCTTCCGCTCACGCGCCACGCACCGAGCGCGCCGGTCGAAGCGGCCGTGACCGTGCACCCGGCAGCGAAGGGCGAGGATCTGCAACCGGACGATCTCATCACAGAGGCGGTTCGGGCCAATCTGGCGATGACCGACCTCAATATGCGGCTGGACCGCCTCACCAGCGAGCTCGAGCGGAGGATCGCGAGTCTCCGCTCGATCAACGAGTTCGGCCGCCTGATGACGCTCGCCCGCGAGCCGGAGGACATCACGGCGGGCTTTCTCGACCGGCTTCTTGCCGAGGCCAGGGTCGCCTGTGGCTCGCTGCTCCTGGTCGATCAGAACGGGGACCTCGTCGAGATCCTGAGGCGCGGCATGGCCAACGACCCACTGGCCAGGCGGGAGTCTGGGGGGAAGTCGCCGGCCGACGTCATCCTCGCGTCGCGGCAGCCGTTCATCGCGCGGGTGGACGAGGCGGAACCAGCGCAACTCATCGAATCGCCCTGGATGGAGGAGGTTCGCAACCTGAACCTGATCGGGGTGATGGCGGTACCGCTGGTGGCGCAGGACCGCCCTCTCGGGCTGGTAACGGCGTTTTCGGACACGACCAGGGGTCCGTTCGAGGATGAGGAGCTCGAGCTTGTGACGGCGATGGGGGCCAACGCTGCCACTGCTCTGGCAAACGCTCGCGCGTGGCGCTCGCTCGAGCAGCTCAACCGCTCGCTCGAGGAGGCCGTCGCCGAGCGGACCAAGGAGCTCCAAGAGGCGCTCCATCACGCACAGAAGCTGGCGGAGGAGCTGGAAGATCGCAACCTCGCCCTGGAAGCCGCCAACCGTCAGCTGCGCGACCTCGAGCACCTGAAGGGCGACCTGTTGAACCGCATCGCCCACGAGCTCAACACGCCCGTGACAGCCATCCAGACCGCCGGCCGAATCCTGACCCGTTACGACGAGGTTCCTGCGGAAAAGGCCGTGAAGTTCGTCGAGATCATCACGCAGGAGTCCACACGCCTTGCGGAACTGATCGCCTCCGCGCTCCAGGCCGCGGTCCTGGGGGTGCCGGAGGGCAGACCAGCTCCCACGGGTGTGAACCTCACCGAGTTGCTGAAGCGGGTCCTGGCTCCGCTCAAGGGGGAAATCGAGAAGCGCCAGCTAAACGTGCAGGTGAAGGTCGCGTCCGGTCTCGAGCAGGTCACCGGCGATGCGGATCAGCTGGAGGCGGCGCTGCGGGCGATCGTCAAGAACGGCGTCGAGTTCAACCGCGAGGGAGGCAGCCTTGCGGTGATGGTCAAGCTCGTTCGTCGCGGCGCCGACTCCCTGGTCGAGATGCGCGTCGAGGACAAGGGTGTGGGGATCCCCGCCGCGGACCTGCCGCACGTCTGCGACGTCTTCTGGCAGGGCGGAAACGTCCTGACGGACAAGCCGCGCGGCCTCGGCCTCGGGCTCGCGGTGGCGCGGCGTGTCGCGGAGAACCACGGTGGGACGCTCGAGATCACCTCCGAGGAAGGCAAGGGGACGGTGGTAACGATGCTGCTGCCGACCGGCGGGCGGCGCAAGTGAGGCGCTTCCTGCTCGCCCGGGACGTTCAGCCGTTCCTCGACGTGCTGGCGCAGGCCGTGGGCGGCGCGGTGCTGCTGGACCCGGTGGGCGAGCTGATCTGGCAAGCGGGCGCCCACGATCAGGCGACCCTGGAGTTCCCCGTGGTGTGCGGCGACTTCCGGGGCACACTCGCGATCCCGCCCGGGGGGGCGAAGTTGGGAGCGCTCGCGGTTTCCGCGCTTGAGCGGATGGCTACCGGCCGGGCGACCATTGACGATCTCGCGTTCAAGACGCGCCGGCTGTGGTGGGAGCAGAACCTCCTCTTCTACGCGGGCGAGCTGTTACGCCGCGGATTCGCAGATAGGGACATCGCACGCTGGCTGGTGGACCGGCTCGCGGTGATGGAACCGCAGACCGTCGTGATCCTCAACTGGGACGGCAAGAGCCTCGAGGTGGCGGAAGGCAAGCTTCCGGACGGGCTGCGGGTGGGGGACCGCCTCGCCGTCTCCACGCTGGCCGCACAGGTGCTGGACCGCGGGCAGGCCCTTGCATTCGCGACCACTGCGGAGGAGCCTCTCGAGAGCGAGCTGCGGGTGCCGGTCCAGCCCGACCAGCCCTGTCTGCTGGTTCCGCTCCGCAGTGCCGAGCGCGTGCTCGGGGTCGTGCTGGTGCTTCGCCGGGTCGGGGATCCGATGTTCACGGCGGAGCAGCTCAAGCTCGTGCAGCTGCTGTCCGACCTCGCAAGCGTCGCCCTCACGAACAGGATCCTAGTCCGGGAGGCGGAGCACACCGCGCGCATGGTACGCGAGCTGGAGATCGCCGCGGAGATCCAACGACGCCTTTTCCCGCCCCCGGTCGCGCGCTACGGATCGCTCGAGGTGGCGGCCCGCTGCGAGCCGGTGACGCAAGTGGGGGGCGATGGTTTCCTTCAGAGGCGGCTGCGCCACGGAGGAGTGGCGCTGGGGGTCATCGACCTGACCGGTCACGGGATCGGGGTCTCGCTCGCCCTCTCGGCGCTGTTCGCCCGCCTGGACGCGCTCGCCGACGCGGTCGAGACACCGGGCGAGCTCCTCACCGTGGTGAACGATCAGCTCACGCAAGGCGAGTTCAACTCGTTCACGATGGCCACCGCGGTCATTGCCTTCGTGGACCCCGACAGCGGACGCTTCTCCGTCGCGACGGCCGCCCACCCGCGTGCGCTGGTCCGGCGCGCCGACGGTTCCGTCGAGATGCTTGAGAAAGGCGGGCTGCCGCTAGGCGTGAAGGCCGGGGAGGAGTACCCGATAGAGGAGGGCGTCCTCGCTCCCGGGGAAGCCCTGGTGCTCTACTCCGACGGCATCAGCGAGAGCGTAGGGGAGGGCAACCGGACGTTCGGGATCGAGGGCATCTGCCGCGCGCTCGCGACGGGAGCGCCCTCCGCCGCCGAAGTGGTGGCCGCGGTGAGCAGGGAGGTGTCGGTGTTCTCCAAGGGGGCGTCGCACATCGACGACCGCACGATCATGGTTGTGCGCCGGGCGGAGGAGCGTCGTGGCTGAGCCACTGATCCTGCTCGTGGACGACGAACCGAGCATCCGCGAAACGGTGTCTTTCATCCTCGAGATGGAGGGGTACAGGGTCGTCACGGCCGAGAACGGCGACGACGCGCTCGAGCAGATCCGTCGCCTGCAGCCCCCCGTCGTGCTGCTGGACGCCATGATGCCGCGACGGGACGGCTTCGATGTCTGCCGCACCGTCAAGTCCGACCCCAAGCTCGCGGCCACAAAGATCGTGATGCTGACCGCCCTGGGGCAAAAGACCGATCAGGAGAGAGCCATGGCGGCCGGGGCCGACTTCTACGTGACCAAGCCGTTCGATGAGGAAGACCTTCTCGCCCTGCTCGGGCGGCTCACCGGTCAGGGCTGAGGCGGGCCACGGCTCGCGGATCCCGATTAGACTAGCGGCGTGTCGAGCGTGGCGGTTCTGACCGCGAGGCCGGAGCTCCCCGTCTACCGTGACCTGGAGGCCGCCGGCGAGCGGCTTGGACACCGGGTCCTGACGTTGGACGCTCTGCGCCTGGCCGCCCGGGCGGCGCCGCCCGTCGCATGGTCGGATGGCCGTGAGTTGCCGCTCTCCGAGGTGCGCGCCGTCCTGCCGCGGGTCGGGAACTGGCGCCCGGACTCCACGCTTGCGGTTCTCGGGGCGATGCAACGGGCCGGGGTGCGCTCGCTCAACGGCGGCGCGGCGATACGGACCGGCCGGGACCACTGGCTCACCGCCTGCGCCCTGGCGTCGGCGGGGCTGTCCCATCCGGAGACCGTGGCGGGCGCAGAGCCCGAGGTGCTTGCTGCGGCCGCGGAAGCGCTCTGCGGGTTCCCGTGCGTGGTGAAGCTGCGCCGCTCCCGCCGGGGCGTGGGCGTGATCCGCTGCGCCGGGGCGGCGGAACTCGAGGCCGTCCTCGACGCCCTCTGGCGGCTTGGCGAGGAGCCGGTCGTGCAGCGGTTCTGTCCACCCGGGGGTGTCAGCCGGAGGGTGCTGGTGCTCGAGGACGAGGCGCTGGGCGCAACTGAGCACACGGCGGCCGCGGGCGAGTTTCGCGCCAACGCGTCCCGCGGCGCCGAGGTGTGTGCGGTGGAGATACCCCAAGGGCTCGTCGAGCTCGCGGTAGGCGCGGCCCGGGCCGTCGGCCTCGGCCTTGCGGGTGTGGATCTTATTCCGGACGGTGAGCGCTGGCTCGTTGGGGAGGTCAACCCCTCGCCGGGGTGGAACCACTTCGCGGCGGCCACCGGCGTGCCGGTCGCCGATCGGCTCGTGGCGGCGCTCGTACGCCTTGGTGCTCGCCGGTGAGTGGCCCTTTTTCGTGTGCCGGAGAAGTGCGGCTGAGGCCCGGGCGAGAGGCGTCAGTGCTGCGCCGCCACCCGTGGGTCTACCGCGGGGCGCTG
>MEKI01000129.1:26138-30875 GCA_001766905.1 Acidobacteria bacterium RBG_13_68_16
GGCTCGGGCGGCTCGCTGGCGCTGCGGATGGTGGCCTTCGGAGATGAACCGTGGGACGAGGCAGGCCTCGCCGCGCTCGTGCGGCGCGCGGCGGCGTTGCGCGAGAGGCTCGCCCTGGATGCCGATGCCTACCGTCTGGTGCACGCCGAGGGCGACGGGCTGCCGGGGCTGGTCATCGACCGCTACGGTGACGTCGCGGTGGTGGAGCCGTACGAGGCCGCGTGGGAGCCCTACCTCCCGGGAATCGCCTCGCTCCTGGCCGACGAGCAGGGCGTGTCCGCGGTCCTGGTGCGCCCGGCCTGGGGGACGGCACGACCGGTGCGCGTGCTGCGGGGGCGCATGCCCGAGGTGCCGCTGGTCATCCGCGAGGGGCGGCTGCGGTTCGCGGTCGACGTGGAGGCGGGGCAAAAGACGGGCTTCTTCCTCGACCAGCGCGAGAACCGCCGCCGCGTCGCGGGGCTCGCCGCCGGCACCCGTGTGCTCAACCTCTTCTCCTACAGCGGCGGTTTCTCGGTCGCCGCGCTCGCCGGGGGCGCCCTCCGCGCCCTCAACGTCGACGCCTCGCAAGCGGCGCTCTCACTCGCGCGCCGAGCCTACGAACTGAACGGCCTGGAGGTCCGCGAGTCCGATTTCGTTGCCGGGGACGCGTTCCGCGTCGCGCGGGACCTCGTCACCGCCGGCGAGCGCTTTGGGGTCGTCGTGGTGGACCCGCCCGCGTTCGTGAAGAGGAGGGGCGACCTCGACGACGGGCTGCGCGGCTATAAGGACATCAACCTCCAGGCCGTACGCCTGACCTCGCCCGGGGGTCTGCTGCTCACCTGTTCCTGCTCCGCGCTGGTCGGCGAGGAGCATTTCGGCCGGAGCCTGTTCGCGGCCGCGCTGGACGCCCGCCGCACCCTCACGGTGCTGGAGCGCCGGGGGGCCGGCCCGGACCATCCGGTCTCGCTGTTCTGTCCGGAGGCGGCGCACCTCAAGGCCTGGCTGTGTGCGGTAGACTAGAAGTGTGTTTCGGTCCCAGGTGCCGCCTCGAGAGTCCGTCCCGTGCGGGGAGGCAAACCCCCGGCGAATCGTGAGGTTTAGCCCCTTTCCCGCGGCTCATGGTAAACTGTTCCCAGATGTCCCACTTTTCCTCATTCTTGAAAGGAGACTCGCATGACGCAGGCTTCGTTCCGTCATGAAACTCCTGGCACGACACGAGATCGCGGTGGTGGCACAGGAGTTGCCTTTACACGGACCGTGATCAGTGTCGATCCGCCCGCCCGCCGTCACCGCGAATCCGGCGTCACGCTGCTCGAGGCGCTGATCGTGCTGACCATAGTCGGCGTGCTGGCGGGGATCGTCACGGTGCCGATCAACTCCTACTGGCAGAGGGCACGCACCGAAACCACCGCGGGCGACATCCGCAACTTCCTGCAGCAGGCGTTCACCGAGTCGGTCAACCAGCACACCCCGGTCAACGTGACGCTTCAGCAGGACGTCGCCGGCAGGTGGGTGCTCCAGCTCAACCCCCCGCCGCCGGCGCCGCGCACGGCCAACGGCACCTACACGATTCCCGACTTCGTCAGCCTGGCGTACAACCCGGCCGCCGGCGCAGGCGGCTGGCCCGCATCGGGTCCCGCCCGCACCCTCACCTGCGACACCGTCGGGCGGACGCTCGATCCCAACACCGGCCTGCAGGTCACCTCGACCATGACCATGTCCATCACTCACGTGAGGATGGTGGACGGCAGCCTGACGCCCAACGTCCGCTACGACATCCAGGTTTTCCCGTTATGGAACGTCACGCTCAGGAAGTTGCTGGTGTAGTGGAGGGCGCGATGAGGCGAAAGCACACCGATCGCAAGAAAGAGCGCGGCCTCACCCTCGTAGAGGTCCTGGTGGCGTTCTTCCTCCTCTTCGTGGTGACGCTCGCGGTGCTGCAGCTGCTCACGATGGCCTACCTCGTGAACCTCGGCTCGCTCATCCGCACCGACCTCAGCTACCGGGCAGAGCGGGTGGTGGAGACGATCAGGCTGCAGAAGTTCCGCGTGAACAACGGCGCGTCGGATGACGCGTGCTGCCCGGTCGCCCCCGACGCGGGCCTGACGATCACTCCGGCCTCCTGCCAGACGTTCTGGGGTCCGACCGGCGCGAACGTGATCGAGCCCGACGCCCGCTACCAGCTGTCCTACAACATCCACGACAACACGGTGACGGTCAAGGGCGAACCGCTGAAAACCGGCGGCAGCCAGTACCTGGGGCCGGCAACCTTCAAGGTGGTGGTCTATGTCGCGCAACTGCGATAAACCCGGCGTCGCAGGCTTCACCCTGATGGAGGTGCTGGTCGTCCTGGCCACCCTCGGGATGATCCTCTGGATGGTCGGCCAGCTGCTCTTCCCGATGCGGGCGGCGGCGGAGCGCCAGCGGCTGCAGGTGGAGGCGCGGCAGACCGCACGCAGCGCCACGGACTACCTCGGGTACGTCGTCCGCGGCGCCACCGACATGAACGAAACGGCCATCCCACGCAACCCGGCTGCGATCCTGCCCTACCTCTGGCGCGGGGTCACCACGGGCATGGGGAACTTCCCCGCCTGTCCGGGGGACGGTAGCTGCGTTCAGCTTTCGTACAACAACGTGGATCAGGCCGGCACCGGCTTCGCCAGCGAAGGCAGCGACATCATCACGCTCACCTCCGCCCGGGTGACCTTCCCGGTGCGGCTGAACGGGGCGAGCGCGTGGCCGAACCCGTTCAACGACTCGTCGACCCAGTACTGGGCGTTCAACGTCGCCTGCTCGGGCACCCCGGATGACACGGCCAACTTCCAGATGTTCAAGACCCTGACACAGGACCCGGCTAACCCGACCCAGAGCCTCCCGCTGCTGATCGTGGACCAGGGCAGCGGAGCCTGGCTGACCTACAGGATCACCAATTACCGGGACGGCAACAACGCGACGACCTGCACGGTCCTCAACCCGGCGTGCATCGTGGGCGGCGTGAACGTCCCTTGCGTCGAGGTCAACGCCGACCCGGAGAACGCCAACAACCTAAACCCGCCGGGTGGTGTGCAGGTCCTGGCCAACATACCGAACCTGATCGTGGGCAGCCAGTTCACCGCCCTGCGGGTGTGCAACGGCTGGCTGGAGCAGAAGAACGGCACGTTCGACCCGGCGGCGGACAACAACTGCCCGGCGCTGGCCGCCGGCACCGTTGAGTTCCCGGACTACGTCGTCAAGGCGGGCTGGTCGCCCCTGCTCCCAAACGTCGAGGACTTCCAGATCGCGTACGTTTTCAACAACGGCGACACGTGGAACCGTCCCGGAGGCACGCTCTCGGCGGGGCAGGGGTGCACCGACGGCGTCCCGAGCTTCAACGCCGCCCCCGCCACCATCAACCAGTACGACGTCCGCAGCGTGCTCGGCCTGCGCATCACGATCGCCGCGCGCTCCTCCACGCCAGTTCAAGGTGGGGGAAAGATGGCGTTCCGGCAGCCGGCGGCGGAGGACCACGACCCGACGACCGCGCCCAACGACACCTACTACCGGTACCAGGCGTCGGTCATCACCTTGCTTCGCAACCGGACCTCGGGGATCTAGCCATGGCCAGGGCAAGGAGCTCGCAGATGCGCAATCCCGAACGCGGCGTCGCGCTGATCATGGTGATCCTGATCCTGCTCGTGCTGACGGTCCTGGGGATCACCGCGGCGATGTTGATGACGCAGGAGGACCGGATCTCCTCCCGTCAGGACATGCAGAAGGCGGCGCTCTATGCGGCCGAGGCCGGCCTGCGGCACGGCGAGACGATCTTCACGAACACGCCGTACACCAACGCGATGCTGACCGCCTTCCTGTCGCACGTTGCCTCCTCGACGATCACCGCGGCCGCCCCGGACCCGGTTCCTATCCAGCCGGCCCCGTGGGACATCAACCACCTGGGCACGTATCTCACCGACTTCGCCGGCGGCGCCACGGAGGTCGTCAACCACGAGATCAGTCAGCTCCCCGACGGGACGAACCGGTTCTACAGGATCCGCGCGTATTTCAGCCTGTACGTTCGCAACAACCCCGAGGACACGGACGCCGCCGGCCTGCAGACCCCGCTGATCAACCACGACCCGCGGCTGCGGCTGATCTCGGTCGGCTTCATCACCGACCCGGACGGCGTGGACGGCTCCGGCAACGCCAGGGTCCTGGCGGTCAAGGTCCTCGAGGAGGAGTTCAACTGGACGGGCTTCTCGCAGGCCTCCTCGGCGCAGAAGCTCATGAACGCCGGCGGCACCAGCTCCGGCGTGTATTCCGGTGGCGGTTGATCGCCGCCCTGTCGAGGCGGCCTGTTGCAGTCGAGGGTTCGGAGGTGGGTATGAGGCGAAAGGGAAACCAACTCATCGGACGCTGCACGCTGGCGATCGGGCTGTCGCTGCTGTTGGCGGCGCCGGGCCTGGCGGAGACGTTGCGGCCCTCCAACGAGGGCTACGACCTCATGCGCCAGATCACGACCCAGTTCGTGCGGCCAAACATCCTGATCGTCCTCGACGTCAGCGGCTCGATGTCCCTGGACTACCAGGGCAACGAGCTTAACGTCTTCGACCCGATCACCGCCCGCGACATGAACAGGATCATCTGGAACGGGGCGGACAGCACCGGGAGCGTGCCCAGGATCGGCTGGGCACCCGGGGTGGGTGCCTCCTGCCTGGAGCCGACACCGACGCCGACGATCCCACCGCCGACGCCAACGGTGACCGAGACGCCGGCGCCGCCGAC
>MEKI01000129.1:30917-31921 GCA_001766905.1 Acidobacteria bacterium RBG_13_68_16
ACCGACCCGGACCCCGACGCGGACCCGGACGCCGGCGCCTCCGACCGCCACGCCCACCAAGACCGCGACCCCGACGTTCGCCGGCCCCGGCTACTTCGCCTTCCCGGCGGGGGTGCTGCTTGCCCAGGTCGGGCCCGAGCCGGAGAGCTGCGTGAGCTGGTCGTACACGCTGGAGGTGGAGCAGACGTTCCCGAGCCGCATGGCAACGGTGAAGAACGTGCTCGGAGACTCGGTCACCATCATCACGCCGTGGCAGCCGCCGGCAACGTGGCCTGCGGTCACCAACGCCAACTGGAGCTGCGCGCCCGCCTGCGTGACCGGGCCGGTCGTGCAGCACGTCGTCCCGACGGCGGCCCCGCCCTCGGCCGGCGGCTACTGGAAGCACATCTACACCTGGACGATCACGTTCCCCGAGCCGAGGCACGACCCGGGGCCTCCGTTCGACATTTACAACAACGCGCTGGCGCAGCCGGGCCACCTCGTGGACGTGCCGAATCAGGCCACCTGGCCCGACGTCTACGACGTCAACGGCGCCCGGATCGGCAGCGGGGCCGTGACCCAGGCGCCGCTGGACATCATCGGGAAGACCTCCCAGTACGTGAACTGGGGGTTGATGATCTACTCGACGCAAATCGACTTCGTCGCCGACTTCGGCGTGACCACCGAGTCCGTCGGGGACTTCAACAAGCAGCGCAAGCTGATCGCGAAGGTCGACACCAGCGACAGCCAGGACGTGACCGCCATCGAGGCCGCGCTCCGACTCTACAGGCACACCGATCAGGAGAGTCTGGCCCAGCCGGGTGCGCTCGACGGCGGGACCAACGCGTTCCGCAGCACCCCGACGATGGCCGCGATGGACTTCGCCAAGACGCTTCTGCAGAACACGGCCCAGGGCACACCGCCGGGGTCGCCGATCATGGACGACTTCGGCACCTCGTTCGACCTGCCACGGGACGCCAAGTTCGAGTGCGGGCGCTCGAACGCCTCGATCCTGGTCACCGACG
>MEKI01000130.1 GCA_001766905.1 Acidobacteria bacterium RBG_13_68_16
TTCCACGACACCTTCTGGCAGACCGAGACCGGTTGCATCGTGATCACGAACTTTCCGGGCATGCCGATCAAGCCCGGCTCGATGGGCAAAGCGTTTCCGGGAATCACCGCCACCGTGCTCAGCCCCAAGACGTACCAGCCCTACGAACAGCCCGGCCCCGTCGGCCTGATCGCCCTGCGCCCCGGGTGGCCGTCGATGATCCGCAGCTACTGGAACAATCCGACCGGCTACGCGAGCAAGTTCAAGAACGGCTGGTACCTGTGCGGGGACAGGGCGAGCATTGATCCGGACGGGTACTTCTGGTTCGTCGGCCGCGACGACGACGTCATCAACACCGGCGGCCACCTCGTGGGCCCTTTCGAGATCGAATCTGCGCTGCTCGAGCACCCCGCGGTGGCCGAGTCGGCGGCGGTGGCCAAGCCCGATCCGGTGAACATGGAGGTCGTGAAGGCGTTCGTGACGCTGAAGCCGGGCTTCGAGGGCGGCCCCGACCTCGAGCTCGAGATCATGAACTTCGTCCGCAAGAAGCTCTCGCCTCTGGCGATGCCGCAGGAGATCGAGTTCATAGCCAGTCTCCCCAAGACCCGCAGCGGCAAGATCGTTCGCCGCATCCTGCGAGCCAAAGAGTGGGGCGAGCCGGTCGGGGACACCTCGACCCTGATGGACGAATGATGAAAGAAAGGCAAAAGGCACGAGGCAGCAACAACGACGTTCGAACCGGTTTGCGAATGACTTTCGTCAATGGTGGGCGGAGCCGAGCGGAGGATCCAGATGGACGAGCTCAAGAAGGCGATTCGGGACTACGTGGTGAAGGAGTACCTGGAGGAGGGAGATGACCGTCAGGTCGGCGAGGATACGCCGCTGATCACCGGGGGCATCGTCGACTCCTTCTCGATGGTCTCGCTCAAACGCTTCCTGGAGAGGAAGTACAGCATCCAGATCCCGGACGCCGAGGCCACGCCACAGGCGTTCGACACGGTCAACAGCATTGCGGCGCTGGTGACCAGATTCACCAAGGGGTAGTCGGGAGGGCGCATGGCGTACAGCGGCAGGGCCCGCGAGTCGTACCAGAACGAGCTGGCCAACCTACGGGACCAGGGGCTGTTCAAGGAAGAGCGCTACATCCACGCGCCGCAGGGCGCGGAGATCGAGGTCGAGTTCCCCACCGGCAACCCGCCGAGGAAAGTCATCAACATGTGCGCCAACAACTACCTGGGGCTCTCCAGCCACCCCGAGGTGGTGGCGGCCGCCCACGCGGGTCTCGACCACCGCGGTTACGGCATGTCGTCGGTGCGCTTCATCTGTGGCACGCAGGACATCCACCGGGAACTCGAGAACAAGCTCACCGAGTTCCTGGGGACCGAGGACACGCTCCTCTTCCCCTCCTGCATGGACGCCAACGCCGGGGTCTTCGAAGCGGTGCTTTCCGAGCAGGACGTCATGATCGCCGACAGGCTGGTACACGCCTCGATCGTGGACGGTATGCGCCTCTGCAAGGCGATGCAGGACACCTTCAAGCACTCCGACATGGGGCACCTCGAGGAGAAGCTGGTCGAGCACCAGGACAAGCGCTTCCGGATGGTCATCACCGACGGCGTCTTCTCGATGGACGGGGACATCGCCAGGCTGGACGCGATCGTCGCGCTTGCCGAGAAGCACGACGCGATGGTGTTCGTTGACGATTCGCACGCGTCCGGCTTCATCGGCAAGACGGGCCGCGGAACCCACGAGCACTGCGGGGTGGTGGGCAGGATGGACGTCATCACCACGACGCTCGGGAAAGCTCTCGGCGGAGCGTCGGGTGGGTGCGTCTCGGGGCGCCGCGAGCTCGTGGAGATGTGCCGTCAGCGCGCGCGCCCGTATCTCTTCTCCAACACGGTGGCCCCGGTCATCGTCTCAGGGGCACTCAAGGTGCTGGACCTGATCTCCGCCACGACCGAGCGGCGGGACAAGCTCGAGACCAACACCGTGTACTGGCGGAAGCTCCTCACCGACGCCGGTTTCGACATCAAGCCCGGCGAGAGTCCAATCGTTCCTGTCATGCTCTACAACGCCAAGCTGGCGCAGGACGTGGCTCGCGATCTATTCGCCGAGGGGATCTACGTCGTGGGGTTCTTCTTCCCGGTCGTGGCGAAGGGTCAGGCGCGCATCCGGACGCAGCTCTCCGCAGCGCACGAGAAGCACCACCTCGACGCCGCGATCGCGGCGTTCGTCAAGGTGGGGAAGAAGTACGGCATTCTCGGACTGGGCAAGAACCAGATCATCGAGAAGTACGGGTTGTAGGGAGGGAGCCGGCCATGGCCAAGGCACCGACCATCGAGATTCCGCTGCCGGAGGGCGTGCAGCCCAGCAAACTCGACCTCGAGCTGTTGAAGGCCACCTTCCAGGCGATCGCCACCCTGCGCACCGAGCGCGGGCGTGAGTGGGAGGAAGTCCTCTGCCAGCTCGAGCGCGACGGCTGGAACGTGCACTGGGGGCTGTGCTGGCACGCCGAGGCCAAGCGTGGCGAGGACTTCGAGCAGGCGAGCGGCAAGACCCTCGACGGGACGTTTGCCGAGCTTGCTCAGCTCGCGCGCCTGGACATGGTGGGCCACTGCCCGTAGACCCGCTGCGACCCTGTGGGCCGTACGTAGTCCCACAGGCACCCACGGCGAGCCCACCCACACTGCTAGAATTCGCGCAGAGTGGCCTTCTCTGACGCCGCTGATGCGACCGCGAGGGCCCGCGCGGGATGGGCTCTCGCGCTTCTGCTCGTGCCCCTGCCGCTTCTCGCCCAGGCGCCGCCCGGCTCGGTCGAGGTGGGGTACGGCGTCGGCCGGCTCATCGGGGGGACGCTGGCCAAGGGGAGCAACGAGGCGTTCGATCGCAAGGTGGACGTGGACGGCGACCCCACCGGCGGGTTCTGGCTCGCGGCACAGCTCACCCCGGAGTGGGAAGTGGAGCTGGCGTACCGCCGCACGACGACGCACGTCATCGAGTACAGGGGTGGGGTGTTCGCCTCGCAACAGGAGCTGGCGGCCCTGGTCGTGGCTTCCTTCGAGGCCCTCGCGGTGCGCTCGTTCCGCAGCGGGCGCTTCATTCCGTACGTCGGGGCAGGCGTCGGCTTCGTCAACCTGGACATAGACACGCCCGATCGCTCGTTCCGCGATTCCAATCGCGGTGCGGTGGCCCTGACCGCCGGGACGCGCTTCTTCCTCACCCGGTGGGCCGGGATCCGTTTCGATCTACGGGGACGCGCCACCTACCTGGGCCGGCGACGCCTCGGTGAGGATCACGGCTGGACCGACACCGGGCGCTGGTTTGCCGACGCCGAACTGACCGGAGGCGTGTTCGTTTCGCTCGGCGGGCACTGAAACCCGCAGACTGCCCAAAGAAAACGACGGCCGCGGATAGACCGCGGCCGCCCATCAGGAGCCTCTTCCGGATCAATCGATCTTCAGGGTCGCGACCTTGATCATGTCCCCGGTGAGCTCGCCGGTGACCGTGACCCGAATGCCGTTCATCTTCTGGGTCGCCTTGAGCGCCTTGAGTGCCTCGTCATTCCCCGCCTTGTCGAACTTGAGCCACGTCCCGTCGGAGGTGAGGACCCCATACCCGCTCTTGGAGCACATGATCAGGCAGCTGGTTTCATGCTTGTCGGGATCGGCCTTGACCTTCTCCAGGCAGTTGTGGTCCACGAGCGGCAGGTTTGTCCACGTCTCCGCGGCCGCGAGCGCAGGGACGATAAAAGCGGCCACGACGAGCAAAGCGGCGAGTCTCTTCACGGTGAAGCCTCCTTTCGACGACAGCCACAACAACGTGGGGGGCCGGGCCCCCGATTTCGCGGCAACGTGACGCATCGCACAAACGCGCCGCCGGATGCCACCCGCGGGTCAGGATCCCCGGGCGCCAACGGCGGGGGCTATGGAGGGTGTCCCTCCTCGAGCGAGGTGCGGCCCATGTAGCTCCACTCCTGACCGCGTTTCAAGCTCTCGCCTGGGAGACGTAGTTGCGAAAAGCACCGGAGGGTCTGGACTTGTCAAATCCGGAAATTTAGGTCATGATTTACCGGTTGCGCGGGTCGGGAGCCGAGCCGACGACCCGGGGCGCCACACGAGGAGAGCCATGAAGATCACCGCGACCGAGGAATACGGGATGCGCTGCATGTTGCAGCTCGCGCTCCACCACGGCGAGATCGTCCCTCTCTCCGAATTGGCAGGGACCGAGGGGATCGCGCCGCCCTTTGCGGCCAAGGTGCTTCTTGGGCTTCGACGGGCCGGCCTGGTCGTGGCGACCCGCGGACGCAACGGCGGGTACGCGCTGGCAGCGCCCCCAGAGCAGATCACGGTCCTGCGAATCCTCAAGGCCCTCGGCAAGCCGCTTTTCGACTCGACGTTTTGCCGCGAGCACGGCAGTCCCGACGCGACGGACTGCTCGCGGCTGACCGACTGCTCCCTGCGGCCGGTGTGGGCGCACCTCGACGCCCTGCTGAGGCGCTTCTTCGAGCAGACGACGCTGGCCGACCTTGCAGCCGGGGAACGCCGAACCGACCGACACCTGCAGGAGCGATGGTTGCTCACCGTGCCCGGTGGCTGGGGCGAGAGCACCGTCGCCAAGAGAGGAACCCAATGAGCGATTCTTCACAGCCCGTTTTCTCGTGCAAAGATGTGCACGTTTGGATCGCCGACAAAGAGGTCGTGAAAGGTGTCGACCTCGAGATCTCGGCCGGCGAGATCCACGCCATCATGGGGCCCAACGGCTCAGGGAAGTCCACGCTCGCCAACGCCCTGATGGGGCATCCCGCGTACACCCTCGAGGGCACCGTCAAGCTCGCCGGCGAGGACGTGACCTCGCTCTCACCCGACGAGAAGGCCCGCAAGGGGATGTTCCTCGCCTTCCAGTACCCGGTGGCGGTGCCGGGGGTGACCGTGGCGTCGTTTCTCCGAGCGGCCGTGTCCGCGGTACGCGGCACCGAGACGCCGGTGCGGGAGTTCCGCAAGGAGCTGCTCTCCCGCATGGAGGACCTCGCGATGGACCCGGCGTTTGCCGGACGCTACCTCAACGACGGCTTCTCGGGTGGCGAGAAGAAGCGCCTCGAGATCCTGCAGCTGCTCATGCTCAAGCCCCGCTTTGCCTTGCTCGATGAGACCGACTCGGGCCTCGACATCGACGCGCTCAAGGTGGTGGCCGAAGGCATCAACGCCGCGGCCTCGCAGGACGTCGGGATGGTGCTGGTCACCCACTACCAGCGCCTGCTCAACTACGTGCGCCCGCACGTGGTGCACGTCTTCATGGACGGCCGCATCGTGCGCACCGGCGGGCCCGAGCTCGCACTCGAGCTCGAGGAGCGCGGCTACGACTGGCTCGAGCCCGCCGCCGCGGGAGGTGTGTGATGGCTTCGACACCCAAAGTTGCCGACATCGGCACGGACTACGGCCAGCGCTACGGCTTCCACGACCCCGAAGAGTACTTCATGCGCACGCCCAAGGGCCTCTCCCACGAGGTCGTGGAGGCGATCTCGCGCCTGAAGAAGGAGCCGGAGTGGATGCGCGAGTTCCGCCATAAGGCGCTCGACATATTCCTCGCGAAGCCGATGCCCACGTGGGGCGATACCCAGATGCTCTCGGAGATCGACTTCGACGATATCACCTACTACGTTCGCGCCACAGAGAAGCAGGAGACGAGCTGGGAGGACGTCCCCGAGAACGTCAAGCGCACCTTCGACCGGCTCGGCATCCCCGAGGCGGAGCGCAAGTTCCTCGCCGGCGTGTCGGCGCAGTACGAGTCCGAGGTGGTCTACCACTCCGTGAAGGAGGAGCTGACCAAGCAGGGCGTGATCTTTCTCGACATGGACTCCGGGCTGCGCGAGCACGAGGAGCTCGTGCGCAAGCACTTCGCCACCGTGATTCCCATCGCTGACAACAAGTTCGCAGCGCTCAACAGCGCGGTGTGGTCGGGCGGCTCGTTCATCTACGTGCCGAAGAACACCGAGGTGGCGATCCCCCTCCAGGCGTACTTCCGCATCAACGCCGAGCGCATGGGTCAGTTCGAGCGCACGCTCATCATCGCCGACGAGGGCGCCAAGGTGCACTACATCGAGGGTTGCACGGCCCCCGTGTACTCCACGAACTCGCTGCATTCCGCGGTCGTGGAGCTGATCGCCATGAAGGGCGCCCGCATCCGGTACACGACGATCCAGAACTGGTCCAACAACATCTACAACCTGGTGACCAAGCGCGCGGTGGCCTGGGAGGACGCGGTGGTCGAGTGGGTGGACGGCAACCTTGGCTCCAAGCTCACCATGAAGTACCCGGCCGTGATCCTGAAGGGCGAGCGAGCCCACGGCGAGGTGCTCTCGATCGCGTTCGCCGGTCCCGGCCAGCATCAGGACGCCGGTGCCAAGATGACGCATCTGGCACCCAATACGACCTCCAAGATCACCTCCAAATCGATCTCAAAGGGCACTGGCCGCGCCACGTACCGCGGTCTGGTCAAGGTGCGCAAGGGGGCGTCCGGATGCAAGACCTCCGTGCAGTGCGACGCCCTGCTCATCGGAGAGGCGGCCCGTACGGACACCTACCCGACGATGGAGATCGCCGAGGATCAGGTTCGGGTCGAGCACGAGGCCCGCGTCTCCAAGCTCGGGGACGAGCAGCTCTTCTACCTGCGCTCTCGCGGCCTCAAGGACGACCAGGCGCGGCTGATGATCGTCAACGGCTTCATCGAGCCGTTCGTCAAGGAGCTCCCGATGGAGTACGCGGTGGAGCTGAACCGCCTCATCGAGCTGGAGATGGAGGGCTCTGTTGGCTAGCCGTCCCACGAGCGAGCCGTCTCCCCCGACGCTCCCGCTCGAGCACCTCGCTGAGCTCTCGAGCGCCGCCGGTGAGGACCGCGCCCTCCTGGCCCTGCGCAATCAGGCCCGCGAGTCGCTCACGCCGCTGCTCCTCCCCGACCGGGCACGCCACCTGTGGCGCTATACCGACCCGACCCGTTTCCTGCCGGACACCGACCCGACCGACCTGACGCCCACCGACGTGGGCCCCACGTGGCGTCTCGAGGAGCCGCTGTCCGTGGCCGGTCTGCTGGCCGGAGGGGCGTTGCGCGTCGTGGAAGTGGACGCCCACGCGCGCAAGGCTGGCGTGGTTGTGGAAGACCTGCACACGGCACAGGCAAGCGAGTTTTTGGGCAAGGCCGTGTCAGAAAGCCACGGGTTCGTCGAAGCGATCAACACGGCGGCATGGCGCGGGGGCGTGCTGGTGCGCGTGCCGGCCGGCATCGAGCTCGAGCACCCGATCCGCCTGCGCATCGTGGCCGGCCCCTTGACCGTCCCCCGCGTGCTGGTGGTGGCCGGTGAGGGCAGCTCGTTCGAGATCATCGAGGGGCACGTAGGGGGCGACGGGTCGAGGGGCAAGGTCCTCGGCGTCACAGAGATCTTCGCCGAGAGTCGCGCCAACGTACGCTACGGCTTGGTGCAGCGCTGGGACCCGGGCGTGGTCGGACACCTCACCACACGGGCACGCGTCGCTGCAGGAGCCCGCTTCCAAATGTCGTTGGCCTCGTTCGGGGGCAGCACCTTCAAGGCCGACGTGGGCGCGATCCTCGCCGGCGAGGGCGCCGAGGTCGAGACCACCGGAGTGGCGATGGGCGGCGACGAGCAGCACTTCGACCACCACACCGAGCACATCCACGAGGCAGGAAAGACCCTGTCCAACCTCGACTTCAAGGTGGCACTCACCCACGCGGCCCGCTCTGCCTACACCGGGATGATCCGGATCGCCCGCCACGCGGGCGGAAGCGAGGCGTACCAGGAGAACCGCAACCTGCTGCTCTCCCACGACGCGCGGGCCGAATCGATCCCCGAGCTCGAGATCCTCACCGACGACGTACGCTGCTCGCACGGTGCTACCGTGGCCCCCATCGATCCCGAGCAGCTCTTCTACCTCCAAAGTCGGGGCCTGGCGAACCTCCAGGCGATGCGGGTGATCGTGTACGGTTTCCTGGACCAGACCCTGGCGCGCTTGCCGCAGACGACCCGGGAGCGGATCGAGGCACTGGTGGCCGCGCGGTTGCACACGGAGTGACGATGACTGCGACCGCCCCCCCTCGCACGACGCTCGACCCCAGCGCACTGCGGGCGCGCTTCCCCATCCTGCAGCGGCAGGTGCACGGCCACCCGCTCGTCTACCTGGACAACGCCGCGACGACGCAGAAACCGGAGACGGTGCTTGCCGCGATCCAGCGCTACTATTCCACCTCCAACGCCAACGTGCACCGCGGGGTGCACACGCTGGCGGAGGAGGCGACCGCGGCCTATGAGGCGTGCCGGTCCCGTGTGGCCCGCTTCGTGAACGCCCCCGACGAGCGTGGAGTGATCATCGTCCGCAACGCTACCGAGGCACTCAACCTGGTGGCACGTGCGTGGGGTGCGACGCTCACTGCGGGGGACGAGGTGTTGCTCTCCGAGATGGAGCACCACTCGAACCTCGTCCCCTGGATCCTCCTCGCGCGCGAGCGTGGGGTCGTGCTGCGCCACCTCCCGATCACGGACTCGGGTGAACTCGACATGGCGGCGCTGCCCGGGATGCTGTCGCGCCGCACGCAGGTTGTTGCGCTCACCGCGATGTCCAACGTGCTCGGGACCATCAACCCGATCGCCGAACTGACCGAGGCGGCCCACCGGGTCGGCGCGGTCATGGTGGTGGACGCGGCGCAGTCCGTTCCGCACATGCCGGTGGACTTCCAGGCTCTTGGCATCGACTTCCTGGCGTTCTCGGCCCATAAGGCGTACGGACCCACCGGCGTTGGGTTCCTGGTCGCGAAGCCGGAGCTCTTGGAGCGGATGGAGCCGATCAGCGGTGGAGGCGAGATGATCCGGGCCGTTCACCTCGACTCGGCCACCTGGAACGACATCCCTCACAGGTTCGAGGCCGGCACCCCCAACATTGCCGACGCCGCAGCGTTCCCGGCCGCCCTCGACCTGCTGGAGGAGCTGGGCATGGACGCGGTGCGGGCACACGAGCACGACCTTGTCCGGTACGCCCTCGAGCGCCTGCGCTCGCTGGGGTGGCTCGAGCTGCACGGACCGCTTGATCCAGCCAGGCGCGGCGGTCTGGTCTCTTTCGTGGACCCCGAGATCCACCCCCACGACCTGGCCCAAGTCCTGGACACCCGCGGCATCGCCATCCGCGCCGGCCACCACTGCGCCCAGCCGCTGATGCGCCGGCTCGACGTCGCGGCGACGGCTCGTGCCTCCTTCGCCGTCTACAATGACCGCGACGAGGTGGATGCGCTCGTTGACGGCCTGATGGCCGCGAGGAAGTACTTTGGGGTGGCGTGAGCCGAGACGGTAAAGGGTAAAGGGCAAGGGTCAAAGGAAAGACGGGAGACGGGAAACAAGGTGGCGATCGTGGATTTGTTTTCCCTTTTTCGCTTTCCCCTTTCCTTTTGCCCTGGTGGAAGGCGTCGCACCTTGAGAGAGGCCCGGCAGTCTGATGGTTGATCGTCCGGAAGTCGCACTCGACGAGCTTTACCGCGAGGTGGTCCTAGATCACCACCGGCGCCCCCGGGGCCGGACACCGCTGCCCCGCGTGGACGCCCGCGCCCACGGTCTGAACCCCGTCTGCGGCGACGAGATCCACCTGCACCTTTCGCTCGACGGAGACCGCATCACCGGCGTCGAGGTGCAGGGGCGCGGCTGCGCCATCTGCACCGCGTCGGGCTCGATGATGGCTGAGGTCATACCGGGCCACACCGAGGTGGAGGCAACGGCCTTCGCCGAGGTGTTCCGGAACGTGATGCACGGGAAGGTCGTACCACCCGACGTGGACATGGGTGACCTCGAGGCCCTCGAGGGGGTGAAGAAGTTTCCGGTCCGGGTGAAGTGCGCGCTCCTCCCCTGGGTCACCCTTGTGGACGCCTTGCGGGCCTGGCGGAACGGCGCCACGGAAGGAACCGCAACCACCGAGACCGAGGAGGCGAACCCGTGAACGAACTGACCGTGGATGCGGTGCGCGAGTCCTTGCGGCCCATTCAGGACCCCGAGATCTTCATCTCGATCGTCGACCTCGGGCTCATCCGCACAATCGAGGTTTCACCCGACGGCAGCAAAGTGAAGGTCACCATGACCCTCACAACCCCGTTCTGCCCCGAGGGCCCGATGATCGTTGAGGCCGTCAACGAGACGCTGAGGGCGCTCCCGGGCGTGCACGAAGCCGAGGTGGACCTTCAGTGGAACCCACCCTGGGATCCCCGCAAGGAAGCGTCCGACGAGGTCAAGGCCGAGCTTGGGATCTGGGACTGACAATGCCTCGCCCGCGGGCGAGGCATTGTCACCCTGAGCCCGAGCGCTGCGAGGGCGAAGGGTCTCGCAGAAGACACGAGGACTGCCCCAGGCGACGCTCAACGGGAATCGGGCAAAGGCGGGTGCCCGAGCCCGGCGCAGTCACGCGGCAGCGAAGCTCGCCACCGCCTGGGTCTCGTCCTCGAAGACCTCCAGAAGGGGCAGGATCTGGCTCACGTGCAGCGTGTACTTGACGCGGTCCCCCGGACGCAGCAGTTTGATCGAGGCACCGAACTCATTGGCGAGCTTCCAGCTTGCGGCCAGCTCACCCACCCCGGAACTGTCCATGCGCTTGACGCTTGCGAGATTGAGTAGGATCTTTCTCCACCCCTCCGCCACCAACTCGTCGATGATCTGGCGGAGCAACTCCTCCCCGTCTTCCGCGACCAGGTCGCCCTGGAGATCCACGATGACCACGTCGTCCGCGTGGCGAACGTCGGCATGCATGGGCCGATTGTAGACCGTTTGACACGTTTGGTCGGCCGACCCCGGTGGCACCAGGCAATCCGCTATACTTGAGGCGAACGCAAGGGGGAGCGAGCGGAACATGTACGGGGCGCAGCGCAACACGCTGGCGGTGGCCCTGCAGAGCCAGGTCTTCGAGGGCGTCGCCAGGGTTCTCCGTGCCAACCAGTTCCATGCCGAGTACGAGGCGACGGCCACAACCGCCCTGGAAACGACCGGCCTCCTTGCCTTCGACGCGATTCTGGCCGGTTACCCCCTGCCCGACATGCCCATGCAGGCGTTCCTCGACGCGGTGCGCAGGGAGGACTCCCCATGCCGCTCGGCGGGGCTCATCCTGCTGGTCGGCCAGGACGCTCTCGAGGAGACCCAGCGCTTCGTGGGCCGGGGTGCCAACCGCGTCCTGACGGTGGAGGAGTTCATGGCGCGGCTGCCTCACGTTCTCCTCCGCCTGCTCGAAGTTCCACCACGCGTCGCGGTTCGGCGCAATCTGCGCCTCAAAGTGTCGCTCTCGCCGAGCAGCACCCACGTCACCTGCCAAAGCGAAAACATCTCCACCACCGGCATGCTGGTCAGGACCGACCGCAGCTACCCGATCGGCACCCAACTGGGGTTCGAAATGGCGCTGCCGGGGGACAGCTCGCCGGTGCGTGGCTACGCGGTGGTCGTTCGCCACACCATGGCGGATCGCGAGCCGGTGAGCGGCTTTGCCGTCCAGTTCGCGTCGTTCTCGGGCGAGGACAAGGTGCGCTTCGAGACCCTCCTCCGCAGGCTCTTAAGCTCCTCCGATTCCTCCGAGGCGCAGGTGCAGCTCGCACCCCGCGAGTAGTCTGAGCGCCCTCCCGGTCGTATCCCAAGCCGACACCGCGTGTTAGACTGCTAGCCGAGCAATGCCTCCGCCGATGCCCGATACTCCCCCGTCTGCGACAGGAGACCCTGCGCCCCGATCCATCCTGCTCGCCCCCGTTCTCGTCTTCGTGGCCGCCCTGGCTGCCTACCTCGCAGTGCCGTGCGAGCGCGCCTCCGACGACAACTACGGTTCCGAGCTGACCGCCTACTCCCTCGTCACCGGCCACTGGGGGGACCTCGACGCCTTGCGCCCGTACCTCGCCTCGCCGATCCTCCAGCACCGCTGTACGGTTCTCGAGACTCGGGACGGACGGCTCGTCGCCGGTACCGGCTTCGGCGTGGCGCTGGCGCTGGTACCGGCCTACGCGCTGGCCCACGCCCTCGGGCTGCCCCCCGAGGTCGTGCTGTCGGATCGCTTCAACCAACTGTTCGCCGCGGTCTGGTGCGCCCTCGCCGTGGCGTTCTTCCTCGCCACGGTCCGAAAGCTCCGTGACCCGTGGGCGGCGTGGTTCTCCACGGCCGCCTTCGCCTTAGGCTCCTCGCTCCTCTCGATCCTCTCCAGGGAGGTCTGGCAGCACTCACTGCTGATCCTCCTGTGCGCGGTCGCGGTGTGGCTGCTGGCCGGAGCGGTTCCCCGACGCGAGACGTGGAAGCTCGCGGCGGCCGGTCTCGCGGTTGGATTGGGAATGACTGCCCGTCCCTCCGGCATCCTGTTCGCGATCCCGCTGGCGTGGGCCGCCGTGCGGTACGGGGGCCGACGCTCGGTCGCCTTCTTTGCCGGTCTCGCGCCCTGGCTCCTCGCGCTCGGCGCCTATAACTGGTGGGAGTTCGGGAGCCCGTTCCGGTTCGGGCAGACCATCATCGGCGCCGCCAGGTTCGGCACCGCCGAGGGGCGTGTCTTCGCGCTCACGCCGTTCGCCTCGCTGTCCGGTGCGCTCGTCTCCCCGGGCAGGGGGTTTTTCGTGTTCTCCCCGGTGTTCGCGCTGGCGGTGGCCCTGCTGCCGCTGGTCCTCCTCAGCGGCCGTTCACGAAGCGTGTCGAGCCAGGATCCCGGATACGACGCGCTCCGCCCGCTCGCCGGGCCGGCCCTGGCCATCATCCTGCTCAACTTTGCCGGCACCGCGGCCTGGAAGGAGTGGGCCGGGGGTTGGACCTACGGCCCGCGCTACACCTCAGACCCCCTGGTCTTCTGGGGCCTGTTGCTCGCCCTTGGCCTGCACGCGGCCCGCACCCTGGCGCCACGGTGGCGGCGCCTGGTGTGGGTGGTGGGGACCGCCGCCCTGCTCGTGTCGGTCGCGAACCACGCGGCGGGCCTGCTGGTGAACCCGTACGTCCCTTACTCCCACTCCGCGGTCGTGCTGCCCGACCAGCACCCGGAGCGGTTGTGGCGCTGGAGCGATTTCCCGCCGCTGTACAACGTGCGGGTCTGGCATTCCCGCAACCTCCAACCGAAGCCGGCGCAGCGGGTGAGACAATGAGACTGCGTCTCTCGGTGGTTGGTGCTTGGAGACGCGCCACGAACCAAGTAAGCTCTTGTGTGGCCGGGAGGGGCTTGCCCGGCCACAGCAGGAGAGGGGCATGGAGCAGCTCAATCTTGTACTGAGTATTCCCCAGGGTGCGATCACCGTCACCAACCTGGGTATCGAGGGATTTGCCTGGCACCGCCGGCCCGGGTCCGGCAAGTACTTCCTGGGCCGCACGATCTTCTTCGACCTCGCGCTCTCCAACGGCCGGCCGGACTTCACCTACCTCGACGAGGGTGGCTGGCGAGACGCAATGACTGACACTCTCAACGCGCTCCACGCCATGGTCCCCGGCAAGCGCACCAAGACCGCTCTTTCAAACAACGCCTTCTCATGTACGCCCATCGACGCGTACCGCCGTTGCTTCCTGGGCAAGACCGGCGGTCAGATAATGGGGATGGAGCGCGCGGGCGAGGTGGCACACTTCGCCGCCAGCGACTGCCACGAGGGCATGACTCCAGATGAGGTGGCTGGCGCGATAGGGCAGCCAAGACAGGCTGCTCGCCACCCACGTCTCTACCTGGTGTTCTGCCCGGTGGAGTTCATCGTGCTGTCCAGCCTCACCCCGCCTGAGTACGCCTGGTACTCCACCCACCGGCCCGGCAAGATCTTCCGTCAGGTGCTCTTCACCGAGCTCCGGGCGGACCAGACCAGCCTGGCCGCGGAAAACCTCTTCCAACAGGCACGTCAGGAGTTCCAGGAGAGCCCCGGCAAGAAGACCAAGACGATCGTGTCCGCGGATTGTATCAACCGGGTGCCTTTCCAGGCCTGGGTGGGCTACAACCGCGAGGCGGAGGGTGGCATCTACGCCGGCGACAAGACACGCGTGAGCTTGTGGCGTTTCCCCGCGGAGATCCCGCACGCATGGGAGCGTGCCGAGGGGTAGGCGGACCGGGAGGTCAGCGCGCATGTACGGGGTGCAACGGAGCACGCTGGTAGTCGGGCTGGAGGACCGGGTCTTCCAGAAGGTCGCGTCCGTCCTCTCCGCCGCCAAGTTCTACGCAGACTACGGGGAGACTGCCGCAACCGCGCTGGAGTCAATTGCGTTCCTCCCGTTCGATGCCATCGTTGCCGGCTACCCTCTTCCCGACATGCCGATGACCCAGTTCCTCGGCGCCGTGCGCAAGAAGGACTCGCCCTGCCGCCAGGCCGCCCTCGTCCTGTTGGCGCCCAAGGGTATGCTCGCCGAGGCCGAGGACTTTGTGGGCAAGGGTGCCAACAGGGCGCTGGCCATCGAAGACTTCCCCGAGCAGCTCCCCCATGTGCTATTCCGCCTGCTCGAGGTGCCGCCCCGGTTCGCCATGCGGGCCACGTCGCGCCTGAAGGTGCAGCTCTCCTGGGGCACCACTCAGACCATCTGCCAGACCGAGAACGTTTCCGCCCATGGCATGCTGATCAAGACCGACCATACCTACCCGATCGGCACCCAGATGAGCTTTGAGCTGACGATGCCGGGCGACAACAACCCGATCCGGGGATTCGCCGTGGTCGTCCGCCACACCATGGAGAAGCGCGAGCGCGTGACCGGCGTCGCGGTGCGCTTCTCCTCCTTTGGCGGTGACGACAAGAGGCGGTTCGAAACGCTCCTCGCCAAGATCATGAAGTGACCCAGCGCCGGGCACGGGCCACGGTCAGAACTGCAGGCTACCAAGGGCCCTCTCGGAGAGCCCCGCCCGCGTCTTGAAGTCCTCCACACCCGCGAAAGGTACGCGCGCCCGGGCCGCGAGCCAGGAGCTCACCTCTGCGTCGGTGATCCCTGAAATCAGCCGCACGATCCCCTCCTCGGCGGTGTTCACGTCCATCGAAAGCGGGGCGTCGGTGCCCAGCCCGACCAGGCTCACCGTGCGCCCTGCCACCTCGCACCGAACCTGGGGACCCAGGCGCGAGTACAGCGCCTTCGGCTCCCTTGCCGCCGTCGTGCGCCAGCGCTCGCGAGCGGCGTCGATAATCTCGCGACCGAGCTGCCGGAGGTCGAGACGCAGCGCCGCCAGGTAGTGCTCCCGCCAGAGGGAGGCCGCCTCGGGCGACACGAAGACCCCATGAGTGAGGTCCAGGAATACGTCGAGGGCCTCGCCGGCCTCCTCAGGGTAGAGGCGACGGTAGCTCTCGAGGAACTCCAAAAGGAAGGGCGCCTCGGGCGTGAAGGTACTGTTCGCGAACATCTCGGCAAGCGCCGCCATCACCCTGTCCTGTCGCTGGCGCAGCTGGTTGGGCGGCGGCGTGCCATTTCCTCGCACGAGGAACCCGAAAAAGAAGCTGGCGTAGAACCCCTCGGACTGGAGGAGTTGGTCAGCGTCCCGCAGAGTCGCGAAGTCGCGCGCCTTTTCCATCTGCACGCGCAGGTAGTCCGGGCCCTTGAACGCGCTCGCAAAGGCGAAGTTGTTGTCGCGGACCTCGGCGTAGCGAGCGGTGGTCTGGGCGAAGGTCAGCAGGTCGGACGAGTGCTGGTAGTACTCGCCGCGCATCTGCGCCCCGGGGCCGAAGAGGAACTGGTCGTGCCGGTAGCGCTGACGGACCTCGGGCGCCGTCGAGACGTGCGCGACCAGCGTCTCCAGGTGAGTTGCAAACCCCTCGTCGAACGCGGTCCCGCGGTCGGTGAGCGCGGCGACGGTGTGGGGGATGGCGGCGATCTCGCGCTTGGGCACCTCCCGCCCGCCAGCCAGCATCGCCAGCGCAACGTGGCCGGTCTCGTGCAGCAGCGTCGTGGTGAACCGCCATTCTTCGGGGCCGAGTTGGATGTACGCGGTGCGCGGGTGGGTCTCGATTACCTGCCCTGTGCGGAGCCGGAAGCCGACGGCGCCGTTGTTCCCGTCGGGCACGAGGGCGATGAAGTACTCCACAGGCTGGTTGCGCGCCAGGCCGCGCGCAGCGGCGATCGTGCGCGCCCGTCTGTACACGTCGGCGGCCCAGCGGGCAGAATCGTTCTCCAGCCACCGACCCATGCGGGCGAGCCGCTCGGGGTCGGCGACCTTGCGGTACACGGGCGCGGCCCCCGCCGGCGAGCCCGGGTCGAGCTCCAGGAACACGAAGTGCACGCCCCCGACCGACACCTCGCCGGCAAGGCCGACGCCGGACCACGCCATGCACGCGGCGAGCAGAAGACGCACTTTCCGCATCGTCCCTCCCACTCCATGGTAGCCCGGTCACGGCGCAAACGACCAGGGCGCGGGGCACACCCCACATCGACGCCACTTGTGAGATGCGGCACAGAATCGGTGGCAGGCCGAGGAACCGGGAGCGCACTCCTTCGTATGCTATCCTCCGGCCGCGCTTGCCGGCTTACCAGAAGGAAAGGACGGTGCCGAGTGATACGCGTCGAGAGCTTCTTCTCGCGGGCCGACCTCGAAGAGATCGAGGCCGCGGTCCACGAGGCGGAGGGGACGACCGCCGGTGAGATCGTCCCGTTCGTGGTCTCCCGCTCCGACCACTACGAGGCTGCGGCATGGAAGGGCGCGACGCTGGGCGCCTTCCTCGCGGTGGCAGCGGCCGCGGCGGTCTATCAGCTCGGCGGATTCTGGGGAGGCTTCCTCCTAGCGTGGATCCTCCTGCCGGCTCTTGCGGGCGGAGCCGTCGGCTTCGCGACGGTCGCGCTGGTTCGACCGCTGAGGTTCTGGCTTGCCGGCGCCGCCGCGGTCGACCGCCGGGTCCACCAGCGCGCGACCGCCGCGTTCGTCGAGAACGAAGTGTTCCGGACAAGGGAGCGGACAGGCATCCTCATCTTCCTCTCACTGTTCGAGCGCCGGGTGATCGTGCTGGGTGATTCTGGGATCAATGCCCGTGTCCAACAGCGCGAGTGGGACGCGGTCGTGGCCACGATCGTGGAGGGCATTCGATCCGGGCGTCCAGGCGCTGCGCTTGCCTCTGCGATCCGGCGTTGTGGGGAGCTGCTCACCCGCCGGGGCGTGGCGGTCCGCCCGGACGACACCGATGAGCTGCCCGACCAGCTGCGGATGCGGGAGGAGTAGCCGTGCGGGTGGCCGGTTTAGCCGCCTGCAGACGTGGGGCTCGAATCGTGGTCGCCGCGGTCGCGCTCGCGGCCTTACCCTGCCTCCTCGCCAGGGACGTGCCGTACCTGTCGGGGCGCATCAACGACACCGCAGGCATGATCCCAGCCGAGGCCCGGGACCGGCTCGAGGGCAAGCTGGCGGCTTTCGAGAAGGAGACCGGCGCCCAGGTCGCCGTGCTGACCATCGACACCCTGGGTGGTGAGGTTCTCGAGGACTACTCGCTCAAAGTGGCCCAGACCTGGAAGCTCGGGCGCAAGGGTGTCGACGACGGGGTCCTGCTGCTCATCGCCAAGGGCGACCGCAAGATGCGCATCGAGGTCGGCTACGGCATGGAGGGCAAGCTCACGGATGCGCAGTGCCGCAGAATCCTCGACGACGTCGTCCGCCCGGAGTTCCGCAACGGCGATTTCGGCCGCGGCGTCGAGGCCGGGGTGGATGCCATCATCGGCACAATCCAGGGCAAGGACATGATCCCGAGCCGAGCGCCCGCAGGCGGGACGCGAGCTTCGGACGTGCCGCTGGGTGCCAGGCTCATCGGCTCGGTTGTCTTCACCATCGTCATCGGTGTGTTCTCGCTCTTGGCCCTCCTGAGCAAGGGGTGCCAGAGCTGGTTCCTGTACGTTTTCCTGATGCCGTTCTACGCGGCGTTCCCCCTCGCCCTCTGGGGCGCGCTCGGAGCGGTGCTCATCCCTATCTGGCTGGTCGGGTTCCCGATTGCCAAGTACTGGCTGCGCAAGACACCGGCGGGAAAGAGCTTCCTCAAGACCCACCCGGGGCTGGTCGCGTTCGCGGCCTCGGGCGGGCACTCCGGCTCGGGCCACGGGTGGGGTTCGGGCGGTTTCTCAGGGGGCGGTGGCAGCTTCGGAGGCGGTGGGGCCTCTGGCGGCTGGTAATCCAAGACAGGGTGCAGGGGACTGCCCTGGGCTCCGAACGGAGCCGCCGCCAAGTTCACTCGTCGCCGTCAGGTCGGCGGCGGAATTCTTTGACCCTCGCGCGCAGCTTCTTGGAGGCGACGCGGCGCTCGGTCGCCATCCGGGTAGGCCGCGTCGGGACGCGTGGAGCCTCGCGTGCGAGCGCCATCCGCAGGAGCTCCACGAAACGCTCCAGCGCCGCGGTGCGGTTGCCGCCCTGCGTGCGGTGGCGCTGCGAGACGACCTGTAGGACCCCGTCCTTGCTGATCCGCGTCGCAAGGCGCCTGAGGATGCGCGCCTTCTGCTGCGGCACGAGGGTTGGGGAACCGACGACGTCGAACGCCAGCGTGACCCGCGTATTGACTTTGTTGACGTTCTGTCCACCGGGGCCGCCGCTGCGCGAGGCCCTGAACGTGATCTCCCAGTCGGGAATCGCGAGCCCGGGTGTGATCTCGATCATGGCGGGATCATGATACCCGTCGCGCGATCGGCGGGAGCGAGGCACGCAGGCGCACGCTACTCGGCGCCGTGGAGCTGGAAGCTCACCCTCACTTCAAGGTAGACGCTGACCGGCCTCCCGCTGAGCGTCGCGGGCTCATAGCGCCAGCTTCGAATGGCCTCCAACGCCGCCTGGCCACAGCCCATGCCGATGTCGTTGAGCACGCGTGCGCCCACGACGTTTCCTACCTGATCGATGATGGCTTCCACGAGGACGACCCCCTCGATCCGCATCTTGCGAGCGACCTCGGGGTACCGCGGTGCCGAGCGGGTGAGGGCAACCGGAGCCCTGACGTCGCCACCGATGCGTCTGGGCGGCTCGATCGCAGAACCGGCTTCCATCTTTGGCTGCTCGGGCCTCTTCCCGAACCCGGGACCGGTGTCCGGCCCCTCGCTAGGCCTGTCGGTTCCGGACACCCGAGGCACGTCAGGGGAAGGCTCTGGACCTGTGGCCCTGGGAGCATCGACCGGCACGACGACCGGCTGTTCGACCTGCTGCCGCGGGACGCGTGTCCGGCCTGCCCGCGCGACGGACCGCCGACCCGGCGTGTCGTCCCCGCCGCCCAGCGGCGGGGACAGGTGCACGACCAGGGGCGGCACGAGCACGACATCGCGTACCGCGTCCACCGCCCAAAGTTGACCGACAGCAACTACACCCAGCACCAAGGCGTGGACAGCGAGCGCCGCTGGCAGTGCCGCGAGCCTGCGTTTCCCCTCGCGCTGTGGCTTTGAAGCCGTCAGGGTGGTTTCGAACATGGCCGCCTCCTTTCGCCGGTTACCCCTGTGCTCCTACCCTTTGGACACCGCCGAGCGTCCGAGCGAAACCAGAAACAGTAGGATGGAGGCGATGAGAGGCCCGTTCACAACAGGCACCGTCACGGAGCGAGTATGAGGGTCACCGCGACGGCCGAGTTCAAGCTCACCGTGGAGCGCTCGCGCTTCCACGCGCTGTTGTTCCCGGCCGCCGACGAGGAGGAAGTGACGGTGGTCATCAAGCGCAGGAGGGGCGAGCTGCGAAAGGCCAACCACCACTGCTGGGCGATGCGCTGCCGCAACGACGCGGGAGGTCTGGTCGAGAGGTCAAGAGACGACGGCGAGGTGGGTCACCCGGGTCGGGTGCTGCTGGAGCTGCTCCGGCGCGAGGATCTCGAGGGCGGCATTCTCGTCTCGCGCGTTTTCGGCGGCGTCAAGCTGGGGGTGGGTGGCGTCTCCCGTGCGTTCCGCCAAGCCTGCGAGGGTGCGCTCACCGCGTACCGATCACTCCCGGCGCGCCGGTGACACCTTTCAAGGGGCGAGAAACCCGCCTCTACGCCTTCTGCTTCTCGAGCCAACGGTTGAACAGCCACATGGAGAACGCGGAGGCGAGGCCGATCACCATCAGGATGATCCAGCCGAGGGCGTTCTGGGTCGGGTCGAGATCGAGGAGACCGTCGGGGCGCTTGGTTGCGCCCTTGGCCATGATGTCGTTGAAAATGAACGCCCCGACGGGACCGCCGAACAATGAGCCGATGGCGAGCGGCAGGTTGGCGTAGCCGAGGAAGAGCCCCTCCTGCCCCTTGGGTGCAAGCGCACCGATGTACTCGTACATCCGCGGCGAGGTGAACAGCTCCGAGAAGGCGATGAGCGCCACCGTCATGACCACGAACACCGAGCCGATCGGCAGCCAGTTGGCGGCAAGCGCCCGCACCCCACCCGCGGCGAAAACCGGGACGAGGTTGACGGCCATCGAGAGCGAGATGCCAACGCTGCCGATGATCATGGAGCGGATCGGCCGCATTCTGCCAAACATGCTGGTGATCAGGAGCTGGAAGCAAACAATCACCAACGGGTTGGCGGCGGTGTAAAGGTCCATCGCCGGGCTCAGCTCGACCACCCGCTTCACGTAGAGCGGCAACACGTTATAGACCTGGTTGTACAGGAAGAAGAACCCGCTGATGACGACCAGGAACAACGTGAAACGGCCGCTCCTCAGGACGAGGACCATGTCCAGCAGAATCCGGCCCACCGAGCGTTTCGGCCTGGCCGGAACGGTGGCGGCCGCTGGCTCCTTGTAGAAGAAGAGAACCACAAAGAACGCCCCGATCGAAGCGGCCGTGGCGACCGCAAAGATGTACGAGAGGCTGGAGCCCGAGCCGACGGAGGCCCGCCCGCTCGGGAGTTGCAGCACCCAGGAGATCAGGAGCACGGCGACGGCGAGGATGGAGAGGGAGCCGAGGGTGGTTGCTGCGATGTTGCCCCTGCGCTCCCGATTCGCGGCGCTCCAACGGGCCAGGAGGATGAGGGCGGTCGCCGCCACCGCGCACACCGCGACCACGAGCAGGACCGGCACCACGTTCGACCGGGTGCGCACCACGTAGGCGGTGCCCCGCCCGAACAGCGAGCCGATGTTGATGACCATGTAGAAGATCGCGAAGCCGAGCGTTGCCATGGTCCCGGACGTCTTCTGCACGGTGCCCGAGATGCACGGCTTGATCACCGAGCCGCCCATCCCGACGAGGAGGATCGCCACCACGACGATGGCCACGAACTCCGGTTTGGCAGTGAACTCCTTGGCCACGGTGGGCGCAAGCTCGCCACCGGCGAACCAAACCGGGACACCCATCAGGAAATAGCCGACCGCGAGCAGCAGAAACGCCACCAGTAGCGACCTGCGGAACCCCACCTGGTCGGCGATGGTCCCGGACAGGATCGGCAGGAAGTAGACCAGCGTCCAGAGGACGCTGTTGAGGTTGGACGGCCAGTACGCTCCGAACCCGAGCTGGCCAAGGTAGATGACCACGAAGCTGGCCATCGAGTAGTAGGCAGCGCGCTCGAACAGCTCCGTAACGTTGGCGGTCCAGAAGACCTTGGGAAACCTCTCGGTTGGGGGAGTCGCCATCTGCGTGTCACCCGCTCTTCAGGCCCGTCCCGGGCCCGAGATCGCGATTCTAGCAGCGACCAAAAACGGCGAGCCCGAGCACCTCAAACGCCCCCGGCGGCCGGCCGGTGTACGAAGCTCAATCTAGGCCGGGCCCAGCTTTGAACCCGGCTGCATCGCTGGTAGATTGGGGATCAGGAGATTGGCACCGGGGGGGAACGCGATGCCTGACAAGGCGACACCCGCACGACGCTTCCCCCGCTTCCTGGCCGAGTACGCCGTGCTGGTCAGGAGGACGGGCAAAATCGGCTCGGAGAAAATGGCCAGGACCCGCACCATCGGTGGCGGTGGGTGCATGTTCAACTTCCACGAGTCCCTCGGGGTGGGAACCGAGCTGGATCTGGTCATCTCCATGCTAGGAGGGGTCGTTAAGGCACACAGCCGGGTCGTTTGGGAGTCGATGGCCGGTCCGTACCAGTTTGAGATCGGCGTCGAGTTCCTGCGCATGACGCCCGATGACCAGCAGTCTCTCGACACGACGCTTGCCGCGCTGGCCGCCGCGCGAAGGTAGATGCCCTCCGGTGAGGTCCCCTAACAGCAGGAACCCCCGCCTCACCGTACCTGGGCCGCCAAACACACGCTTCGCGAGGAAGGGCTGCCGAGTCGGACCTCCATCGCACGCAGTTCTGCCTCAGGCATGATCACTGCTCATGGCCGGCCACGTGAATTATGATGAGAGTGGGAGGGCGGGTGCACTCAGTCTCACCTGAAAGGCGCCATCTCACAGGGGTGGCGCGCCTGGCAAGGTCCTCATCAGGCGCGGGGCGTCCAGCGCGGGCTGCCATCGTGGCCGCCTGCGTCCTCGTCGGAAGCCACCAGGCAGCTGCCCTGAACCTCGCCACGGCGCTTACCCAGTACGACCACGACTCGTGGCAGGTTGTGGATGGCCTGCACCGGAACGCAGGCGAGGTCGTCAAACAGGCCCGCGACAGCGGCCTATGGCTTGACACCTTTGCGTTGGAAGTCACGGCGAGCGGTAACGGCGGACCCTGGAATGGAAGCATCGTGGCTCCCATGGTCTCGGTTGCCCCGTTCTTCTTCCAGACGGGGTGGTTCTACGGGTTGTGTGCCCTGGTCTTGCTCTTCGCGGCGTTCGCCGCCCATCGGCTGCGGATCCGGAAGATCGTCGCACGTACCACCGAGCTGGCCGCGCAGGTGACCGACCGTACCGCCAGGCTCGAGGAGGCAAACGTACTGCTCAACGAGCGCAACCGTGAACTCGAGGAGGCGAACCGGCGACTCGAGCTGCTCTCGACCCAAGATAGCCTCACCGAAGCCGCCAATCGCAGGCAGTTCGATCACGTCCTCGACGCGGAGTGGCGGAGGTGTGCGCGAACCGGCCTTTCCCTGGCGCTCCTGATGCTCGACATCGACCACTTCAAGCCGTTCAACGACGGCTACGGCCACGTTCCCGGCGATGATTGCCTCAAGAAGGTGGCTGGTGTCGTCCGGCGGCTCGTACAGCGCGCGGGTGAGCTGGTCGCCCGCTACGGCGGCGAGGAGTTCGCGGTCCTGCTGCCTGGGAGCGATGCACCCCACGCCCGCGAGCTTGCAGAGACCATTCGGCAAGAGGTGGAGCATCTCGCGATACCTCACGCCCACTCCAAAGTCGCGCCGGTGGTCACGATCTCCGCTGGGGTGGCCGCAATGATCCCGATCTACGGAAACACGCCCGGTGAACTGATCTCTGCCGCCGACCGGGCGCTCTACCACGCCAAGCAAACCGGCCGCAACCGCGTGTCGCTGACCCCTCCCGGCTAACCGCGCCGGCCGGAGCCTTCCCTGCTACGCTTCCGGTGTACGAGGAGGCACGGCCCCATGAACAGAAGGCGTTTGGGTTTCATGACAGTGGTTTCCCTGCTCGTCCTGGCGACCCACGCCACCCTGGCCGGCCAGGCGGCGCAAGCGCCGCTCCCAAACGTCGTGATCCTCGCCACAGGGGGGACCATCGCCGGCACCGGCACGACCAGCACGACGACCGTCGGCTACGCCGTAGCGACCGTCGGTGTGCAGTCCCTGATCGACGCTGTGCCGGAACTGAAGAGGATCGCAATGGTCCGCGGCGAGCAGGTGTTCCAGATCGCCAGCGAGAACATGACCTGCGACCACTGGCTGAAGCTGGGGAGAAGGGTGAACGAGCTGCTTGCGCAAGACGAGGTGGACGGCATCGTGATCACCCACGGCACCGACACCCTGGAGGAGACGGCATACTTCCTCAACCTGGCGGTCACTAGCGCCAAACCGGTCGTGCTGGTCGGCGCGATGCGCCCCTCCACCGCCCTCAGTGCCGACGGCCCCATGAACCTCTACGACGCCGTTTCGCTGGCCGGGAGCCGGGAGGCGGTCGGCCGGGGCGTGCTGGTTTGCATGAACGACCAGATCAACGGCGCCCGCGACGTGACCAAGACCAACACCTCCGACCTCGGCACCTTTCGCTCTAGAGAGCTCGGGCCCCTCGGCTCCATGCGGGCAGGAAGGCCGGCCTTCTACCGCACGTCCACCCGTCGGCACACGACCCAGAGCGAGTTCGACATTCGGGAGATCAGGGAGTTGCCGCGTGTGGGGATCGTCTACGGCTACGCTGACTACGGCTCAGCCGTTATCGAGGCCTTAACCGCCGCAGGGGTGAAGGGGATCGTCCACGCCGGGGTCGGCAACGGCAGCGTCTCCCTCGACGCAAGGCCCGCCCTCGTGGCGGCCCGCGTCAAGGGCATCGTCGTGGTGCGGTCCAGTCGGGTCGGGAGCGGGGCTGTGGCCCGCAACGGCGAGGTCAACGACGACGCGTTCGACTTCGTGGTAGCCGACGACCTCACCCCCCAGAAGGCCCGCATCCTGCTCGCGCTCGCGCTAACCAAGACAGTCGACACCCGCGAGATCCAGAGGATGTTCAACCAGTACTGAGGCGGGCGTCACTCTTCCCCGGCGTGAGTCACCACGATCACGGGTGAGGTCCCGGGCTCGCCCGGTCGGCGGTTCACCAGCCAGACCCCGAGGAGAATCACGGCGCCACCGACAACGGTCGGGAGGAGGATCGGCTCCGAGAGCACGACTGCCGCGACCGTCATCGCCACCAGCGGCTCCAGGTAGAGGAGGGCGCCAACCTGTGATGCCGGCATGTGCTGGAGTGCGTCGTACCACGCGATGTATGCGAGACCCGAGCACGCGATCCCCAGGAAGGCCAGGGCGGACCACCCGCGGGGCGTGATCCTTCCGATCTCTGAAAAACCTGGGCCGGTGAAGAACAGCACCGACGTGAAGAGCCAGCCGAGGGTCATCACGTAGAACATCATCCGGGTGGCGGGGTGCCTCTTCAGAGCGCCGCGCGAGAGTACCGAGAACAGAGCCCAGTTGGGGGCCGAGAGCAGAATCAGCACGTCCCCGGGGGCGCCGAACCTGCCAGCTAGGAGCGTGGCCGGATCGTCCTTCGACACCACCAGCAACACCCCGAGCGCCGCCAGCGCGATACCCACAGCGCGCAGCCAGGAGAGCCTCTCGCCGAGCACCAGCCTGCCGAGGACCGCCATGAAGATCGGCGTGGTGGCCACCAACCAGCCGCTGGTGCTGGCCTGAGAGGTCACCAGGGCGTTGGACTGCAACCACTGGTGAAAGGTGATGCCAATCAGCCCGAGCAGAGCGAAGGTCGCGAGTTCCCTGGGGGAGACGGCGGCGAACTGGCGCCGGACCGCCGCAGCCACCCCCAGTACCACTACACCCATCGTGAAGCGCACCCACACGACTGTCACGGGCGATGCGTCAGCAAGAGCAACCTTGGTCGCGATAAACGAGCCGCCCCACACCAAGACCGCGAGAAGCCCCTCAATGATCGCAACCGTCCGCGCCCTCTCCATCGTCTCTTCTCCCGGTCAGGCCAACATCACCGGAGGTTCTCGGCCTTTCAGCGCATCGCTATCGGAATGAAGTGATCCACCGGGGCACCGCCACGATCCTACTCCCTCCCCATGTTAGGTTACCCCCCCGTTGGCGGGCGCGAAGGCACAAATGCGCTAGCATCCACCCGCGTGAAGGGCGAAGGCGCACAGCGCGCCTACAGGCAGCGGATCATGGCGTGGTCGCTGTACGACTGGGCCAACCACGGCTACCTCACGACCACCGCCACCACCTTCTTCCCGCCCCACTTTATCGCGATCGCGGCTCCCGCCTTCATGGCGGCCGGCGCAGCCGTGAGCGCGGTTGCCCGCGACACCGCCTCCAACGTCTTCGCCCTCACGGTCTCGCTGGCGCTCCTCGTCTCGGCGGTCCTCGCCCCGGTCGTGGGCACTTACGCCGACATCACTGGCCGCCGCAAGCGGTTGCTCATCGCCGTCACGGTGGTCGGGGGAACGTTGGCCTCCGCCATGTTCACCCTGACGCCCGGCCGCTGGCAGCTCGCCCTGGTTCTCTACTTCGCCACGCAGGTGGCGCTGAACCTGGCGCTTGGCCTCAACAGCAGCCTGCTGCCGCACGTGGCGCGTCCCGAGGATTTGCCGCGCGCCTCCAGCCTCGGGTACGCCATGGGCTACATCGGCGGCGGCCTGCTTCTCGCCGTCAACGCCGCGCTCTTCCTCCTCTCGGGTCAGCTGGGCATCGACAGGACGCTTACCGTCCGCATCGCGTTCCTGACCGTCGGCGTCTGGTGGATCGGGTTCGCGGTGCCGCTGGCGCGTCGCGTCAAGGAGCCACCTGCGGTGCCGCTCGCGCACGGTGGGACCGGCAACCCCATAGGCGACGCGTTCCGGCGTCTCGCCCACACCCTGCGCGACATCCGCCGCTACCGTGAGCTCTTCAAGATGCTTATCGCGTTCTGGTTCTACATGGAAGGCGTGGGCGCGATCGTCCTGTTGGCCACCGCCTACGGAGCCGCCCTCGGCCTCGACACCGCGGTGCTCGTCGGCACCCTCCTGATGACGCAGGCCGTGGCGTTTCCCTACGCCTTGCTGTACGGGCGTATTGCGGACCCGCGCACGCGGTGGCGCGGCGCCTTCGTGTCCATGCTCCTCTGGACCGGCGCCACCCTGCCGCTCATCGGTGCGTACGCCAGGGGACATGGGAGCATCAGCCTTGTCCACGCCTTCGCGCTGATCCTCGGCGACCAGCTCCTCGGGGTCGTTCTCTCGCTCCTGATAGGTCGACACCTCGTCAGTGGCCTGGTGCGTCGGCTGGACGCCAAAGGCGCCGTGATCCTGGGCCTCGCGATCTACACCGTCATCCCTGTCTGGGGCTTTGTCCTCTCCACCCAGGCCGAATTCCTCATGATCGGGTGGCTCGTGGGCACGGTGCAGGGCGGCACGCAGGCGCTCAGCCGTGCCATCTATGCGGAGCTGTCGCCGGCCGCAAAGTCGGGCGAGTTCTTCGGGCTGTACGGCCTGTCCGAGAAGTTCGCCGGGATCCTCGGGCCCCTGCTGTACGGGGTCGTCGGCCAGCTCACCCACAACCCCCGCGCCAGCATCCTTTCGGTCTCGGCGTTTTTCCTGCTCGGGATCGTCTTGCTCGCCCGCGTGAACGTCGCGGCAGGCACACGTGCCGCTGCCGACGAGGAAGCCGCCATCGAGGCCGCCCACGCCGCCGACTGAGGGACCTCGACGGAACACGGCCGCCCCGCGGACGGTACCGTAAGATACCAACCGTGCCCCAGGCCGTCACCGCCATCGTTCGTCTGGCACCAGAGTGGGAACAGCCCGCAAGCCGGGCGTTCTGCTCCGGGCTCGAGGCGACCAGCCGACAGGTTCCCCGCGAGACGGTGATCCACACGGGCCGCAACCTCATCTTCCGCCAGCGGGTCGGGGGCGACGAGGTAGCGGTCAAACGCTTCCCGGTCAACGGCGGCAGGCGGCTCGTTTACCGCTTCCGCGCCAGCAAGGCGGTGCGCTCTTTCGACCACGCCGCACATCTGGTCGCAATGGGCATCGGCACGCCGCGCCCGCTGGCGGCCGTTGAGGTGAGGCGGAAAGGCGCGCTGTTCGCGTCGTTCTACTGCTGCAAGTTCGTGCCGACGTTAGGGGAGGCCCGGTTGCTCAAGCGGGCGGACGTCCCGGGCCGCGAAGAGCTGCTCGCGCTGCTCGGCGACTTCGTCGGCGGCCTCCACGAGAGCGGCGTGCTTCACCGGGACCTCACCTCCGGCAACGTGCTGCTGGTCCCCGACAGTGCCCGTCCCGGCGGCTTCGCCTTTCAGCTCGTGGACCTCAACCGGATGCGATTCGGCCCCGTCGGGGTGCGGGCCGGGCTCGCCAACCTGGCGCAGCTCCGGCTGCAGGACACGGGTTCACTACTGGCGGGGTATTGCAGGGCTCGCGGCCTCGGCGTCTCCCGCGCAAGGTCCTACTACGGCTTCCGCCTAGAGCTGCGCTCCGTTGCGCAGGCGGTCAAGGAGCGAACACGGCCGGTGCGACGCCGCCTCGGCCTGTGAGCGGAGCTAGCGTCCAGGAAGGCTGAGGTTCGCGTAGCTGCGGCTCAGCGGGGCGGGCAGATCGATCCGTCGCTCCACTGCGAACTTGAACTTCCGACCAAGGTGACCGAGCAGACGTTCTTGCCCCTGTCCGTGGTGACCTCGGTCAGCACCCGACCGGAGATCCCGGGCGCAGGGTGGACCGGGAGCGCGGGCACGACGACCAGAGGCCAGCGCTTCACGAGCCCGGAGCCGACAGCCTTGGCGCGGGCCATCCTACGTGCCCGTGCGCTGGTCGGGGCGAGTCGGTGCCCCCTGCGGGGTACGGGCCTCCTCGATCATGCGCTCGGCGTTGGCGACCCAGTCATCCTCCCCGTCGCGATAGCCGACCTCGTCGAAACGCCAGACGCCGCCGGCGTCGATGACCCAGTTGCGCGGGATGCCCGTGGTTGTGAGGGTCTTGCGCACGTACTCGTGCGCGGGGATCACTGGGAAAGTGTAAGCGTTCTTGGCCACGAACGGCTGGACCTCCGAGACCTTCTCGTCAACGTTCATGGTGAGCAGCACCACGTCGGGCCGGTCCTTCACCCGTTCGTACAGCCTCTGCAGGTGGGGCAGCTCCTTGCGGCACGGTGCACACCAAGTGGCCCACACGTTGACGAACGCGGTCTTTCCCTTGAGGTCGGTGAGGCGCCACGTCCGGCCCTGGAGGTCCGCCAGCTCAAAGGGGGGCACCGCCTGCCCGACCCGCCTGACCGGGGCTGGCCCCGCCTTCTGTGTGACGACGGAGATGATCCACCGGCTGCCAAGCCAGACCGTCGCGATCCCCGCCGCCAACACGACGAAGAGCACGACAACCGCCACCAGAGCTCGTCTCATCGCTCCTCCGCTCGCACGCCACCAGCAACCCCCGCAACCGTATCAGGTCCATCGACCCCTGCAAGACCCCTCAAACGGCGGGCCGATTGCTGCCGTTCCCAGGCATCGCGCCCGGTATAACCTCCCGCGAGGGTTGTAAGTTTCCGAGCCGGGAAGCATATTGAGAGGAGAGTTCCCAGGTGTGTGAATTTCGTCAGTCGCACTTTCAACGGCCGCTTCTCACCGGCAGCGGGAGTAGACGAAGGAGGGAGTCAATCATGTTCCGCAAAACCCTGGTCAGTATGCTAATCGTGGGTCTGGCCGCGATGCTGGTGGCCTGCACGAGGGGTTCGGTCGCGCCCCCTGCTGCGATGGTCGGGCACTGGGAGGGGAAGGCCGAGGTCGCCGTGAACTGGTGCAACGCCACAGAGTTGATCGTCTCCCTGACGATCAACGGGGACGGGACGGTGACAGGGAAGGTCGGGGATGCCGGCCTCAAGGATGGCCACATCTACCCGAACCCCGGCAAGCCGCCGAAGGGCTTCACGCTGCAGACGAACTTCGTGGTCGAGGCCGACCTCGACGGTCCTCTGGTCGCGGCCGAGGGGATCACGCGCGACACGATCTGCATCCCCGTTGAGGTGAACAAGAACGGGCAACTCGGGGGCGCCTTCCTAACTTCAGGGAATGAGTACGGCGGCAAGGACGAAAAGGTGTTCTCCGCGGGGCTCAAGCCCCTGACCAGGACCCCGGCACCGTAGCCACCGGGAGGCGCACCACCAGCCCACCGTGCGCTCGCCCCGCGCTGAGCGCCGGGTGCCCGTCGTTCCCGAGCATTCTCCCGGGTAGTCGCACCATGCGGGATCGGTTGACAGAACGTCCGTGGCCAGGGCACAGTGTCGCCACGACGACGGGGTGGCGGCTGTCGCCGTTCGGACCCCTCACCGTTCGATCCGGAGGAAAGCATGGGCCTCAGCATGGACTTCTCGAAGCTCAAGCCGCACGACGTCCTCGATCTCGCGATCTTCGCCGAGGAGGAAGCCGAAGAGCAGTACGAGCACTTCGCCACGCTGGTGGAGACCGGCCGCAACAGCGAGTTGGCCGAGTTCTTTCACAAGATGGCTGGCCGCGAGAAGCGCCACCGTGACCAACTCGGCGAGCGCCGCCAAGCCCTGTACCCCAACGCCAGGCCTAACCTCGCGAACCGGGCGGTGTGGGGCATCGAGGCCCCCTACCGCGCCAAGGCCGAGCCATCCATGCCGCTCGCGGACGCTTTCACGCTCGCGCTCGACTCCGAGAAGAGGGCACAGGAGTACTACGCGACGGCGTTGCAGCAGGCACTCGAGTCGACGGTCGCCGAGCTGTTCGAGAGTCTTCGCTTGGCCGAGGTGGAGCACCAGCGCTTGCTCGAGGCGGAGCAGGCCAAGCGCCTGCGCTGACCGCCCGGCCTCACGAGAAGCCCATTCAACCCGCGTGCCCGCCGCGGCAGCGTCGCCGGGGCTACCTCGCGAGCTCAACCAGCCGCTTGGCTGCGGCCTCGGTGGACCCGATGGCCATGTTCAGCATGACCACCTTGGTGGCGCCAAAGAGGCGCTCGTGCTGGGCGCGCAGCAGGTCCGACCTCGAGCTGTCCAGGCCGGCCAGGTGCGGGTTCACAAAAGCGAACGTCTTGCCGGTGGCCCCGGGGAGCTGTCCAGAGGCCAGGGTGCGGGCGGCCTCACGCGCCGGCACGTCCTGCATCAGCGGCAGCACGGGGTCCTTGGCGAGCAACACGCAGAGCCGCGGCGCGGTGCGGCGCGCGTGACGCGACGCGCCGCCGAGCCAGTAGGGGTCGAGCATGATGCGGCCGTTCTTGGAGGCCTCGAGGCACACCGCGGCGCCGCGGTCGAGCGGGCACTCGTCGTTGGGGTGGTCCACGGTGCAGCTATCGCGGGAAACCACCATGTTCTCGAGCTTGGAGCGCTCGAGGAGTTTCTCGATCTCGGGGAACTTTCCCACCCATTTGGCTTTGAGGTACAGCTTGCGCTCGACGAGGTCGGCCACCGGCTCGGAGGAAGCCAGGCGCACTAGGACCGTGTCGTTGCTCACCAGGCGTACGCCTTCCTCCCGCATGATGGCTGCCAGCAGCCCCGTGCGCCCCGAGCCCGGCCCGCCCCAGATCAACACACCGTTGCCGTTGACGTCGAGGCCGGCGCAGTGGGCCAGCAGGGCCCCGGAGGTGCGCGCGGCTGACTCGGCCGCCAGCTGGAGGGTCAGTGAGCGAACCTGGCCGTAGAACGCGGTGTTGAAGACAAACGCGGTGGAGGTCTCGGCGCTCACAAGCCCGGAGGCCTCGCGGCCGGGGACGTCCTTGACCGCGTACACCACGGCGTGCGGCTCCAGGTCCCCCTCCAACGGGGCGGGGTAGAAGTTCTCCTGGTAGAAGTCGGCGAGGTGCGGGGAGTTGGTGCGCAGCTGCACCACGATGCCGGCGACCGCCGCGTTCCATTCGAAGTAGGCATCAGGGGAGAGATGCGCGGCAGCCTCGTCGAGGAGCGCGTTGCGGGCCTCGAGACCGACCACCGGTCGGGTTTCCGCGTAGGTCGCCACCTTGGTGACCACGTTGTTGAGGGCGCGCGGCCGCAGCCGACGCGGCTCCTCGAGGCGGGAGAGCGCCTGGCCGATGCGACGACACCCTTCCTCGATGCGCTCCATCGAGGTGGCGAAGGCGATTCGCACGTGTTCGTCGGTGCCGAACGCCTCGCCCGGCACGACGGCGACATGCGCCTCCTTCAGGAGGTAGTACGAGAGACCGTAGGTGTTGCGAATCGGTGCGCCGCCGAACTCCCTGTCCAGGTAGCGGGTGACGTTTGGCATGACGTAGAAGGCGCCCGACGGCGAGAAGCAGGAGACGTTGGGCAGCGAGCGCAGGCGGTAGACGATCGCGTTGCGCCGCCGCTCGAACTCCTGCCGCATGCGCTCCACCTCCATGCTGCAGTCGCGCAGCGCGACCAGGGCTGCCTTCTGCACGAACGACGTCGCGTTGGAGGTGTTGTGGGACTGGATCTTGGAACAAGCGGCCACGATCTCGCGAGGCCCCGCGGCGTAGCCCAGGCGCCAGCCGGTCATCGAGAACGCCTTGGAGAAGCCGTTGATCACCACGGTCAGCTTCTTGATCTTCTCGTTGAGTGAGGCGATCGAGGTGTAGCGCTGGCCGTCGTAGAGCAGCTTCTCGTAGATCTCGTCCGAGATCACCCAGATCTGCTCCCGCACGCACACCTCGGCGATCTCCTCCAGTTGCTCGCGGCTGTACGTTGCGCCGGTCGGGTTGCACGGGAAGTTGAGGATCAGCGCCTTGGTGTTGGGGGTGATGGCGGCGGCCAGGTCGCGCGCCTGCAAGCGGAACCCGTCCTCTTCCCTGGTGGGCACGTAGACCGGGTTGGCCCCGGCGACCTTCACCTGATCGGGGTAGGACACCCAGTACGGGGCGGGGATGAGGACGTCATCCCCCTCCTCGTAGAGCGCCATCGCCACGTTGAAGAGGGAGTTTTTGGCGCCGACCGAGACGATCACCTCGTCGGGCGAGTAGTGGAGGTTGTTCTCGTGCTCGAGCTTCTCACAGATGGCCTTCCTCAGCTCGGGGATGCCGTCGTTGGCCGTGTACTTGGTGAAGTTGGCATCGAGGGCGGCCTTCGCGGCGCGCTTGACGGCCTCCGGCGTCGGGAAGTCCGGCTCGCCGACCGAGAAGTCCACGACGTCGATGCCCTGCGCGCTCATCTGAGTCGCGCGCGCGTTGATCCGTAGCGTCGGGGAAAGCGTTATGCGGTTGGAGCGTTCGGAGAGCATGGCGGTCTCACCTCACCTTTCGCGGCGAAACCACTCTCACTTCTCGCTCTCGCTCTTCTTGCCGCGCTTGAGGACCTCCTCGAGCTTCAAACCCGTCAGCGACTCCACGACGCCCGGGAGCTGTGCCAGAACCTTCGCCACCTGCCCGGTGAGCTTGGAGGCGCCGTCCGCGTCGCCGACCATCACGATCTTGTCCACCTTCGACAGGGGCTCGGAGATAGCCTTGGCGAGCTCCGGCAGCTGCTTGATGACCATCTCGGTGAGTCCCGCGTTGGTGTACTCCTTCCACGCCTGTGCCTTTTGCCGCATTGCGTCGGCCTCGGCTTTGCCCCGCGCGCTGATCGCCTCGGCCTCCGCGCCGCCGTACAGACGGATGCCAGCGGCCTTGCCCTTGGCTTCCAGCTCCTTCTGGTACGCGTCGGTCTCGGCCTCCAGCTTGGCCTGATAGTGCATCGCCTCCGCAGGACGCTTCACCGTGGCCTCGAGCTCCTTCTCGCGACGCACGATCTCCTGCTCCTCCACCTTTGCAGCCAGCTCCTTCTCGGCGAGCCGCACCGCGTACTCCTGACGCTTGAGCTCCTCCGAGAGCTTGGCGCGCTCGAGGTCGTAGGCGATGTCCGCCTTCGCACGCTTTGCGTTGACGGCCGACTGGAACTCGGCGCGCTGCATCTCGAAATCGCGTGTCGCCTTGGCGAGCTCGGCCTCGGCCGCTAGACGCGCGATGTCACCCTCCTTGCGGTATTCGGAGGCCTGGATCGCGGAGTCGCGCTCCGTCTCGGCCTGCGCCAGAGCGGCGTCGCGTTTGACCTCGGCGATGCGGCGGGCGCCCAGCGCCTGCAGGTAACCCTGGGAGTCGGAGATGTCCTTGAGGGAAAACGCCAGCAGCTCGAGGCCGAGGCGGTTGAAGTCTTCGCCCGCGGTCTGGCGCACGCGCTCGGCAAACGTGTCACGCTCGGTGTAGATCTCCTCCACCTTCATCATCCCGAGGGTCGCCCTCATGTGGCCCTCGAGGACTTCCTGGGCAACCGAGCTGATGCCCGAAGAGCCCTTCGAGAGAAAGTTCTCGACCGCGCGGTGGAGCAGGGGCTCCTCACTCGCCGCTTTCACCTGGCCGAACGCCTCGGCGGAGATCATCACGCCCTGCGCGGTGAGCACCTCCGGGCAGCGCACCGAGATCGAAAAGACCTCGAGTGGAAGCATGTCGACCGTTTCCACGAACGGCATCACGAACGTGCCGCCCCCGACTCGCAGGCGGTAGCCGACCTCGCGCTCCCGGCCGTCCATCTCGGTCACGGTGGACGTCCGGCCCGAGATGACCAGCACCTGATTGGGGCCCACCTTGCGATAGTTGAAGGCCCACAGGCCGAAGAACAGCAGGACAACGACGAGAACGACGGCGCCGACGATCCAGGGGAGCAACGCCATGGCTTCCTCCAGCGCCCAGGCGGGCGGGCGCTGCCACCTTAACGCAAGTTCCTTTACGGTACAAGCCTTTCTTGCCCCTGGTGCTTGCCGCCCTTCCAAAGACGCTGACAAGACCTGTTGAACGGTTTCGTGACGACCGGGAGGGGGAAGCCAATCCGCCAGGCGGGTGCGAGCGGGGGCGAGCAAGCGACGAGAGGCCGCGCACGCGCCGGGCAAAACAAAAACCTCACGCGGTGAAAAGAGAAGAGCGACGGCTCCCGGCCCGCGGGGCACAACAAAAGCCACGCAGTGAAAACAAGACACCACGCGGCCACCCCGGCAAGAAAAGAAAGCGCCGCGCCGTGCAGAAAAAGGAGCAGGGGTGTGGGGCCGGAGGCCCCAGCGTATACTGCGCGGCCGGAGGGGGCGTGGAGATCCTGGAGCTTTGGCTGGTGCGCCACGGGGAAACGACCTGCAGCCGCGACGGCATTCTCGCGGGCTGGAACGACGTGCCCCTCACCGAGAAGGGGGAGGCCCAGGCTGAGGCGGTTCGTCCGGTGCTGGATGGATCGCCGTTCGAGGGCGTCTGGAGCTCGGACCTGCGGCGCGCCATCCGTACCGCGCTGCTGGCTTGGGGTCAGCCCGTGGCCGACCCGCGCCTGCGCGAGATCAACTTCGGCGAGCTCGAGGGAACGAGATGGGAGACCCTCGAGGTGGTGCACAAGAAGGCGCTCATCGACTTCGATGCCTTCAACCCACCTGGCGGCGAGACCCTCGAGCAGCTGCGTGAGCGGGTCGCGGGGTTCCTCTCCGAGTTGCGCCCCGGTCGCCACCTGCTGTTCACCCACGGCGGGGTGATCCGCCTTCTCACTCGCGAGGTCGGCCACGACGGCTTTGTGCCGACCGGCACGGTGGTTGCTCTCGATTGGGCCCACCGCGCGCTGCTGTTCAAGCGTGAGTCCCCGATCCCGGGACCGATGCCCTTCGCGACGTAGGGCCGCCGTTACTTACCCCAGGCGTCGCACTCGAAAGTGAAGAGGACCGCGTCGCGGTACCTGCCGCGCTTGAAGCACCGGCGCGGGATGCGCCCCACCTGCCGGTATCCAACCGCCTCGAGCATTCGCACCTACGCGTCGTCTCGAACGGAGTCGTGTTCCCGGGCTGACGTGGCGCCGAGCGGCTTGCTCTTTCGAGTCACAAGCGGCTATGCTCGCGGCAGGCGCCACGGCGCCCGACGAGGTGCGTATGCCTGCCGGCCCGTACGATCCCGACGTCTACCGTCGCTTTGCGGAGAATCTGCGCAGCGCGCTCTCCGGGCCCAACATCGAGCGCCCCTCGATGCGCGCGCTGCGCAAGAAGGCCCTCGCGACCAGCCTGGAGACCGCCAACGGTTCGCACGTGTGGTTCTCCGCCATCTCCTCGCGCATGGCGGCCAAGACCGTATATCTCGGGAACGGTCCGGAGATAGTCCTGCCCAAACCAAGTTCCGAGCAGTTGGGCCTCGTCGAGAAGGCACCCGAGCAGCTCCACAAGGTGCTGCAGCTCCTGCGCACGATGCCGTTCGTGCACGTGCGCCGGCAGATGGGCCACAACAAGGAGTTCAACCCGATCTGCAACCTCTACGTGTGTGTGGCCGACCCCAAGCACTACCGCCTGGCCTACCAGTGGGCGATGACCATGGGGGAGGTCAGAAAGCGCCACCCGGGCCCCGAGTTCATCATGATCGACGTGCCCCAGGAGCACCCGCTACGGATGCAGATCCTCACGATCCCGGAGCACGACATCAACATCGCCCTCGGCACCGACTACACCGGCGAATGCAAGAAAGGTTTCCTCAGGCAGGGGATGTTTCGGGCCGATCAGCGCGGAATGCTGGGCCTGCACGCCGGCACCAAAGTCGTGCGCGCCCGCGACAAGGCATCGGGCAAGCTCAAAACGTACGGCGTGTTCATGTTCGGGCTCACCGCCACCGGCAAGTCCACCTGGTCGTGCCACCAGCTCGGCCTCGAGGCCGAGCAGGGCGAGGGGACGTGGGTGGCGCAGGACGACATCGTGTTCCTCAAGCGCGACGGCTCCGCCCTCGGCACCGAGCTCGGGTTCTACGTCAAGACCGACGTGGAGCAGAAGCTGCAGGAGGCGATGTACCACGCCCTCACCCACCGCTCGGCGCTGCTCGAAAATCTCATGATCAACGCCAAGGGAGAGATCGACTTCCTGGACGAGCGCCTGGGCGAGAACGGCCGCGGCGTGCTCGACCGGCGCGAGCTCAAGGTGAGCCGCGGCGGCAAGCTGGTCTCCATCTGCGCCGATTCGATCAATCTGCCGCCGTTGGACGAGCTGGACGGGGTGGTGTTTGCGTTCATCACCCGCCGCGGCACGATCATGCCGTTCGCCCAACGCCTCTCCCCGGA
>MEKI01000131.1:0-161 GCA_001766905.1 Acidobacteria bacterium RBG_13_68_16
CCATGCCCGTGTCCTGGCTCATCTTGAGAGCCGTGTCGTGGATGTAGTTGCTCACGTCCTTGTAGTGGCCGCCGAGCTCGTCATACTTACCCCAGACCTGGTCGACGGCGGCTCCGTGTGCGGCTGCGATCGTGTCGGCGGCGCCGGTCATCGAGGCCGTC
>MEKI01000131.1:202-962 GCA_001766905.1 Acidobacteria bacterium RBG_13_68_16
CCCGCTTCGTTGATGATCTCTTGGAGCACCGGGGCCATATCGGACAGCGCCTCGGGCAGCGCCCGGCCCTTGGCGGTCAGTTCCTCGAACATCCGGCCCGCGCTCGACTGGATCGCGGTGAACCCCTGCGCCGAGATGAATCCGGTCTCGCCGAGCCCCTTCGTAATCTCGACCAGCCCCTCGAGCTGCGTGTAGAGGTCCTCGTTGGCCTTGTACCAGTTCCGCTGCTGGACGAGGCCAGCGATTCCCGCCGGCAGCGCCTGGCCCGCGGCCTTCGCCTTCGCGACGATCGTGTCGAGCGAGTCGCCGAAGGCGAGGATGGCGGCACGCCCGCCGCCCGGGAGCGACTGCATCGCGGTGAAGACGTCGCCCGCGATGGCTCCGAGGTCCTGCAGTTTCGCCTTCGCGCCCTCGCCCTCGAGCTTGATGACGGAGAAGATCTTCGACAGCCCGCTCGTCGCCTGATTGACCCCAGCCTCGATGAAGGCCGCGATCTCCGGCACCGACTTTGCCATGTCCTTCGCGGACCGCACGATGTCGCCGAACGCCTTGGTGCCGGTCATGCCGGCTTCTTGCATCTTCCCGATCAGGGTCGGGAAGGCCTCGCCCATCTCGGCGATCGCCTCCGCCGAGTTCTTGCCACCGCTCCGCGCCATGGCGGCCAACTCGGCGAATTTCCCCGCAAACTTCCCGATGTTGTCCGCGCCGATCTCGGCTTCCTTGGCGATGTCCCCGAGCGAGAGCAGTTCGGCCACCTCAC
>MEKI01000131.1:971-3361 GCA_001766905.1 Acidobacteria bacterium RBG_13_68_16
CCAGCTCCTTCTTCAGCGCCGCGATCGCCTTGGCGGTCCCCTCACTGATGGAAGCGCCGAAGCCCTTCTGGACGCTCTCCGTGACCTTCTTCCACTCCGGTTTCTTCTTCAAGATCCCGGAGACGAAGCCGATCGCGGCACCGGCTGCGGCCCCCCAGGGGCCGGCGATGGCGAACCCCTGCGCGGCGCCGGACATCGCTCCGCCGACCGCCGCCTTGACGCCGTAAGCCCCCTTCGCGATGCCGGCACCCACCTGCCCCATCGCAGCAATGCCGGCACCCTTCCAGTCGACGTTCTTCAACCCGCCCTTCAGCGAATCTCCGAGGCTCAGCCCATTCTTCAGATCGGCCCCGATGTTTCCGAGCAGCGACCCGCCGAGGCCCTTCAGCAGGCCACCGATCGAACCGGACCCCGAGGCGACCTGGCCGAGAGCACCGACGGCGTAGTGCGCCCAGTCGTTCCATCCCTGGGCGGACTCCTCGAGAGCGCGTTTCTCATCCTCGATGCCGTACACCACGTCGTAGGTCAGCTTGGCGACCTTTGGCAGCTTCTCGATGAGCCCCGCGTAACTCTTGCCGGTCCCGATGTGTTCGATCTTCTCGGCGAGCGCGCTCGTCTGCAGACCCGCCAGCTTCATCGCCGCGCCAGCTCGCTCGAGCGTCGGCACATACCGGTCGTCGATGACGCCGCCGGATGCCAGGAACTTCTCGCCGAGCGTGACGATGTCCTCGGCCAGCTGCCGCGCGGCAGGAGACGTCTCCCCCGCCTTTTTGGCCGCGATCTCGAAGGCCGTCGACAGGACCTTCATCTCGGCCGCGAAGTCCTTGGCGCCGATCAATCCGACCTTGGCCAGGGCGTCAGCAACGGCCTTGCCGAATGCGTCGACGGCAGGAGCACCAGAGTGGGCGGCGCTCTCAATGTCTCCGATGGCGCGCCGAATCTCGTCGGCGGCCCCGGTGGCCCCCTTGCCGGCCTGCTCCAGGCGCGCCAGCTCGGCGACGAGGATAGCGAGGCGCTCTTTGGCCGCCCCGCCGGCCGAGCCCATGACCTCAACCGAGGCTCCGAACTCCATGTTGAAGGCCTTGGCCGCCTCGGTGTTCAGTTCCTGCTGCGCCTTGAGCCGCTGCAGCGCCAGGATCGCCTCGTATGCCCCGCCCTTGCTCGCCTGCAGAATGGCGTCCCAGCTCTGATACTTCTCCGCCATCTCGCCGACGGATGTCCCGGTCGCTTTCGCCATGATGGCCAGCGCCTGGGCGTACTTGTCTGTGTCAGCCGTCGAGCGGCGAATGGCGTCTCGCGCCTCGTCGATGGACCGGCCCCAAGCCTTGATGCCCTCGTTCAGCGCGACGCCCGCGGCGACCGTCAGCGTGATCGGGCTTACCAGACTCAGGATGCTCTTGCCGAGCCCGGCCAGCATCGGGCCAGCACCTTGACCGACCGTGAGCATGGTCGTCATCTGAGTGCCGACCGATGCGAGCGCGGCGTTGGCGCTGGCCGCGAAGGCGTTCAGCTTGCCGGCGACGAACACCGCGGCCATGATCTTCCCGACAGCGAGGATCTCGTTGGAGAACTTCACCAGGAATCCGGTCATCTCGCCGATAACCTTGCCCGCCGCCTCGCCCCACCGCTGGAGGTCCCCGCTCGCGACCAGGTCGGCGATCTTGCCCTTGACCCCATCGAGCGCCGGCCCGAGCGCCGCCACGATCCCCTTGCCGACCTCGGCCATGGCGCTGGTCGTGATGTTCTGCAGGTCCTCCCACAGGTCAGCGATGCCACTGGTCCCCAGCTCCATCTGCTGCGCGACCGCACCCGCACTGTTGCCGACCGCCTCCAGCTCGCCTGCGAAGACCTTAGCGCCGGCCCCGGAAAGCTGCATCACGGCGCCCATCTGCTTCGCCTTGATGCCCATGTCGGCGAGGGCGCCGCCGCTTCCCTCGCTCTCCCTGGCCAGAGCAGTCATCACCCCGGCGAGGCCCTCGCGACCCATGATCCCGCGGACGTCGATGCCGGTCTTCTCCAGCTTCTTCATGTTCCCGCTGAGGAAGGTCAGCACCCCCTGGAGATCCCCGGCAGCCTTCGTCGCGTCGCCCGTCTGGTTCGCCATCGCGGAGTAGGCGGCCCCCACCTCCTCGAGACTCAGCCCGAGCACCTTCGCGAGCGGCAGGATAGGGTTCAGCGCCTTGAATGTCTGGTCGAGGGACGCGCCGGCACGCAGGCTCACCGTAGCGAAGACATCGGTGTACCGCCCCGCGTCATCGGCCGCGGCCCCCATGGCGGTCAGCGCCGCAGTCACCCCTCCGACCGTCGCGGGGATCTCGGCGAACCGCGCCTCGGCCAGCCGCGCCGACGCCTCCAGCACGTCGAAGCTCTTCGCCGGATCGACCGCCGAC
>MEKI01000131.1:3398-4105 GCA_001766905.1 Acidobacteria bacterium RBG_13_68_16
AGCCGCGGCCTTCTTGCCGAGGCCCTCGAACATGTCGCCGGCCGACTTGCCCTCCTTCTTGACCTCGCCGAAGGTCTGCTTGGTCGCCTGCTTGACGCGGTCGGTCCCCTTCAAAAACCCGCTGGGGTCGGCAAACAGATCGAAGATGGTTCCCATCGCTCAGTCCTTCAGGCTCGCCTCAAGTCGCCAAACATCGTCCCGCGTCCAATCCTCACGGAAGCTCGCGGGCAACATCCGCTCCCACCAATCGATGAGCTGCGGCCAAAGCGGTCGACCGACACCCCAGGCTCGGAGCAGGACCTCGACGTCGATGAGTGAAAGCACGTACTCGACAAAATGGACCGTCTCGGCCTTGCGCGCATGCTCCCGCTCGTTCCAGACCAGCTCCTGCCGCTCGTACTCGCGCCCCCGGCGCACCTGCCGGCACACCCCATCCGCCCACATCGCGAGCGCCAACCCGCCGAGAGGGGAGAGCACGGGCGGTCGCTTCGGCGCTGGCGGTCGTTCGTGCTCCCACTCGGTCTCATAGTCGTCCTCGCTCCGGCTCCCCCTGGCGCGCAGGTAGAGGAGCCAGAGGATCAGACGTTTCCCTCCCGCACCTCATCGCGGGCTCGGTCACCAGACACCCGCACCGCCGCGTCCCGGACCATCAGCAGGAAGCGGCTGCTCGACTCGGCCAGCTCGCGGAAAAGCGCCGGCGACCAGGC
>MEKI01000131.1:4146-6463 GCA_001766905.1 Acidobacteria bacterium RBG_13_68_16
CGAGCTCAAACCCGGCCAGCTCCGGCGGCGGCGGCACCTTGCGCTTCGCGTCGCCCTCGCCCTCTTCCGTTTCCACCGCCACGGGTTCCCACAGGACCCCCTTCTGAAGATCGAATCCGATTGCCATGGTCAGTCCTCCCTGTCTTGGTGGAGCCGCTCGAGCGCCGCGCATGGCAGGGAGGGGACCAGGCCTTTGCGGCACCCGAGCGGCCCCGGGTTAAGTGATGCCGATGATCAGCTCCGCGATCGAGTCGTCCCAGCCGTCGAGCTCGGGGTCGGTCGCCGTCACGGTGAACGCCACGTCTACCGCGGCGTCACCGCTCTTCGTCGGCGCGGTCGTCTTCCCGCGCAGGATGTGGAACGAGATCGTCTCGCCAACTCCCGCCCCGCCCCAGACCGAGATCGGGAAGGCGACGTCCCGGAAGGCCAGGTCCCGCAGTTCGTTGTAGCAGCCATAGGCCAGAGCCGTGCAGGCCATCTCCGACTTGCGCCGGTAGCCCTCGGCGTGCGCCTCAGCGTACTGCGTCCCGTTGCGGACGTCCTCCTGCCAGGACACGTCGTTGTCGAGCACCGCCGCGACCGACTTGTGGCGGAACTTCTTGCCGTTGATCGAGCCGTACCCTTCCCATTCCGGGGCCGGGTCGCGCGTCTCGGTGCCGCCTGGGTTCCACGGGTGGATCTGCACCTCGTACTCGGCGGTCACTTCCCAGCTCGCGACAGGGGTCCAGAAGTTGGTGAAGCGGTCCCCGGTGAGTCCTGTCAGGATGGCGCGGATCCGGCTCTGACTGCCGAACGCCTTGCTCACCAGGTGGAGCTTGTCCGCAACCTTCGAGGCCACGCCGCTCGAGTAGTCGATTCCCGAGCCGCCCCACGGGACCGCGATCAGACGACCATACTCCTGGGCGTACTTGAGCGCCGCGTGGATGTCCACGACGGCGTTGTCCGCGTCGTAGGCCGCGTCGGCCCCGAGCGGCACGTCGAGGATCCCCAGGTCGTCGATCTCGAGCCGGACAAAGCCCGACCCATCCTCGACGTAGCCGGCCGACATGTCCTTCTCCTCCACGGCCGTCGTCTCGGCCTGGAGGTCCTGCGCACCACCGGTCACCGAGATCGGCGTCCCGCCGCGGCTCAGGGTGATCGTGTTGAGCGTATGGTCGACCGCCGTCACCGCGGCCTTCGTCTCGGTGGCCGAGAGCAACCCGGTCGCCACGTCCCACTTTTCCAGGTTCACCAGCGCCCCGACGGCGTACCCGGTCGTCGGCACGTCGAGCACGGTATCCGTGGTCAAGAACGAGTCGACGCTGCTCTCGCCGTGCACGTAGCCGAACTGCGAGTACAACGATCCGATCGCCTGGTAGACGGCCTCCATCGAGAGGATGCCGCGCCGCGCGATCGTCATCGACAGCTTCGCGATGACCCCGCCGTAGAACTGCTCACCCGCGTAACCCTGCGAGGTCACCACGCTGTACGTCTTGTCGAACGCGGTCTGCGGGTTGATCGTGATGCCGGGCTCGACCTTGTCGGTGCCCGCGACCGGCTCAACGAAGAACGGCGGGAAGAACGTCACGTCCCAATTGCCGCCGTTCGCAGCGACAGCCGCGACCACCGACGGCTGGTGATTCGCGTGCAGCGTCCGGGAGTCGTAAGAGCGCAGCGCCCAGACCGATCCGAGGTCGAAGTCCGCCTCCGCGCCAGCGATCTCGAGGACCGTGCCGGCATCCGCGTGCGAGGTCACCGCCACGATCGCCCGCTCCACCTGCGGCGTCGCACTGCCCGCGTCGATCCTGGAGCTGTCACCGCCGGCCGCCTCGAGAACGGTCGAGCCCATGAAGTCATCGGTCCCGGTCAGCTGCCCCGGCAGCCGCGCCTCCATCTTGAGGGTCCGCTCGACATGATCGATGGGCCCAGCGATCGAGTCGCTCAGCTTGCGCTGGGTGAAGTCCCGGACCTCGCTCTCCAGCTTGATCGGGCTCTGCATCGCGCCCTCGAACGAGATCCCGGTCACCATGTCACCGGCGGCCGGCTCCTCGAAGGTGCGGGCGGTCGTCTCCTCGACGATCCAGATCTTCCCCTGGCTCGCGCCTCCCTTCTCGAAGAGCTTGCCCAGGTGCTCGAACTCTTTCCTCAGCGGCATGTCGTTGCTCCTTCTGCGGGCCTACTCATAGGCCCAGATCTCGACTTCGATCTGAGAGCCCGCATACGGAGGTACCGCGCCCTGGGTCCGACCCGTGAGCGGCACGATCCGCGTGACCCGCAGATCCCACAGTGCTGTCACCTGCTCCACCTGCACCTGGCGGAGCGCATTCACAACGGCCAC
>MEKI01000131.1:6498-6822 GCA_001766905.1 Acidobacteria bacterium RBG_13_68_16
GGTCATCCTCGCGGACCACGACCTGCACCACGACCCCGCCAATCCACTGCGCCGCCGTCGAGCCCCGCTCCTCCTCGCTCGGCTGCCGCACCCCACGGGTCACCACCGCGAGCGCGTTCGAGCCGTCTGGCCAGAGAGAGGCATCATCTGCGATGACCAGCAGCGGTTGACCTCGGAGATCGAGGACGGCCGTCATGCCCGATAGCGCGTCGAGCTCGGCGACGATCGCCGCCAGCGCCTGGGCGTACTTCGTCGGGCTCGTGAGCAGCACCAAGTCCATCGTCACGGCCATGGCTATGCCACCTTCGCCGCGGCCTGGATCCG
>MEKI01000131.1:6853-6940 GCA_001766905.1 Acidobacteria bacterium RBG_13_68_16
CGGTCCCGCTCGCCGTAGATCACGACTACCTCGTGGGTGGCCGCCTGGTCGCCAAGCTCTTGCACGGGTGTCGAGTAGGCCGGCTTG
>MEKI01000131.1:7037-8533 GCA_001766905.1 Acidobacteria bacterium RBG_13_68_16
TTGTCCGCCATCAGCAGTCGGTGGAGCGCCCGCTGCACGCCGGTCATGCGATGTCCTCCGGCCCGAGCGTCGGCGGCTGGCCACCCTGCTCTGCGCGCTTGAACGCGGCGTTGATGTCCTTCGCCATCGAGGCGAAGACCTGGGGAGAGATCCGTTTCTCGCCAGCGTCCCGCGCCTCGTCGAACACGGCATGCTCGGCGGCCACGATCCACCCGTAGGGCACCGCCGGTCCGACGACTATCAGGACCCCCCAGCCGCCCCCCTTCAGCCTCTTGATCCTGGCGACCTTGGATGGCGCCACCTTCGGGATTGCGCTGGCCGGAGTCGTGCGGTACCACTCGCGGTACTCGGGCGTTGACCGCCGTCGCATCCACCCAGGAGCCGGCACCTGTTTGCGCAGCCCGATCGAGGCTCGCATCTTGCCGGTCTTGTCAGCGAAACGCGTCGACCGCCGGGCCACCTCGACCACTTCCGTGCCAATGCGCCGGCCCGCCTGGAGCATGATCTTCTGGACCCCTTTGACGCCCCGTTCGATCATCTCGTCGAACTGCTCGGGAGTCCGGATCTCCCCTCGCCGCGCCATCAGCTCGCCCTCCTGATGGCCATCGCCTGCTGCGTCTGCGCCAACGCCGAGTTGACCTCGGCCACCTCGAGCCGCACCGCCCGACCGTCCGGCAGCGTCACCGCGATCACGTCCTTCGGCCGCATCAGGTTCGACCGGTCGAGGCTCTTGACCTTCCACAACTCGGTCACGTCGGCCCCGTAGTCGGAGCGCTTGACCGTGTCCTTCGGGGCCGCGAGCGCCACGACCAGGGCGAACGCGGGCGTGTCCAGCGCGTCGGGGATCTCGACCCCCTCGTCATCGGTCGCCGCGGGCCTGTAGATCTGCGCCGTCTGCGTCGCGTGGAGATGCGCGAAGTCCGTCATGCGTAGATCCCAAGGGTCGCGCGCTGGTAGGCGCGCTGAAGCCGGCCGGCGATGTCGAAGCTGACCGACATGTCCGCCTCGGAGCGGGAGGTCACCACGGCACCGGACCGGTCCAGGGCCTCGAGCGCCCAGACCGCGGCCGACATGATCTGGTAGAACCTGAGCTCGGCCGGCTGATAGCCGTAGGCGGTGACATCCGCGTCGGTGATGGCAAGGTGGATCGGCCTGGCGTGCCGGGGGATTCTGCCCGTCTTCACCAGCGCCGCTGGCCAGTCGTAGGGCTGACTCGGCCAGGGGGAGGCCCACTCGGTATCTCGGCCGGCCCGGAAGCCGACGCACCAGCCTTTGTCGAGGTCGACGATGGCCTGGGCGAGCTCCTCGACCCGGCGGACCGTGACCGAGGGGGCGATCGTGATAGTGTCGGCAGCCTCGCCGGCGATGGTTCGGGTGAGGGTCAGCTTCAGGATGCCCGCGGCCATCGCCACCTTCGCGGTGGCGCCCGTCGCTCCGTCCTGGCCGGACGGGAGGCAGACGAGCAGGCGCTCGTCGCTCAGCGAGTCAGCCAGCCA
>MEKI01000131.1:8540-9673 GCA_001766905.1 Acidobacteria bacterium RBG_13_68_16
TCCCGGGCCGCCCCTGGGGTCGCCCGGCCGCGCTAGGCGACCGGGCTGGCGGACTACGGACCAGCTTCCACGACGGTCGACCAGGCGATATCCATGGTCCCCGCCGTCACGTCGACGCACAGGCCGGCCGCGATGTCGATGTCACGTGATCCCGTCACCAAGTTGAAGACGGCGCCCGCTGCGATCGGGCCGAAGTAGGCGATCGGGTTTCCGGTGTTGCAGTTCGCCGCACCGGGGTTCGCCCGGATGATCCCCGCGGCCGTACCGGCAGCCGTGTCATGGATCGACAGCATCGTCAGTCGCGTGTTGGCCACCGCCGCCTCGAGCGCCGTATCGGCCGCGACCGCCGCCGACCCGGCAGATACGGTCGCCGCCGTCGGCGCGACGCTCGTGTTCGCCGCGATCGTGGTCGCGAGCACCTCGAGCGCCGCCAGGTCCACGTTGGCCGCAGTCGACAGCACCTCCAGGGCTGCCAGGTCCACGTTCCCGGCTGTCACAAGCACCTCGAGGGCTGCGAGGTCGACGTTGGCGGCCGTACTCAGCACCTCAAGTGCCGCCAGATCGACGTTCGCCGCAGTGCTCAGCACCTCGAGTGCGGCCAGGTCGGTGGCCATCGCCCCGGTATCGACGTCCATGGTGGTGAGCAGCGCCACGGCCGCATCGTCACTCGCCAGGGTCACCGCGAGCGATGCCGCGGCCGTCTCGACGCCGAGATTCAGCCGGTCCCACGTCGCCGAATCCCACCCCATGAGGAACGACATCGATCCGGTGGTCGTCGGGTTGGCGAAGTTGTCGGCGCACGCCGCCGCGTCCGACATCTCGGTGTTGATAAGCAAACCGTTCGTCGCATCGCCCCTCGCGCGGTCCCACGTCGCGCCGTCATACCAGAACGGGTAGCACGCAACGGGAAGCGCCGTCGGCCCTGTCTTGTTGTCCGCCGTCACGACGGTCGCTGCCGAGGTCGTCACACCGCCGGCCTTGATGATGTCGGCCCGGGTCTGGGCCATGACGCTGCCCGCGATGAGCAGCGCGAAGAGGATCGCCAGGATCTGGATCTTGCGCACGTTGTCTCCTTGTGCTCTCGCGAGCATTACGGGTTGTCTGTCGGGGCGTTCGTCGGCTCGGCCAGAATG
>MEKI01000131.1:9757-9895 GCA_001766905.1 Acidobacteria bacterium RBG_13_68_16
AGGCCGTAACGGTAGACCCGCTCCTGGTGTGTCGCGGCCAGATTCAGCGTGTCGAGGGTGCCCTCGATCTTCGCCGCGGCCACCTCGGTGTAGGGGTCACTTCCGCCGTCATCGTTGGAGTCGAGGATCTTCGGCTCG
>MEKI01000132.1:0-1794 GCA_001766905.1 Acidobacteria bacterium RBG_13_68_16
CGCAGAGCCGGCAGCGGTCGTCGCGCCACCGGTGCGCGCTCACTGGCCGGCCTCGTCGAGCACGGCGAGCCGCCGCTCGATCTGGGCGCGCTCGGCGGCTCGGAGAGCGGCGGCGGCCGGGAGCGGAGTGCCGGGTCGCCAGCTCGAGCCGGCCATCAGCTGATGGTCCCAGAGCCAGATGCCCAGGGCCGGCAGGCCGTCAGCGCCGGGCGACAGCTCGATCTTCACCGTCCGCCGGCCGTCCGCCGCCCAGGCGTAGAGGGCAGTGATGTCGGGTAGCGGGGGCGGCCCTGGCGGGTCGCCGGCGGTGGTACTCTTCTTTTCGGTCACGGGACACCCTCCTGTGCTACCGGCCCCCGTCCCGGCTCCTGGCAACCAACCTGTCGCCGGGGCGGGGGCGTCTCCGTCTACTCGCTCATCCCCGTGCTTCCGTCGCCGGCACGGGCTGCCACTCCCCGCACCAGTCGGTGGCAGCCGTGACCAACCACTCCGCCGACCGGGAGTACCCGTCGGCCGCGGCCAGCGGCGCATGTCGCCGACAGCGGCCATTCGTGTCGAGCCGTCCCTCGCGGTCCCACCACCGACAGGTCTTACAGCGCTCGGTCATCGCTCACTTCCCGCCGGCCACGCCGTCGCCGCTCAGCCCGCCGCGCGTCGGCGAGCAGCGCCAGCAGCTCAGGCACGATCTGCCGCGGCCGGCGCACCATGTGCCACTCCCAGCGGATGATCTTCGGCTCGCGGGGCGCGCCGCGTAACTCCGCATCCCTGCGCGGTATATCACACCGAGTAGGGTATGAAAAGCCGCCAGCAGCCGCGGACGCCATGGTTAGGACGCCTGCCTGCGCAGCAGATCGTCCACGGTCACGCCGAGGACATCGGCGATCGCGTAGGCGGTGGTGAGGTACACGGTGCCGGGTCGGCCATTCTCGATCCGAGCGATGGTCTCCCGAGAGACGTCGAGCCCGAGGTCGCGAGCCCGGTAGGCGATGTCATCCCGGCTTAACTGGCGCTGCTCTCGAAGGCGCCTGATCTTGGCGCCGTCGAGCATGGTCTGAACCTCCATGCCGTAGAGTCTAGCGCATCACGCTCTACGCGTCAACCCCTCCCGTACCCTCAACCCGGACTCCGCATGGAGACGCCAAATCACGCCACCCCGATCGCAGCCGCCACCGCGCCCCACCTGGTGTCCGGGGCCGGCTCGAGGCGGCGCAGGTACCGGTCGGTCGTCGCCAGATTCGAGTGCCCGAGCACGGCCTGGATCTCCTCCAGGCTCGCCCCCGCTTCCCGCCTGAGCTTGGCGGCCGAGTGCCGGAGCCAGTGAGTCGAGCAACGGAGCCCGGCTGCCCTGGCGTAGAGCCCCACGACGTGCCCGTAGGTCGACGTCGAGATCCCACCCCACAGCGGCGGCCGAGGGTCCCACCGCTCGACCCAGGCATCGATCGCAGCCATCGCCGGAGGAGGAATGTAGACTCGCCGCCGGTGGCCACCCTTGACCAGGACCGACGGGCGCGAGCTGCCATCCTCCTGCCGGTCGGTCAGGACCTCGCCACCGAGTCGACAGAGCTCGGCACGGCGTAGCCCGGTGAGCACCTGGACCATGATCATGGTGCCGTCCCGCGCGATCCGGTAGTCGACCAGCCTCCGGTCGAGCGTGATCACCTTGGGGATGGCGGCCAGGAGTCGCTGGATCTCATCGCCAGTCAGCCCGCGCGGTTCGGGTTGCGGGGTCCGCGGGCGGTCGATGAGCTCGGTTGGGTCCCGCTCGACCAGCCCCCACCGCCGGAGCCGACGGCG
>MEKI01000132.1:1807-6309 GCA_001766905.1 Acidobacteria bacterium RBG_13_68_16
GTGTACGGCCGTTTCCCGTAGCGCGCAAGGCTTGGCGCGGGTCGGCGGCTCGTGCTACCGTCCGGACATGGGCCGGACGCGGATGCACACCGAGCGCATCGAGATCAAGCTGGAGCCGGCGGACAAGGCTCTGATCGAGCAGGCAGCCGTCATCGCCCGGGAGACCGTGAGCGCATGGGTCCGGCGGGAGTTGCGAGCCGCCGCCGGGAGGACGGTCCGCAACAGCCAGGACCACGGCGCTCCGGGTCGCGGACGCCAGGGGAAGGGAGGGGAAGGATGAGCGCCTGGATCAGCGCGCCGCGGTGGCGGTCGCGCGACGCGACGGCACGGACGAGGCGGGCGATATCCTCGCTGTCCCAGCGGCAGCGGCCGATGATCGAGATCTCCATTGCTCCCTCCGCAGCATGCACGCGGCGTGCCGGTGCTCCCCGGTGCTCCCCGGCGCGGCGCTGGCGCTCCCCGGCGCGGCGCTGGCCTGAGCGCAGGCGAAAGAAAGGCGAGCGAAAGGCTTTCGCCTCTTTGCCAAGTTGTCACGGATTGTGCCATTGCGTCACGGCTCGGTGGCCCCAGATCCGCGAGGATCGGCGATTCTCGGCCATCCAGCGCGTGGCACGGAGCTTGCTACTCTATAGTGGCAGGAGGACACGACAATGACGAGCACGACCAGGACCGAGACCGCGACCACGACCGAGACCACCTACCTGGTGGTCGCGATGTACGACCACGAGAGCATCGACGGCGTGGGCCTGGCCCACGTCGCCATCGTCCTCGGCCGCCGCCCCGCCGGCGGGCGCCAGGCCGCCGAGTGGGTGCGCGAGTACCAGGGGAGAATCCTCGGCGACGGCGGCCACCAGGTGGTCGTCGCCACCGACGACGTGGTGCACGTCGGCGACACCGTCGAGGTCGACGCCGAGGGCGTGGCGACCCTCGACGAGTAGACGGCGCCGCCTGCGGTGGCTCCCCGGCCCAGCAGCTCGCGCAGTGCGATGTGCGCCCAGATGTCCTCCGGCTCCCACCAGGCGAGCGGGTTACCGACCCAGAGCCCCCTCGCCGACCGGTAGAGCAGGCCTCGCGCCCGCAGCATGCGCCGTCGGTGCACGCTCTCGGCTGCCGTGAGGCCGAGCAGTTCGACGGCGACATCGTGATCGAGGCACCACGCGATCCCCCGGTCGGTTTTCGCGCGGTTGACCAGTCGCTTGTCGGCGCGCTCGTAGCAGAGGCCCACGTCGCGCAGCCAGTCGATGTACTCGGCGAGCGTGCGGGTAGGGGAGAGCGTCACGATCTCACAGCCGCGCACGCGGTAGTGGTCGACGATCGGATCGACCCCGGGCAGCTCGTAGGGCGAGGCCTGATGCAGGAGCGTGCATGGGCCGAGGACCTCGACGGCCAGGTCGCAGAGCACGATCGAATCCTTGCCCCAGCTCGTCGCCACCACCGTCTTTCCGTGCTGGCGGCCAGCCAGGATGGCAGCGCGGGATTCCTCGACTCGCCTCCGGTATCGTGGCGAGCGAGCCCTCATCCTACCTGTCTCGCGCCAGCGCGGATCGGGTGTGCGCGTCCGGCCCAAGATGGGATCGCGGTAGCTCACGCCACCTCCACCGCCACCCGCCCGAAGCCGAACGCCGTCCGCCCACCGAGCCCGATCACCTGCGAGCACAGCAGCAGCCAGTGCGCCACGGCATTGCACTCGATGATGATCTCGCCGACCCACCCCCGGACGGTGCCGTACTTGCCCCCGAGGGCGAGCGCTCGCGCCTCCGTCGTCCTGTCGAGCAGCTCGACGCAGATCGCCTCATCCTCCAGTTCGAGGCCGAGCCGCTTGCGGGCCATCCCCTGGAGCGACGAGCGGATCGCGCCGGCGCAGGGTGCGGTGTACATGTCCCCGATCTGTCCGTTCTTGCGTGTGCAGACCGGGGTCAGCGCGACGATGCTCAGCCTTCGTCGGCCGCGCCTCGCCACTACCGGCGCCCTCGGACGCATGAGCGGCGAGCACGTCACCTCGACATCGCGCGAGTAGAGGCTCGCCGGCCAGGCTTTCGCCGCGAGCGCCCGTGCTCGCTCGAGGTCATCGATGTAGGCCGACCAGCCGAACTCCGAGCGCCACGGCGCGAGCGAGAACCGTGGCGCATGCGGCAGGTGCGGGAGCCCGACGAGCGTCGTCACCATCCCGTGCAGGGCTCGGACGTTCCTGTGCTCGACCGCCCAGCGCGGGTAGGGCCGTACATCGAAAGCGAGCCCGCCACCAGGCAGATGCGCAGCGTAGGGCGGCGCGCCGTAGAGCCACGGCTGGCGTGATCGACAGGAGCGATTCGCCTCGGCCCATCGTCGGCAGCGCTGGCGCACGCTCAGGATGTAGGCCGGGTCGGCCTTGCGCCGCGCATCGTTGCGCCGCCGCTTGCACTCCTCGGCCTGGCACGTAGCCTGCTGGCGGAACGAGACCAGGAAGAGCTTGCCGCACACACAGCAAGCGCGCGTCTCCGCCCCGACGGTCACGGTCGGTGCCTATACTTCCGCAGCCCGTCGCGCGACTTCGGGCGCCAGGACTTCTCTGGCCTGACCAGTCGTCGGTACCCGAGGCCGCGCCATTCGTCGATCACCCCTTCGTCGCCCCGCGTCAACAAGATCTGCTCTGCGTGTGAGCGAGCACTCATAAGCCCCTCGCTCTCAACGTACCACCCAGGCACGGATCGAGGCCGCAGCTTGCGGTGAAACCACCCCAAGATGCGCTCTACCATCCGCTCATCGTAGATCGGCTCGGCATCCGAGAGGGGCGTTGATGGCTGCGGAATGAACGGCGTGAACTTGATCCGCAACTTGGCGCTCTGCTTTCGCGGAAGCGTCAAGATGCGATCCATCAACAACTCCCACGCCTCGAAGTCTCGATACGCCTCCCACGGGAACCCAAAGATCATGAAGAACTTAAAGCTCACGTGACCTCGGTCCGCCATCCATCGCATGTACTCGACCACGTCGTCATCACGCAGGTCGCGCCCCACGCGCTTTCGGCTCTCCTCAGTGAGACCGTCCAGCCCTACCCTGATGAGCATGTTGCGCTTGAATGGCAGATCTTGACGCCTCATGATCTGGTCGAGTCGCATCGACCCGAACTGCGTCACCAACCCGAGGTCGTGGATCTTTTGCAGGATCTGAGGATAGCCCCGGTGAGATGCTTCATCCGGAGCGAATAGGCTCACGTGCGACGACTGGCCACGATCGATCTGCTCCAGCGCCGACAGCAGATACCCCGTGTCCTGCGGTCGATATCGGACCGACCATCCGAGCTCGCAGTACTGACACGCGAAGGGGCAGCCCCTGGCCAGCTCCAAATACCACGTCCTTGCGTGGCGTTGTGCGCTGCGGTTGAGGTATGGTGCATGCCGCGGGAGGGGCCGCTCCTCGTTCGGCGCGATGCGCCGTCCATCCCATAGAGCCGGAACGAGAGTGCCAGGGAGCCGAGTCAAGTCCTTCGCCGCGCCACCGTCCGCGAGAGCCTGTAACGCCGCAGCGATCCAGGATTCGCCCTCGCCGACGCAGAACGCATCTCCGTACCGCAAGCCGGGCCGCGGATTGTTGGCCATGACATGCCCGCCGACCAACCGCACGGGAGCCCTCCTGGGGGCGTCTGCGAGCCATGGCCAATCTGTACAATGATGCACCGAGCACAACTCCACGTCGTAGCCGAGCGTCCCGTCCTCATAGTCCAGCTCATCGATCTCAAACCCAGCGGCGCGGGCTGCCGCAAGGATATAATGTGCACCCATCGATCCGCGCGATTCTTGCGGACAGCACTCAATAAAGCAGGCGCGCATCGTCATAATGCAGCGAGCGGCGCAGCAACCTCGGCTAGATCCGCTCGCAGCCAGTAGGGATAGCTCACGCGTCCCCAGCGCACGAGATGCTCCCCGAGCCCGGGCCAGTCGAGCGGCAGATGGCGCAGCGCTTCCGCATCGCGCCCGAGCACCGGGAAGTCCTCCCACGGCTCGCACTCATCGACCACCCACTCTCGCACACGCCCGAGCCCGGCTGAGCGTTTGCGGCCCACGTGCGTCACCAAGTCGAGGAGCGAGCGGATTTCTCCCGGCTCCCCCACGCACCACCAGTCGAGGCGATCACCCTCGACGTGCCCCGCCTCCATCGGGATCCGGTAGTTCTTCTGGCGGCCAGCGCTCAGGTTGATCGACTTCATCGCACTCCGGACGGCCGCCTCGGTCACCGGGAACCGCCGCTGCGTGTACCGCGTCTCCATCTTCTCCCAGAGCGCCACGGCGGCCGACGCCAAGTGGAAGCACCCCCCCGGCTCGCGCGCGACAGGGATCTCCACCGGGACAATCTCCTCCGCCGTGTGGGCCGGCGGGATCTCGTCGCGGAGCACCACCGCCGCTGCGAGCAACGCATCGAGATGGATGTAGCCGTCGGGAAGCGAGAGAGCCCCCGTGAGCGAGGCCCGGACATGCAGGGGAATCACGCCGCCCCCTCGGCCAGGAACTCGGCGATCCGATCGG
>MEKI01000132.1:6323-6537 GCA_001766905.1 Acidobacteria bacterium RBG_13_68_16
TGCGCACGGAAGAGCCCCCCCACCCGCTGAGCGTCGAGCGCCATCGTCTCGCCCTTCGCCTGCCAGGGCAGCACCTCGACGTTGCGCGCCGTCACCGGGGCCAGGAGACCACACCCCACCCCGCGCTTGCCCCCGACCCGCGCATCGGCAAGGAACGCGGCCAGCATCACCAGGAGCGTGTCCTGGTCGAGGTCGGAGTAGCAGGTGGCGCACA
>MEKI01000132.1:6678-13314 GCA_001766905.1 Acidobacteria bacterium RBG_13_68_16
TGGCCGAGTCTACCTGCATCCGGCCGGCGATCACTCGGTTCTGCGCACACCCCCCGAGCAGCGCCAGGTGCGGCAGCAGGTCGACCATCTCCCGGTACTGGCCGAGATTGATCGTGGCCGAGCTGCCGGTGACCATCCCGCCCGCGAACAGGAGCCTCAGCGCCGCCTCTCCCAGCTGCGCGTCTCGCAGCCCAGCGCAGTCGAGGAGGCAGTAGGTGCCCGCCTCGCGCAGGCCGTGGCGCATCGTGTCGCCGGTGATCACGGGGACCGCCACCCACCGGCCGTCCGGCTGGCGCACCCGCTCGCGCATGACGACCGACATGTTGCCGTAGGTCTCGCTTGCGTGCGCGATCGGCTGCTTCGCCTCGAGGATGAACTCGTATTTACGCTGTTCCATGCCCTACCTCCCGCGCCTCACGCGCCCGTCGTCGCCCCTCGGCCTGCTCTCTCGCGAGCGCCATCAGGTAGGCGTGCTCCTCCTCCACCAGGTCGAGCCACCGGCCCGCGTCGTCTCCGATCTCGTCCGCCAGGGATGTCGTGGCCGAGGCCCTCTCCGGCCCCGGTGCTCCGAGCCCGAGGCTACGGCTCAGCGCCGTCGCCCACTGCGCCACCGAAGAGGCTTGCCTGCTGGCAGCCCGCATCCGGTCCTGCAGCTGATCCCAGTGCTTCAGCGGCGACGTGCCGGGCCGCCCGAGGTACTCGGCCCGTGTCGCCAGGAGGACGGCGACCGTTGCTCGCCGCCATCTGTCGAGCTTCTCTGCGTCGACCATGCTCGTCCTCATCGCGCTGCGCCAGCCACAGCGCCAACGTCCACCATGCACGCCTCCGGAGCGAGCCCCATTGCCGCTCGAAGGCTCGGATCTCTCGCTCGTTCTCGCGCCACGAGCGCACCCAGTAGTCGCCCTGCCCGACCTCTTCCTTCGTCGGTCCGGCCGTGAGCAGGGAACACATCGCTGCGACGAGTCCGCCCCCGTCACCAACCGGCAGGATAACCGTCTGCTCCTCGAATCGCACCCGCCCCACGGCCCCGCGGTTCAGCGGCGTGTACGGCAGGACGTGCTTCTGCCCCGTGTCGGCGATCGCAGCGAACCACGCGCCACTCTTCGGCGCTAGCACCCATGCTCGCATGCGTGCTTTGTCGGCCTTGTTCCCGCACCAGTAGCCGTCGGCCTCCGACCAGAAGTGCGAGTACATCCTGAGATTCGGCCCCTTTGGTTTCGCCGGATCCAGAACAATCCCGGGCGGTGCCACCCAGGAATGCACCCATGCGCATGGCTCGCAGATCGCGTCCGAGCCGTAGCGAGCGATCTTGTTCTGGTCGGTGAACTGCGTGCCCTGCCACCGCGACCAGGGCATGCCGCGCTCGGAGTCGAGGCCACAGATGGCGCAGGGGGCGGACAGGGGAGCGCACCCGTCGAGGGAGGGCGCTCCGGCGAGCGAGTGGAGGATGCGTGTCGGCGAGAGCTGCAATCTAGCCCCGCCGGTATGCTGGCACACGGGAAGTGGTACCGTCAACCCCCGGGGCCACGCAGCCGCTCCAACTCGGCGTCCAGCCGTTTGAGCAGCGCCTCGAGGAGTCGGGCCGGCTCCCCGTACTCTGCCCCGCGGCGCGCGTCGATCGCGTCCGCGAGCAGCTCGAGCTCGGCCTCGGACAGCTCGATGCGCATCCGTGGCGCACTCATGCCAGCTCGCCTCCCTGGTCGATGCCCACCCGGCAGCCATTGTGCTTCTCCGGGCTCGCCGGCGACGCCAGCTCGGCCACCAGCGGCCCGCCCGACGCCGCCCGCAGCAGCTCCTCGAGCTCCCGGGCGTAGCCCGCGATCTTCTCGGCGCAGTCGAGGCCATTCACGACCCGCCGGGCCTCCAGGTAGTCGGCCGACTCGCCCCGCTCGGGGATGTACCGCGACAGCGCCGCCCCCGTGAACAGCCCCTCGAGCATCCCGACCACGAGCACCCGCCACGCGATCGACGCCTCCAGAGCCGACTCCGGATGTGACACCAGATCGATGCCCAACCGATGCCCGAGCACCGCATAGTTCCTGAGCCACGTGAGCTGAACGTACCCGCGCCCGTAGTAGGCCACGGTGTGGCGTGAGTCGATCCAGATGGGCTCACCGTACGGTCGCCCCTTGCCGCGCCCGTACTCCTCAATCGGCAGCCACGTGCCGGCTGTCTCGTGGTGTAATGTCGCGAGCACATAGGCCGCCTGCTGCACGTCGAGGAGCGTCGTGTCGGTCGCCAGCGTCGCCAGCACCTCGGCGCACCCATCGCCCGACCGGGCCGGGTACCGCTCTCGCCACTGCCTCGCTACCGCCGCATGATCGAACTGCATCTCACACCTCCTGCCCAGCATCAGTACGCCGCTCGCTCGGCCCGCCGGTAGGCTCGCCAAGCGTGCCAGCCGCCGGCCCTCAGCGCCGCCCACGCGAGCCACGCCTGGATGAAGTTTGCTCCATCTCGAGTAGCACCCGGCGCCCGTCTCTCTGCCGCTCGGTGCGCAGTGTCCCCTCGACCCGGACAGGGCCGGCCGGAGCATGGTGGACGACGATGTTAATGTTCGTGGACATCAGCATGACCTCGCTCATGTCACCCTCACCCACGCCAGCACCAGCGCCAGCGCCGACATGATCAGCCCCGCTACCGCCAGCGCCCCCGTCACCATGACGCTGCGCTGCGACGCGACTCCTTCCATCCGCGCCCGCCAGTTGTCGAGGCTGGATACCCGCGACTCGTGGATTACGCAGGGGAGTGCCTTGATCGCAGCAAGCATTTCCTCGCGCGTTACGAACCGTGACGCCTGGTCCCGCAGCGTGTCCCTGAACTCGTTCATCCCGGCTAGACGCTGTTCCATCAGGTGCTCAGCCTTATCGATGGACCGCTGGCTCTCCGCAAACCGCTGATCAAAATACTCGCGGAGGCTGACCCCCTCTGCCTGCGTCATCCGGCCGTCCGTCATGGCGCCACCCACCTCTCGATCAGCGAGAACACCAGATTGGCCCCGCCCCCGATCACGACGATCACCACCGCCCACCACTGCCCGCGCGTGAGCGCCGACCGCTGACCGCACGACTCACACCGATCCTCGACTCGCTGCAATCGCGAGAAGATGGACCGCCGCTCGCCGTTTCCCGACATCGCAGAAGCCATGTCCCTGCACTGACCGAATAGCACATGGTGCTCTGCCGCATTGTCAGTGAGCTGGGCAGCGTGAACCGCGACGCGCTGGCCAAGCTCCGTCACCGCCGTCTCGATCCTCTCGATCGCCCTCTCCAGCCGGGAGATCAGTACCTCGCTCGTGGTCGCCATCGCGTAGGGTCTCCAAGATCCCCGTCAACAGGTCCCCGACGTGCTCGCACCGTAGCACGAGTCGCGTGAGTCGCTCATCGCACGGCATCAGTTCCATCATCGTCTCCGCTCATCGCACCACCACCCAGTGGATCATCGAGACCGCAGTCAGCGTGCCGCCCGCCGAGTGGCAGATCTCCAGCTCCACGCGCGCATCGGCCGCCGGCATCGACGCCGCGCTCGCGTCCTCGACGATCGCGTTCGCGAACGTGCAGGCCACCGGCCCCCCCGCCAAGATGTCTGCGCCGGCCGTCAGGTCGCGCAGCCGCCAGTACGCGTTGCCCGCGGACACGCAGGTCCAGGCGAACATCAACCGCACCGAACTCGTGTCCTCGCTGGCGACGGTGAAGATCTGAGACGCGGACGAGTAGGACGGACACGTACTGACTGCGGCGTCGGCCTTGAAGACTGTCGAGTAGGCGATCGCATCACTCGCCGGGCCCGTAGCCCCCGTCTCGCCGGTCTCGCCTGTCGAGCCAGCGGCACCCGTAGCGCCCGTCGCGCCAATCCCCGTCGCGCCAGTGACGCCCTCGGCCCCGGTCGCCCCGGTCACGCCCTCGGCACCAGCGGCTCCCGTGGCACCGGTAGCGCCCGTCTCGCCGACTCCCGTGGCGCCAGTCGCACCCGTCGCTCCCGTAGCCCCGGTCGCCCCCGTGGCACCCGTGGCTCCGAACCCGGGAGTCTCGCAGTATCCCTCGCGGCTCACCGCGTCGAAGGCCAGGACCATCCCCTCGCACCCGGCCTGGCCGATCATGTTGTAGTCGTAGACCTGCCTGGGGCCCTGTGCCGTCGCGCGGAATGGCGGCGCCAGGCTCGCAAGCGCCAGCCAGCCGACCACCAGCCCAGCCATGGTCCCGAAAATCGCTACGGCTCTCCTGCGCATCGTCACGTCCTCCTCGCCCGAAACACCCTCAGCGTCTGCCCCGCCGGCACCCCGCTCGGCCAGTGCCCGACCGCGAGCGTGAATATCGTCCCCGCGGCCGTGAAGTCCGTCCCGGGCCACAGCCGGATCGGGCCGATGGTCACGTCGATCGAGTCCTGCAGGTACGCGTGCGGCATCGTGTAGACCTTGGGATCGCCCGTGGCCACGAACGTCGGGCACTCATCGTAAGTACCTCCACTCGACCCGCTCCCGCGCCGCAGGTAGGAGATCGCCCGCCACACCGGCACCAGCGCCCGCTCGATCTCATTCATGGCCGCCTCGGTCGAGCGAAGGGGTGGACCTGCCCCACCAGCCGCATCCGCACCGCCTGGGTCCGCTCGGGGCGATTCTCGACGCGCAACACCTGCCAGAGCTCGTAGCCGGATAGATCGCCCGAGTCGGTCAGCGCCGGCTCCTGGCCGAGGAGCACGATCGTGCTGCCGAGCATCGCCCGACGCGAGATCATCATCGTGGCCTCGACAAACGGGGTCGACGCTCTCCAGTCCGCAGCCCGCGCCGCGGCGCCTGCCTGGCCAGCGTGGAGCGTCGAGATCCGCTTCTCGCCCTGGATCTTGTAGCGGGCCAGGCTCTCGGGGACCGCGTGCAGATACTCGGTCTCCATCACCGCGGGCACCCCGTAGCCGTGCCACTCGACCACGACCCGGTCGCCCATGTGGTCGGTCACCAGATGGTACTCGATGTCACCGAGGATGTCGGCGGGTCGGAGCCAGAGCGTGTTCGCGTCCGTCTCGGTCGGCCAGGCCGGTACCACGTCGACCTTGTGGTCGGCGCGCCAGACGAGCCGGACCCCGCGAGTCGCCTGGAGCTGCGAGAGGAGATCGGAGACCGCGACATCCTGAGTGCAGAGCACTCGCACCAGGTGAGTCTCGCCATCCTGCGCCGGGTCGTCCAGGGCGTCGAAGCTCTCGGTCACATAGTCGTGACCGGCCTCGAGGAGCAGCCGCTTGAACAGCGCGCCGGACGCCACGTCGGCGGTGGCCGGAGAACCGTCGTAGGGAATCAGCTCTTCGCCGTCGCCATCGAAGCGGATCTCGGCTGCCCGGATCGCCTCTATCTCGGTCTGGTCGACCGTGTCGAACTCGATGCTCTGCGTCGCCGGGACGAAGCTCCACGTGTAGGGGCTCGCCACGTCGGTCAGGTAGACCGCCGAGACTGCGCTCCAGTTCTCGCCCGCCAGCGCCTTGGGCTTGCGCGTGATGTCCGGTGGTCCGACATCCCACTCGCCGACGTCCACCAGGTGGGCGAGGACCTTCTCGTGGTCGGCGCCGATCGCCCAGGTCTTCGGCTGGCCGTTTGCGGAGTCGGCGAGATTCGGGTACTCATCGATGCTGATCGTGCTGGATGGCAGCCGGGCCTCTCGCGTCTCCGCGCTCCAGCCCCGGATATCGAGCCTCACCGACTCATTCGTCACGAGCGCCGCCGACTTCGACCACGAGCACGTGCCCCGGAAGAGGACCAGGGCCCGGTCCCAGCTCTGCCCGCGTCGGATCGCCTTGATGGTGACCGGCCGGTTGTGGGCGAGAAAGCCGAGCCCCGGGTTGGGCTCAGAGGCCTGCAGGAGCTGGTAGAGCACACCGTAGCGCTGGGTCGCCTGGACGGGCACGTTCCTCAGCCGCAGCTCGCCGCTCGGGTCGGCGAAGACTCCCCGCTCATAGCTGTCCAGCGCATGGACTGCCGCCGGCACCGCGTCGACGATGTCGAGGTAGGGGATCGAGTTCCGCGGCCCGCTGGCTACCGGCCCCATCGAGCAAGGCAGAACCAGCCGCAGGCCGAGGCCGTGGCCGAGGTTCGACGCCGGCGACATCCCGTCCGGTAGATGGACGTAGAGGTAGCGCTCGCCATCGTCGGGGGCCTCGTCGACGAAGCAGTAGGTGCTCGCGGTGTCGAAGCAGTCGTCCCAGTGCCAGACCTCGGTCGCGTCCACCGCCACCCCGTCGACCTCGAAGCCGAGAAGAAACCAGGTCGGGGTCGGGAGGGTCCCGCGATCGAAAGGGGCCCGGAAGACGTTGGTATTCGGCGAGCCGCCGGCAGGGTCGTAGGCGAACTCCCAGGCCACCGATTCGATCCACTTGAGCCACTCGAGCTCGACCAGGATGACCCACTCGACCGGGTCGTGCATGAGCGAGGCCTGCTCATCGGTCAGGATGTCGAACCGGACCGGGTCGTGCAGCGCCCACTGCGCCTCGCTAGGCGGGTCGGTCACCGGCCCCGGCAGGAGCTGCTGATCCTTCACGTGCCACTGGATCCACCTGGCCGTCGAGCCCCCGCTGTTCGAGGTCGACATCGCCCCCGGCGGGATCACGTGGTGGCGGATGTTCCGCACGTGGTCCATCACCCGCTCGATGTAC
>MEKI01000132.1:13327-13699 GCA_001766905.1 Acidobacteria bacterium RBG_13_68_16
CGACCGCGAAGGCGGGGTCCGCGGGGTCGAGCCAGCAGGCGCGGATCCAGTACTCGCCCTGCCAGTCCTCGACCTGCCCAACCTGGAAGAGCTCCAGATCGATCTCGACCCGGCCGCACATCCACCGGTCGGTGGTCGTGTTCGTCGCCCCGAGCTCGGCGGCCTGGACCCGGACGCGCATCCCCTGCAGGAGCGTCTGAAGCTGCCCGCAGGTCAGGTGCGGCCGGTTGGTCAGGCTCAGCCGGATGATCTCGTCGAGGAGCGAGAGCCGGGCCACCTCGACCTGGGCGTCACCAGCCGCCGTGTAGAGGCTCGGGGTCCCGTCGAGGATCGTGTACCGCACCCCAGACGGCAGCTCGATGACGTACCGCG
>MEKI01000132.1:13708-14197 GCA_001766905.1 Acidobacteria bacterium RBG_13_68_16
CACCCGGCACTCCCGGATCCGGGGATGGGAAGACGGCGTGCGAGTAGATCACGATCTCGACGTCCTTGACGAACCGATCGGTCGTGCCGGCACCGATGGCCGTGTCGAGGTCGAGGCCGACGAAGTTGACGACGCTCTCCGCCCATGGAGTGTCCGTCGTCGCCATGTCGCCCTGCAGGCCGGTGTTCGACAGCAGAGCCGCGCTGTTTGCCCAGGCGTAGGCGAAGGTCGAGTCCTCGCATGCCTCGGGGCCGAACTGGTAGCTGTCGGTCAGGCCGACGTCGTCATCGGAGAACGGCGTTTTGCGCGCCACCAGAAGCTGGCGAGGGTCGACCCCGTGGGCGTGCCAGTGCGGGCACTCGCCGCGCCCCTGGTCGGGATCGAACGGGGCCGGCATGTCAGAACCCGCTCTCCGCGCCCATCAGAGACAGCCGCGCCCGGTTGCGGCCCGCGGTGCGCTCGCCCTCGAAGGGGAGGTCCTCGAACTGG
>MEKI01000132.1:14207-15017 GCA_001766905.1 Acidobacteria bacterium RBG_13_68_16
AGAGCATGCCGCGGACATATTTCGTCGACACCCACCGGTCGGTGCTCACTCCGGGAGTGCCGTGCACCGTGCTCCCGTACATCCTCGACTCGTACGCCCACGGGTCGCTGGCCGGGTCGTAGACGTGCACCGGCATGGGCGCCCCGAGCTCGGGCACCGGCTGAATACCATGCCCGCTCGGATAGCTCGGCCGGTAGCCCATCGGCGCGTTGAAGAGATGCTCGAGCATCCACTTGTCGGCCTCGGTCAGCCGCTCTAGCTCGTAGGCGCCGAGGTAGCTCGGGTGCCGGTAGAGCGGGGTCGCCCCGCCGAAGGCGGACCCGAGCAGTTGGCTGCGCACGATCCGCCCGTGCCGGAAGCCCGTCGCTTTCGCTCCGACCCCGGGACCGAACCAGAAGGATGGGGTCAGCGCCGCGTGGCCGATGCGCAGCGACCGGGTCCAGTTGCCGCGGTTGACGATCTGGAGCCGCCAGTACTGGTAGTCGGACAGGTCCGGGTACGATTGCGAGTAGAGGTCACCCCAATCGAGGAAGTTGGCCGCCAGACGCCGGCACGGGAAGCACCGCTCGCGCGTCAGGTTGTCCGCCCCGCCGGCCCCAAGGCCGCCTCCCCACCACGGCGGAGGGTCCGGCACCATCGAGAAGTTCGTGTAGAGGTGATTGTCCGTGCCGTAGCAGACGCCGCAGTGCTCTACCGCCGGGTCCCCGGCGACACCCCATGTCGCGTAGTTGTGCCGGTCGACGAAGGTCCACTTATTGAGCCCCTCGGTCCACTGCGCCGGATCGAGGTAGGAGTCCCTGACCTTCGCCA
>MEKI01000132.1:15087-15349 GCA_001766905.1 Acidobacteria bacterium RBG_13_68_16
GTCAGCGCGTACGCACTCATCACCGTCCAGCCGAGAACCTCGAGGCAGTTCGAGATGCCACCGGCATCGCGGAGCAGCTTGAAATCCTGGTCGCTCTCGATCCGAAAACACCAGGTGGGGGAGTCCGTCTCGCGCTCGTCGAGGTACTTGCATGTCCAACTTCCGGAGAGGTTGCCGAGTGTGATTTGGGCTATGATCTGTCGCCGGATCTCCCGGGCGACAGCGGCAGGATCCGAGTACACCGCCCGCGTGAAGTCGATCG
>MEKI01000132.1:15384-15768 GCA_001766905.1 Acidobacteria bacterium RBG_13_68_16
CGAAAGCTGTTGCAAATCCCGAACTCGGTCGGGAAGATCACGGTCGAGTTCGAGAACGCGAAGTGGCCGCCGAAGGCGCCATACCGCCCGAGCGAGCCGTCCACGATGTAGCTCATCGGCGCCTGCGGCAACTCTGACGACGGATTCGGCACGTCGCCCCACCCCATGGTCAGAGTCGGGAAGATGATTGCAGGCTCGCCCGGATCCGTCAGGCGATTCCGAAGAAAGCTCGGGAACGCCAGCTGGAATGCGCGGTCGCGATTCGCAGGCCGGGAGAGAAACCAACCATCGCTTCCAACACTTCCACTGAGGTAGGGCATCCTATCTCCTCACGATCGATCCGGCCGGCACCCGGTACTCGCCCCGCTCGTGTCCGGCCCTGAC
>MEKI01000132.1:15879-16017 GCA_001766905.1 Acidobacteria bacterium RBG_13_68_16
CTGGACCGCGCCGCCCCCGCCGCTCGGCGTCACGACGATGCCAGCGCCCTTCTGGTAGTCCTCCAGCGCCGAGGCTCCACCGGCCCGCTGGGTCGCCTCTTTGTTGAGCACGAACTCATCCGGGTGCAGGAGGAACAG
>MEKI01000133.1:0-787 GCA_001766905.1 Acidobacteria bacterium RBG_13_68_16
GCTGATCGTGCCAGAGAAAGATGCCGGGTTGCGGCTGGACCGCTTCCTGGCCGCGGCCGGGCACGGGTGGTCGCGGTCGCAGGTTGCCCGCTGGACCGCCGAGGGACACGTCACCCGCAACGGTGCGCGGTCCAAACCCGCGCAGTTCCTGCGGCCCGGCGACGTGATCGAGGTCGTCCCTCCGCCTCCAACGCCGTCCGACCTGATCCCCCAGGAGATGGCGCTTGATGTGCTGTTCGAGGATGAGCACCTGATCGCGATCAACAAACCTGCCGGCCTGGTCATCCACCCGGCGGCCGGCAACCCCGACGGCACGCTGGTGAACGCTTTGCTGGCCTACTGCCGCGATCTCTCGGGCGTGGGCGGCGTGGAGCGCCCCGGGATCGTGCACCGCCTCGACAAGGACACGTCCGGCGTGCTGATTGCCGCCAAGAGCGACGCGGCCCACCGTGCCCTCTCCCTCTCGTTCCGATGGCGCACCACCGACAAGCGCTACCTGGCCGTGGTGTACGGGATTCCCAGGCTCGACGAGGGTGTCGTGGACGCCCCGATCGCCCGGCACCCCACCGAGCGCAAGCGCATGGCCGTCGTCCCAGGCGGGAGGCCGGCGCGCACGCTGTACCGGGTGCGCGAGCGTTTCCCCGGCTGCGCTCTCGTCGAGTGCCGGCTGGTTACCGGCCGCACCCACCAGGTGCGAGTGCACATGGCCCACCTCGGCCACGCCCTGGTGGGCGATCCGGTGTACGCCGGGCGCCAGTGGCGAGCGCTCGAGGACGCCGAACTCGCG
>MEKI01000133.1:803-2655 GCA_001766905.1 Acidobacteria bacterium RBG_13_68_16
TTCCGCGCCAGGCCCTGCACGCCTGGAGGCTCACGATCACCCACCCGGCTACGGGCGTTCCGATGACGTTCGAGGCACCGCTCCCCGCAGACATCGAGGGTCTGCTTGTGGTGCTGCGCTCGCGGCGCTAGCGTCCGCCGCTGCCCGGGGCCAGGGCCCTTCAGAAGTTGCGGGTGTAGGCGTAGAGGAACGGCACTGGGTGGCAGTTGCGCACCGGCGGCGAGAACCTGAGCGCCCTGGCCTCGCTCTCAGCGCGCTGCACCAGCTCGGGGATCCCCGTGGTGTCCCGTACGACCTTCGTGGACACGACGCTACCGGTCGCGTCAACGGTGGCCTCGAGCACGACCGTGCCGACGCTTTGTCCCTCGGTGAACGAGAGCGGGACGCCGGACAGCAGGTCCGCGGTGGCCTTGTCCGGCGTGCAGGGCTCGTCGCTCTGCACGTACTTTCCGTGCACCCAGCCGGTCGCCCCGTCGGCGAGCCTCACCCGAACCCACTCGCCATCCCGGCCGAGCACCTCGAGCCGTTCGCCCTTCTTCACCCGAACGACGGCCGCAGCGCTGGTGGTCGGCTGCTCCCGCACGTTGAGCCTGCTGCCCGTGACCCGGACGTACTCCTGCGGGGGCGTGGGCTTCACCTCGGCCGCCGGGACCACTGGGACCGGAGCCGGAGGCGGTGGCACCGCGGTCTTGCAGGCGGCTAGGCCACCGAGCATGGAGAGCGCGACAAAGGCGCTGCGGAGGCGTCGCTTCGTGTGCTTCACGGCGCACATTCTATGCGAGATCTTGCGACCGCATGCGGCCCCCATCGCTATACTCGATCCCGAAGGCACACGTGGAAACCCCGCCGGGACGCGCCCCGGAACTCGAGCCGGCGACTGAGCGCGCCGATGCGCCGCGGCGAGGGCGCCTCCCGCTCATTCCCGTGCTCCTCGTGCTGGCGCTCTTCCTGACGCTCTTCGATGGGGTCTTCCTCCGCGGCGAGACGTTCTGCGAGCGCGACCTGGCGGCGCTTGAGAGGCCGCTACGCTCGCTGCTCGTGCGTCTCTGGCATGAATCCGGCGGACTGCCGCTCTGGAACCCGCTCGTCAACATGGGCCAGCCGTTCGCGGCAAACCCGCACGCGGCGGTGTTCCACCCGCTCTCCTGGCTGTTCCTGATCCTGCCGTGGGAGGTCGCCTTCAAACTGCAGGTACTGGTCCCGCTGCTGGCCGCGTTCGCCGGCATGGTTTTTCTTCTGCGGACGCTGGGCCGAAGCTGGCCCGCGGCTCTGTTGGCCGGCTGCTCGTGGGCATTTGGCGGGCTAATGCTCTCCGTCACCAACCTGCTGCCGATGCTGCTTACGCTCGCCCCGGTGCCCGCCCTGGTGGCGTTCGCGGTGCGGCTGCTGCGCGGCGGACCCCGCCGGGACGCTCTCGGCCTCGCCGCCTGCTTCGCCCTCGCGTGCGCCGGAGGCGAGCCCGTGACGCTCCTATCGGTGCTCCTCCTGCTGGCCACAGCCTGTGCGGCGCTCTCCCCCAGCGACCCGTCGTCCGGGGATGCGGGGCGCACGGTGCTGCTCCCTCTTGCGCGTGTCGCGGGCGCGGTTCTCCTGGGCGCCGCCACGGCCGCCGTGGTCATCCTCCCGGGGCTGAGCCTGGCGGCGAGGTCGGTCCGCTCCGCGGGGCTTTCGCTCGAGCGATCGGAGACGTGGTCGATGCCGCCGATCCGGCTGCTCGAGTTCGCGCTCCCCCACCTGATGGGGCACACCGAGGGCGTCACCGCCGCGGCGTATGGGGGCGCCTCGGCTTACGCGGTGAACCAGTTCCCGCTGGTCTACTCGTTCTACCCCGGGCTGTTGATCACGGTGCTCG
>MEKI01000133.1:2684-2760 GCA_001766905.1 Acidobacteria bacterium RBG_13_68_16
CTTCTCCGGGGAGCAGCACACCAGGCGCCGGGTGACCGCGCTGCTGGCAACGGCAGCGGGGCTCGCTGCCGTGGCG
>MEKI01000133.1:2800-3051 GCA_001766905.1 Acidobacteria bacterium RBG_13_68_16
GCAAGCCGCTCGTCCCGACCCGGCCGCCCGCCGAGGTGGACGCCGTCTTCCCCGTGCTCCGCCCCCTCCTCGAGGCCCCCGGCCGCGGCCGGCTGTTCAACCTGGCCGAGTGGCGCCCTTCCGACCCCGTCTTCGCGGCCGTCCCCACCAGTCCGCTCCCGGCGGCCCGAGGAATCGCCACGGCTCTGGACACCGACGTGGACCTCACCCAGCTCTCCTGGTCGGGCCGCGCGACCCGCCTGTTCTGGCGT
>MEKI01000133.1:3095-8749 GCA_001766905.1 Acidobacteria bacterium RBG_13_68_16
CCGCGGCGTCGGCGCCGTGCTCGCGTACCAGGATGCGCCGCAACCCCGCGCGAGAGTGACGTTCCTGCCGGACCCTCAGCCGGATGCCTTCTGCGCGGACCGCATCGTGAGGTTCGACGGCGACGACGCATGGCTTGCTTCGGTCCTTCGCCTCGGCCCCGAGGCAGGGGCAGCGGCCCTCGTTGAAGGCCCGGACGCGCTGCGTCTTCCCCGCGACCCTGCGCCGTGCCGCGCCGAGATCGTGACCCGTAGCCCCGGTCGGCTCGCAGTCGCTGTCTCCGGGGCCGGTCCGAGCAGCTCACTGCTGGCGCTCAACCAGACCTGGGATGAGGGGTGGTCCGCAACCAGCGACGGTCAGCCGACCCGGCTCTGGCGCACCGATGTGAGCCTCTCCGCCGTCGTGGTGCCCCCCGGGAGGCACCACGTCGAGCTGGTTTACCGGGACGGCGCGGTCGAGCGGTCTCTCCTCGCCTCGGGTGCGGCGGTCGTCCTGTGGATCGTCATCGCCGCGATCGGGCTCGTGCGCCGCCGGAGGGCCTGACACCCGAGACGCAGCACCGCGTGCGATCTCGGACGTCTGTCACGCCTCAAGGGGCAACGCAGGATCGCGGTGGACCGTCCAGCGGGCATGGCCGTAGCGCTCGCGCTCGAGCAGCCGTGTCCGAGCGGCTTCCTCGGCGGTCAAACCCGAGGGAGCGAGGCGAACGCCGAAGGTCTCGGAGAACCCGGCCGCGATCGCCTCGGCCAGCACCTCTCCCCGCGGCGGCGCGCCCAGGAGGTCCGAAAGGGTCACCACGACGGGTCGCAGCGAGGAATCGTCGGGCAGCCCGAGGCAGCCGGCCTGCAGCGCGCCATCCCACCCTTCCAGGATCGAGCCGTGCTGGAGGACCGAGCCGCCGTGACGGCGCATCGCGGAGCCCACGAGCTTGCGCCCCAGCGCGACCACCTCGCCGGCGGCCTGGCCGATGAAGCAAGGGATCGTCTGGGTGGGGCTGATGTGCCCGCCCTCCGACTCAGCAGAGAGCCCAGCCGGCACGCCAAGTCTTGCCAACCCGGCCACGAGGGCGCGACAGATCGCCTGGTAGGCCGCCTGGAGATCCTGCGAGAACGGCCCCTGCCCGAGAGGTGCCAGCACCGAGTACGTCAGCTCCAAGTGGTGGAGGACGGCGCGCCCGCCGGTTGGGCGCCGCACGACATCCACACCGTGGGCCGCACAGAATGCCGCGTCGGCGGCCCCGTACGGCTGCGAGAAGCCGAGCGAGAGGCACGGGGGGTGCCAGCGGTAGAGACGCAGCACCGGCGCGGAGATCCCGGTGTCCACCGCCTCCACCAGCGCCTCGTCGGCCGCCATGTTCCAGGCGCCGGCGCGCGCATCGTCAACGATCAGCCGCCACTGCACGGCCCGCAGTGTAGCCCGGAGGCGTTCCGCCGCTGGGGCCCGCGGGACCCTCAGGCCCGACGGAACTTCATGGCGCGGTCGTAGGGGGTGATGTCCACCAGCTCGCCGGCGCTCACCTGCTCCTTGACCGAGCGCCAGAACTCCACCGTGAAGAGGTCGCCGTGGACGATTTCGAACACGCCCTTGAGGCGCTGAGGGAGGCCTGAGTAGCTTCTCATCTCGTCGATGAAGAAGTCGTTGGCGGTTGCGACGATCCTGTCCTCCTCGGGCGCGAGCTCCTCGCTTTCGTCGTAGGTCCTGGGTTTCCGAGAGAAGCTCGCCTGCTCGATGGGGATCACGTCGTCGTAGTCGAAGAGCACGACCCTCCCGCGCCGGGTGACGCCGTAGTTCCACGTGTTGAAGAGATCACTGGGGAAGATCCCGGTCGCCGCCAGGTCCTTCAGGAAGTATCCGAAGTCCAGGATCGTGCGGCGGAGGGCCTCTGGGTCCCGCTCCTCCGCCATGAACATGGGCAGCGGCGTCACCCTGCGCTGCACGTATAGGTGGCGGATGACAACGTGGTCATCGTCGATGCTCACAACCTCCCGCGCCGCCTGCCGGAGCTCCGCCAACAGCTGTTGGTCGAAACGCTCCCGCCGGAAGCGGAGGTTTTCGAACTCCTGTGTGTCCACGAGGCGCCCCACCCGGTCGCGGCGGCACACGAGGGCGTACTGGTCCATCACCTCCCGCCTGGTGCTGGTCTTGTCCGTCATTGCGGCGGAGCGCAGGAAGCACGGCCGATCCTTGATGACCTTGAAGACGTAGCTGTAGTCGGGGAGCGTGAAGACGGTCATCACGGCGCCTTCCTTGCCCGGCGCGATGATGAAGCGCTCCCTTGAGCGGTGGACGAAGCGGTGCAGGTCCCGGTAGAACTCGGTCTTCCCGTGACGGTTGTATCCGATCGAGATGTAGAGCTCCGCGAGGGGCTTCTCCGGCAGGATCGAGCGCAGGAACTCGATGAGCAGGTCGTGTCGCTCCACGAGGACGTGGAAGTAGGAGAACGCGAAGCTGAAGACCTTGCTGACCTCGACCTCGGCGAGAAGCACAGTGTCCACGAACACGCCGGCGTCGCCGTGGTAGAGGGGGAGCACGAGCGGGATCACGCGGCCGGCGGCGATGATGCGGCCCACGAGATAGGCGACCTTGTTGCGGTAGAACGGGGAGCGGATCACCTCGATGCGGTATTCCCCGGTCTGGGCGAGGAGGGGCCAGAGGTAGAGGTCGATCTCGCCGCCGACCAAGTCCGCGTCGCGCTCCGGGTCCTCGTAGGGGACGGTGAACTTGTTGTCCTTCAAGACGTCTCGGATCAGCTGCCTGGTGTCGCGGCCCCCCTCGTACCGGTGAAAGACAGGCTCGCCCGCGGCGGCCCCGGCGTCTCGCGGGTACCAGCGGAAGAACTCGATCCGACGATTGATCCCGACCGTGCTGAAGATCCTGCGCGTGACCGAGTTGAAGAAGGTCTCCGCGAGCTCGGCATCGTGATGGCCACGGATCGAGCGGGTGAACCGTTCCTTGACGGACGCCCACAGCGCCTCGTCGCGCGACCTGTCGCCGAGCAAACCCGTGATCGCGGTCGCGACCTCCCGGAGGACCTTCTCGTAGAGGTCGAGCCGCTCGAGCGCGTCCTCGTGGCGGCCCTTCCAGTCGCTGGTCTGGAACCGCCACTTGGAGCGCTTCGTGATGCTGGCGAACTCGTCGGCGTAGGCGGCAAAGCCCTCCCCAATTCGCGCCGCCGCCTCGACCGCCAGGCGATCGCCAAGAGAGGCGCCGCGTACGTCCGAGTCCTCGGCCACCGGCACGTGGCTCTCGCTCACGGGACAAGTATGCGCCCACACGGAGGCTCTCAGCCTCTTCCCGCCCACGAGCGGCCGGGGTCTACCCCCAGTTCTTTAGACGCGGCCAGATGTCGCGGAACGTCCAGCCCTTCGGATTGCGGCAGACGTAAACGGTGAAATTCTGCGACCTCATGGAGTACGGGTGTGTGACGGTCCCAGCCTCCTGCACGCTCTCGAAGAGCCTCTCGAGCGCCTCCTTGGTGTCTCCAAGCACGATTACAACGTCCCCCGTGTAGCCGCGAGGGCCCCAGTACCAGTAGGTCAGGTGCCCGGAGATTGCCTTGGGCACGCCAAGCCTCGGACCGTAAAGGTCGATCGCCCCGGCCTGACCGTAGTCCTGGCCGAAGATCGCTGTCTTGGCGCGCTCCTCCGGCGGCAGCGACTGATAGACCCTGGCGACCGTCTCGACCATCTCGGGCCACCCGAAGCGGTCCGCAAAGAACTGCGGCAGCACACCCGTGCGCCGGTGCTCGAGCTGTGGCATCCCCATCCCGATCGCCCCCGCGTAGCGAATGAAGGTCTCGGGCTCGAGGACCGGCGCAAACATCGGTGCCAGCATCGCGCCGGAGACGCCGATCGCAGCGGTGCAGGTGACCCTCGCCCACGCCAGGCGCGGGCGTGCGAGCCAGGCCTCGAGCGCAACGCCTCCCGCGGCGAGGAGCATCGGGTACGCCGAGCCGAGGTAGTAGAAGCGGCCGTGGGCGGCGATGAGCGTTGCGAGGGCCACGAGGTAGGCCAGGCCGAGCACGCGGTAGCACCGGGCCGGGCGCCCGGCGAGCAGCCACGTGAGCCCGCCGACCCAGACCGGAGCCGCGACGGGGTTCATGAACAGAAACTGCTGGCCGATGAACGCCAAGGGTGAGAGTTCCACGTTGCGCCCGGCGCGACGGACGTTGGCGAGCTGCTCCAGGTGCGGGAAGTGGTGCTGAATCATCCAGACGAGGTTTGGCAGGAAGATCAGGAACGCGACCAGCCCGCCCAGCAGGAACCAGCGGTTTGCCATCAGACAGCGCTCGGGCACGGCCACGAGTGCCACGACAAGGGCGAAGCCGAACACCAGCACGGTGTCCTTGTTCTCGAGCCCGAGGCCGGCCACGGCGCCGAAGGCGACCCACCAGCGGGGCTCGCCCTGGATGACGCGCACCAGCGCGTACGCCATCCCGGTCCACACCAGCGGCTCGACCGCGTTCATGGACAGGATGCTGTAGAACGCCATCACGCCCGGCGTAAGCGCCGCGGCGAGGGCAGCGAGCCCTTGCGCGAAACGTCCGCCTCCGAGACGGCGCGTGAGGGCGCCTACCAGCAGAACGAGGCCGGCGCCTTCGAGGGCGGGTAGAAGCCGGATCGCCACCATCGAGTCGCCGAACAGGGAGCGCGCGAGCCACGCCTGCACCGCGGTAAGCGGCGGCATGTCCACGTACCCCCAGGCGAGGTGCTCCCCGCACGCGAAGAAGTACAGCTCGTCCACAAACACGCCGTAGACGCCGGCAGTGGTCAGCCGGAAGAGCAGCATGGCGGCAGCCACGTACGCCACGATCGCCGGTCCGCTAGTCCACCGAGCAGAGGTTTCGGGACGTCTCGTCGGCGGCTCGGCACCACTCGCCGGCACGACCACGCGTCCTGCACCAGGTTTGCGCTCGTCCACCGCGCCCCTCGCGCCCTAGAGTAGCGCCGTTCTGTAGGTCATCGGGATCGGGTGGTCGGCACACCCGTGCCATCGTTCGATCCGCCGGATCGCTTCCGCACCCTGGCCCTTCACCTTGTCGAACAGTTCCTGATACGAGGCGAAACGTTGAACGGCCTCGAAGCGCTCCATGTACCGGATCCCGCGGGCTCCTATCGCCTGCCAGGAAGCCGCAACCTTCTCGGTCTCGTCGACCGCGTGCGCCCACGGTGAGTCGGGCGCGTGATCGATGATCACGATGTCCGGCGCGAGGGTTACCGCGTGAGCGAGCGCGGCGCCGGGGTCGGTGATCTCGTGCAGAGAGAACTCGAACAGCACGACGTCGGCGCTCTCGGTCACCGCCATGAAGTCCTTCTCGACCAGCACGAACCTGCCCTCGACCCCGAGCAGCCGGGTGCGCTCGGCGAGGGCGCCAAGCGCAGCGCCGTCGGAGTCCACGGCGATCACCTTTCGGGCGACGCGTCCGTAGCCGGCAAGCTGGCCGCCGCCGGCCCCCACCGAGATCATCGTCTTGTCGTCGAATGGATAGAACCGGAGCAGGTTTGCGAGAACCGCGGCGGCGTCGGTGGCCATCTCTCCTCCCGGCGCGGGCAACCAACCGGCTACCCGGGATACGAATGACGGACGTTGCGGTTCCATCCGCGGTGGAGCGGCCGCTCGTCTGGGTAAACCGCGCAGGGGCGCGTCGTGACCGGGT
>MEKI01000133.1:8793-8935 GCA_001766905.1 Acidobacteria bacterium RBG_13_68_16
TGCTCGCCCGGTACTCCGGGGGACGGAGGCGAGATGCAGATCTCCCGTCGCGCCATCTCGATCCAGGAATCCCCGATACGCAAGCTGGCCCCGCTTGCGGCCGCCGCCCGCGCGCGCGGCGTCAAGATCTTCAACCTCAACA
>MEKI01000134.1 GCA_001766905.1 Acidobacteria bacterium RBG_13_68_16
TGTCTTCCTCATAGCTTCCCCCTGACCTCGCCCAGTTTAGCAGACGGGATCTCGCCCCGACTGCCCCTCAGAACTGCAATTGTAGACGCCCAGGTCGAGGGAAGAAGTTGAGCTACATCACATTCCGAGCTTCCGCGGAGCGCGGGGGGTTTGGGGGATCTGGAGCGCCGGGCGGGTGCGGGGAGCGGCGCGGGATCCCCCGCAATAAGTGGAGCGGGGGGCCGCGGAGCCCCCCGCAATGTATGGTGATGGTGCCGAAGGCCGGACTCGAACCGGCATGGCTTGCGCCACACGCCCCTCAAACGTGCGCGTCTACCAATTCCGCCACTTCGGCTCCGGGGGTCTTCTCCCCTCGTGATGCCTCACTTCTGCTGCGGTGCCGGCGTCTGAGGTGAACCCTGGGGCGTGCCCTGCACCGGGGCCTGGCCGGCCGGTTGCGCGGGCGCCGACGCGGGGGCCTTGCCCTTGATGCCGGAGGTCACCGAGCGCCCGCGGCGGGCCGTCAGAACCGACAACCCGATGCTCAGCGCGACGAAGAGGACAAACGAGGCGGTGGTCAGTTTGTGCATGAGCGTGGTGGTGCCGCGAGGACCGAACGATGCCTGCGAGCTGGCGCCACCGAACGCTGCGGCCACGTCCGCCCCCTTCCCCTGCTGCAGCAGCACGACCATGATCAGAAAGAAGCAGACGACGATGAACAGAACCACCAAAAGGGTATACACGAGATGGTCACTCCTCACACGCCCGGGCGGTGGCCCGGAGCAGCGTGGATGATAGCGCAAAACCCTTCCACGTCAAGGCTTGCCCCGCCGACGAGCGCGCCGTCCACGTCCGATTCCGCAAGCAACGACACCGCGTTGTTGGGCTTGACGCTGCCACCGTAGAGGATGCGCAGGGCGCCGGCGGCCTCGGCGCCGAGCAGCTCGGCAGCGCGACGGCGGAGTGTGGCGTGAGCCTCCTGGGCCTGCGCCGGGGTGGCGTTCCTGCCGGTCCCGATCGCCCACACAGGCTCGTACGCCACCGCCAGTAGGGCGGGGTCGAGGCCGGCGACGGCCGCGCTCTGCCGCTCAAGCACGGCGAGCGTCTCGCCCGAGTCCCTCTGCTCAAGCGTCTCTCCCACACAGAAGATAACCGAGAGGCCAGCGCGCTGGGCGGCCTTCGCCCTCGCTGCGGCGCTCGCGTCGGTCTCGCCGAAGTGTTGCCGGCGCTCGGAGTGGCCGACGATCACCCAGCGCGCGCCGAGTTCCGCCAGCATCGTGGCGGACACCTCCCCGGTGAACGCTCCCTTCTCCTCCCAGTGGCAATTCTGGCTGCCGATAGCGATGCCAGAGCCGCTGGCGATGAGGAGCGCGACGGGGAGAAAGGTAAAGGGAGGACAGACAACAACTTCAGGATCGTCGCTGCCGACCCGTTCAATCAGCGTCTCGAGGTAGGCCTGAATCGACGGAACGTTGCCGTGCATCTTCCAGTTCGCGGCAATGAGACAACGCCTCACTTGACCCCCTCCTCGAGGACCGCGACACCAGGGAGGGCGTCGCCGGCGAGGAACTCGAGCGAAGCGCCGCCACCGGTGGAGACGTGCGACAGCTTGGCGGCGACCCCGGCCTGCTGCACGGCCGCCACGCTCTCGCCGCCGCCCACGACAGTGAAGGCACTGCTCGCCGCCAGCGCCTGGGCGATCGCCAGGGTGCCCGCGGCGAACGCCGGCTTCTCGAACACGCCGGCCGGTCCGTTCCAGAAAACGGTCTTGGCCTTGGTCAGGAGCTGCGCGATGCGTTGGCGAGTCTGCGGGCCGATATCCAGGATCGCCTCGCCGGCGGGAACATCGCCGACCTCGACGGTTCGCCCCGGCGCGTCAGGCGAGGTCGCCACCACCACGTCGGTGGGCAGGATCATCGCGACCCCTCGCCCGGCCGCTGCGGCGAGGATCTCGTTCGCGGTTCCCACGAGATCGGCCTCCACCAGCGACGTGCCGACGCCGACCCCCTGTGCAAGCAGGAACGTGTTGGCCATCCCACCAACCAGCACGACAGTATTGGCCCGCGTGGCCAGGGAGGTCAGCGTCTCGAGCTTGCCGGAGATCTTGGCGCCGCCGACCACGGCGACGAACGGGCGGTCCGGATTGTCGCGGACTTTGGTGAGCGCCGCGATCTCGCGCGCCATCAGCGGGCCCGCCGCCCGCTCCGGGAAGTGCGCGGACACCCCGGCCGTGGATGCGTGCGCGCGGTGGGCGGTGCCGAACGCGTCGTTGACGTAGACGTCGGCGAGCGCCGCCAGCTTCGCGCAGAACGCCGGATCGTTCTTCTCCTCGCCGGCCTCGAACCGCAGGTTCTCCAGCAGCAGCACATCGCCGGGCTTCGCCTGCGAGACCGCCTGTTGGGCCGCCTCGCCGACCACGTCCGGGACGAACCGCACAGTTCGGCCGACGTGCTTCTGGAGGACCGGCGCAACCGGCGCGAGGGAAAGCGCCGGGTCGGGCTTGCCCTTGGCGCGCCCGAGGTGCGAGCAGGCGATCACGATCGCGCCCCGCTCGGCGAGGGTTCGCACCGTGGGGGCGGCCTCGCGCACTCGGGTGTCGTCCAACACCCGGCCGTCCTTCAAGGGAACGTTGAGGTCCAGGCGCAGCAGCACCCGGCGCCCCTCGACCTTCAGCGTGTTCATCGGCCGCAACACCATGGCGGCCCCCTACTTCGCGTACAGCCCGGCGACGTCCACGCAGCGCGCCGCGTAGCCGTACTCGTTGTCGTACCAGGAGAAGATCTTGCCCGTCTTCTCGCCGATCACGATCGTGGAGAGGGCGTCCACGATCGAGGAAGCGGTGGTGCCGCGGAAGTCGATCGAGACGAGCGGCTCCTCGCACACCTCGAGGATCCCCTTGAGCGGGCCGGCGGCAGCGGCGCGGAAAGCATTGTTCAGCGCCTCCACGGTGACCGGCTTCTCGGAGGTGAAGGTGAAGTCTACCAGCGAGACGTCTGTGGTTGGGACGCGGACAGCGAGACCGTCAAGCTTTCCCTTGAGCTGCGGGAAGACCTCGGCCATTGCCTTGGCCGCGCCCGTCGAGGTGGGGATCATCGAAACACCCGCGGCGCGCGCCCGGCGCAGGTCTTTGTGCGGGAGGTCCAGGATGCGCTGGTCGTTGGTGTAGGCGTGGATGGTCGTGAGCAGCCCGTGGGCAATGCCGAACTGCTCCAGCAGCACCTTCACCACCGGTGCGAGGCAGTTGGTGGTGCAGGACCCGTTGGAGACTATGCGGTGTTTGGCAGGGTCGAGAGTCTTCTCGTTGACGCCGTACACCACGGTGAGGTCAACCCCCTTGGCTGGCGCGGTGATGAGGACCCACTTGGCGCCCGCGTCCAGGTGGGCCTTCGCCTGCTCTCCCTTGGTGAACTTCCCGGTTCCCTCGATGACGAGGTCGATGGCGAGCTCTTTCCAGGGCAGCTTGGCGGGTTCCTTCTCCGCCAGCACCTTGACCGCTTTACCGTTGACGTTGAAGCCGTCGGCTGTTGCCTCGACCTTGGCGTCGAACTTGCCATGAATCGAGTCGTACTTGAGGAGGTGGGCGAGCGTGGGCGCGTCGGTGATGTCGTTGACGGCAACGAACTCGAAGGCCTTGTCCTTGAACGCCTGCCGGTAGACGAGGCGGCCAATGCGGCCGAACCCGTTGATCGCGATGCGCAGAGCCATACTTCCTCCCTTCGGGACCGGCAGTATAACGGTGCGAGCCGTGCACCGGCAACGCCGTGAGGTACCATCCCGGTGATGGCGGAGGTCACCACATCGGTGGCGGCGCTGCGCTGGCGTGATGGGCTGGAGTTGCTCGACCAACGCCTGCTGCCGGCGAGGGAGAGCTGGCTTCCCGTGGCCACTGCTGGCGCAGCGGCGCGTGCGATCCAAGCTCTTGTCGTGCGAGGGGCGCCGGCGATCGGCCTGACCGCGGCATACGCTCTCGCCTCCGAGGCGCGGGCCGACCCCGAGCTCACCCACCTCCGGCGTGCCGCGCGGCGGCTCGCCTCGTCCCGCCCCACCGGCGCTGACCTCGCACGCGCCGTGCAGCACATACTCCGGGTGATCGAGGAGGCGCCGCAGGAGCAACGCTTCGAGCGTGCACTCGCCGCGGCACGTGCGCTCCACGAGGCCGACGCCGCCGCGTGCCTGGCCATGGGCGAACACGGTGTTGCGCTGTTCCATGGTGGCTCGGTGTCGCTGCTCACGCACTGCAACGCCGGAGCGCTGGCCACCGGGGGGATCGGCAGCGCGCTCGGGATCGTACGGGCGCTCCACGCACGGGGCCGGCTGGCCCGTCTGTACGCCTGCGAGGCACGACCGGTACTCCAGGGGGCGCGTCTCACGGCGTGGGAAGCGGTTCGCGACGGCATCCCGTGCACTCTGCTGGCGGACGGTGCTGCGGCCTCTTTGCTCGCACGCGGCTCGGTGCAGGGCGTCGTTGTCGGGGCCGACCGCATCGCCGCGGACGGCTCGGTGGCCAACAAGGTGGGAACGTACGCCCTGGCGCTGGCAGCGGCGCGCCACGCGGTGCCGATGGTGGTCGCGGCACCCACCACCACCTTCGACCTGACCTGCCCGACGGGTGACTCGATCCCGATCGAGCAACGGGGCGGGGAGGAGGTGCGCAGGGTGCGCCGTGCCAGGGTCGCCCCCGAGGAAGTGGATGTCTACAACCCGGCGTTCGACGTCACACCCCCCGACCTGGTGACCGCCATCGTCAGTGAGCGCGGGGTGGCGCGCCCGGTGAACGCGGTCACGGTGCGGGGGATCGCTCCGTGAGGACGCTGGGGATCGAGACCTCCTGCGACGAGAGCGCGGTGGCCGTGCTCGAGGGCAATGGCCGCGTGCGCTTCAACATCATCTCCTCGCAGGCCTCCGCCCACGCCCCCTACTTGGGAGTGGTGCCCGAGCTCGCGGCCCGCCACCACCTCGAAGCGCTCCCCCGGCTGCTGGCCGAGGCCGACCGTCGGGTCGGCCTCGCGAGCGTGGAGCTGGTGGCGGTCACCCGCGGCCCCGGACTGATCGGGTCGCTGCTGGTGGGGACCTGCTTCGCCTCCGCCTACGCCTGGGGCCGTGGGCTGCCGCTGGTGGGGGTCGACCACCTAGAAGGCCACCTGGTCTCGCCGTTCCTTCACCTCGACGGCACGCCGGCGCGTGAGGCCGCCGACCCTGCCCTGACCCTGGTGGTCTCGGGGGGCCACTCGTCGTGCTTCTTGCTCGCCGGCGGCCAGGCGCGTCCGCTCAACCGCACCCGCGACGACGCGGCCGGTGAGGTGTTCGACAAGGTGGCGGCGGCGCTCGGCCTGGGCTACCCGGGGGGTCCGGTGGTGGACCGGCTGGCCGGGCGCGGCGACCCGGCGCGTTTCACCTTTACCGAGCCCCGCATCAAGGACCCGGCTGGTGCCCTCGACTACTCGTTCTCAGGCCTCAAGACCACAGTGATCCGAACTGCCCAAACCCTCGCAACCCTGCCGCTGCCCGACCCCGAGCGCCCGCCACAGGAAATCATCGACCTGCTTGCGTCCTTTCAGCGCACGATCGTGGAGTGGCTGCTGGCGCCCTTGGAGGAGTTGATGGCACGCCACAACCCGAAGCTGATAGCCGCCTCGGGAGGTGTGGCAGGCAACCGCGAGCTGCGCATGCGCCTTGCCACCTGGGGTGAGCGGCGCGGAATCGAAGTGCTCGTACCTCCGGTGGCGCTGACCACCGACAACGCCGCGATGATTGCCCGGGCCGGACAGCTGCGCGCCACCCGGGGCGAACTGGACGACCCCCGCACTCTGCGCGCCTTCGCCCGTGCCCCCTGGAAAACCAGCGGCGGGCCCGGGGGCAAACCGGTGTTCCCGATCCTGTGACGTAGGCCGCAACCGGAGAGGTTCTACGACGTACCAGGAGAGGCGGGGCGGCAACGGCCCGCGCGGGGGGCGCGATGGGCGAGACGAGTTTGGACCGCAAGGAGCTGTTCACGTCGGCCGGAAAGCTGGGCATGGCCACCTGCCTGTGCGCGCTGGGGGCGACACGCCTGCTGGCCGAGCAGAGCCCGGAAACCGCGCCCGGCGCGGCCACCCCGGCGCGCGCCGTCAAGCGCATGGAGTTCTCCGACCTGTGGGTCCGACGGTTCATGAACGTGCTCGACGGCACGCTCGACGAGGAGACCCGCAAGAAGGTGATGGTGGCCAACGGCACGGCGTGCTTCCGGGAGTGGATCGCATCCCGGGGCCGGACCATCGCACCGGTCGCGTTCGAGGCGTGGGCGGCGAAAGTGAAGGAGCGCCCGCCCGACGACTCGCTGCGGGTCGAGGGAAACGTGATCTACTGGGAGTACACGGGAAGCGCCGAGACTGGCGGCGCCTCGCCGGAAGGCGTCTGTCTGTGCCCCATGGTGGAGTCCAAGCCGGCGGGACTCTCGCGCACCTTCTGCCACTGCTCGGTCGGGTATGTCAAGGAGCTGTACGAGCAGAGGTTCGCGCGGCTCGTCAAGGTGGAGCTGCTCGACTCGGTTCTCTACGGCGGTAAGCGCTGCAGGTTCAAGATCACGGTCGCGTAGACGCGGCGCCGGACGCGAACGGCGGGCAGCAGGTCCCGGCAGAGGTGTGAGAGGCAGCCGCCTCCGGTCCACCCGGGACAGCAGGTCCAACCCCATTTTCGTGTAGAATTTGCGGTTCTCGCGGTGAGGTGGGATTCGGGGAGCCAGGTGGACCAGCAGCACATCCGCAACTTTTGCATCATCGCGCACATCGACCACGGCAAGTCGACGCTGGCGGACCGCCTGCTCGAGCTGACGGGGGCGCTCTCCGCCCGCGAGATGGTGGCTCAGGTGCTGGACTCGATGGACCTGGAGAGGGAGCGCGGGATCACGATCAAGGCTCACACCGTGACGCTGCACTATCGCGCCCGCGACGGGAACCAGTACGTCCTCAACCTCATCGACACCCCCGGCCACGTGGACTTCTCCTACGAGGTCTCGCGCTCGCTCGCGGCCTGCGAGGGTGCCTTGCTGGTGGTGGATGCCTCCCAGGGCGTGGAAGCGCAGACGCTGGCCAACGCCTACCTCGCCTCCGAGCAGGGGCTGGAGCTGGTGCCGGTCCTCAACAAGGTGGACCTGCCTGCAGCCGAGCCCGAGCGGGTGAGGGAGCAGATCGAGCACGTCATCGGCCTTGACGCGGCGGACAGCCTCACCATCTCGGCCAAGACCGGCGAGGGGGTTCCGGAGGTTCTGGAGGCGCTGGTCGAGCGCGTCCCACCGCCGCGAGGTGATCCGGAGGCGCCTCTGCGGGCGCTGGTGTTCGACGCGTCGTACGACGCCTACAAGGGTGTGCGCTGCCTGGTTCGTGTTGTGGACGGGAGCCTCGCCACGGGGCAGACGGTCCGCTTCATGGAGGTGGGGCTCGAGGCCACCGTCGAGGAGCTGGGGATCTTCACCCCCCGTGCGGAACAGGTGGAGCGGTTGGGCCCCGGCGAGGTGGGGTACCTGTTCGCGGCGCTGAGGGAGCTCCGCCTGGTGCGGGTGGGCGATACGGTCACCGAAAGCCGGCTGCCGGCGGCCGAACCCCTGCCAGGGTTTGCCGAGGCCAAACCGATGGTGTTCGCTGGGCTCTACCCGGTGGACTCGTCGGCGTTCGGCGAGTTGCGGGAGGCGCTGGAGAGGCTCTCCCTCAACGACTCGGCGTTCACCTTCCAGCCCGACACCTCGCAGGCCCTCGGCTTCGGGTTCCGGTGCGGCTTCCTGGGGCTCCTGCACATGGAGATCGTGCAGGAGCGTCTCGAGCGCGAGTTCAACCTGGAGTTGATCACGACCGCACCGGGCGTTGCGTACCGGGTGCTGACCACCGCGGGTGACGTGCTCGAGGTGGAGAACCCGGCCCAGCTCCCCGACCCGGCCACCATCGAGGCGGTCGAGGAGCCGATCATTCACGCCACGATCCTCACCCCGGACCGCTACCTCGGAGGGATCCTCAAGCTGGTTCAGGGCCGCCGGGGGGAGCAGGCGAAGCTGGAATACCTGAGCCGCGACCGCGTGCTCCTGGAGTACCGCCTGCCTCTCGCGGAAGTGGTTCTGGACTTTTATGATAGGTTGAAGTCCGTGTCGCGCGGGTACGCCTCCCTCGACTACCACTTCGCGGGTTACCGCGAGGGTGACCTCGTGAGGCTGGACCTGCTGGTGAACGGAGACCCGGTGGATGCCCTGGCCCTTATCCTTCACCGCTCGAGCGCCTACGCCAAGGCCCGCGCGCTGGCCAGCAAGCTCCGGGAGATCATTCCGCGTCAGCTGTTCGAAGTTGTGATCCAGGCCGCGATCGGCAGCCGTGTGATCGCGCGAGAGGTCGTCAGACCCCTGCGCAAGAACGTGCTCGCGAAGTGCTACGGGGGCGACATCACACGCAAGCGCAAGCTCCTCGAGAGACAGAAGGAAGGCAAGAAGCGCCTCAAGAGGCTCGGCAGGGTCGAAATACCGCAGGAGGCTTTCCTCGCGGTCCTCAAGGTGGAGACATGAGCAAGCACCACGTTTTCAGGGAGTACTACGAAGCCATCCTGGTCGCGGTGATCTTCACGCTGTTCGCGCGCACCTTCGTCGCGCAGGCGTTCAAGATCCCGACCGGGTCGATGGAGGACAACCTCCTGGTTGGCGACCACCTCTTCGTCAACAAGTTCGTCTATGCGCCCCACTGGGACACACCGCTGCACCGGATCCTGCCGTATCGCGACATCCGGCGGGGCGACATCGTGGTGTTCAAGTACCCGCAGGACCCGGAGCGGGACTTCATCAAGCGGGCGATCGCGCTCGGTGGAGACACCGTGGAGGTGCGGGGTAAGGGCCTTTCGGTGAACGGGGAGGCAGAGGTCAACCCTCACGTCGTTCACAAGGACCGACAAATCATTCCCGACACCCCCGCGTTGCCGGCCTCGATCCGCAACCGGGACTACTTCGGGCCGTTCGTGGTCCCCGCCGAGTTCGTCTTCTGCATGGGGGACAACCGCGACAACTCCTACGATTCCCGCTTCTGGGGGCCGGTTCCGCGCAGCTACTTCAAGGGCCGTGCGCTCTTCATCTACTGGTCCTACGAGGCCCAGCCAAACTCCCACGAGTGGCGAGGCTGGTGGGACCGTATGCGGCAACTGGCCTCGGTCGGGGTCCACTTCTTCTCCCGCACCCGCTGGCAGCGCTCGTTCTCGGTCGTCCACTAGCGGGACAAGTGCGGCCCCTTGCCGGAGCCGGGCTACAATTGTGAGGCAGAGATCGTCGGGAGGTGGCGATGGCCAAGAGGCGCGAGATAGGAGCCGGCAACGTTGGCTGTGTGGTCAGCCTCGCGATACTGGTGGTGGCGGTCCTCATCGCGATGAAGGTCATACCGACCAGGGTGGCGGTGGCGGAGCTGCAGGACTACTGCGAAAAAGAGGCGGAGCAGGCATCACTCCCGCGGAACTCCGACCAGATGATCGCCGACCGCATCCTCATCAAGGCCCAGGAGAACAACCTTCCGGTGCGCAAGGAGGACATCAACGTCCGGCGCGACGGCAGCATGGTGCACGTCGAAGTGAAGTACAGGGTGATCCTGGACCTGCTGGTTTACAAGTACAACTGGGACGTAGAACACAAGGTCGATCGAACTCTGTTCTAGTTGTTGCGGGGGGCTCTGCGGCAACTCACCCGCCCGCCCGCCGCAGAAGTGCCCCGAACCCCCCGCGCTCGCGGGAGGTGAACTCCCGCTCGCTCGTTTTCGTGGTGGGGCTGTGCACCACTCGGTTTGGCTTTGGGAGGCGGACGCGCCGCGTGGCCGGGGCGCATGCCCGACGCGACGGTGGGCTCCGCTCCCGGCTTGCGACCCGGGTTACTATGACGGGTACACGACCCCCGGGGAGGCCCTCGCATGAAGCGTCAACTGCTGGCGACCAAACCTCTGGCTCTGCTTCTTGAGGAGATGAGAGGTGAGAATCGCCTCCGTCGGATCCTGGGACCGATCCAGCTCACCAGCCTCGGCGTGGGCGCGATCATCGGAACCGGGATCTTCGTTCTCACCGGCAAGGCGGCGCACGACAACGCGGGCCCGGCACTGATCCTCTCGTTCGTGATCTCCGGCATCGCCTGCGTCTTCGCGGCTCTGTGCTACGCGGAGTTCGCCTCGATGGTCCCGGTGGCCGGGTCGGCGTACACGTACGCCTACGCGACCATGGGCGAGCTGTTCGCCTGGATCATCGGCTGGGATCTCGTGCTGGAGTACACGGTCGTGTCGGCAACGGTGGCGCACGGGTGGTCCGCCTACTTTCAGGACTTCATAGGTATTTTCGGGTGGCACGTCCCGCACGCCATGACCAGGGCGCCGTTCGACTACAGCCCCGAAATCGGGAGGATAGTCAGCACCGGCACGATGCTGGACGTGCCCGCGATCGTGATCACGGTGATCCTCACCGCCATCCTGGTGAAGGGAATCCGGGAGAGCGCCTCTTTCAACGCCGCGATGGTGGGTATCAAGGTCGTCATCGTGCTGTTCGTCATCGCGGTCGGCGCGTTCTACGTCGACCCGGCCAACTGGCATCCGTTCGCCCCATTCGGCTTGACCGGTGTCAGCTTCTTTGGGAAGACCATCCTCGGGCAGACCGACGCCGGCGGGCAGCCGCTAGGAATGCTCGCCGGGGCGGCGATCATCTTCTTCGCGTACATCGGTTTCGACTCGGTCTCTACGCACGCCGAGGAGGCTCGACGGCCGCATCGTGACGTGCCGATAGGCATCGTCACGTCGCTTATCGTGTGCACCGTTCTCTACATTGCGGTGTCGGCCGTTCTGACCGGTATGGTCCGATACGACAGGATCGACATCAACGCACCGGTTTCGGACGCGTTCAAGCAGGTGGGCCTGCCCTGGGCGCAGGGCATCGTGTCCCTCGGTGCACTCACCGGCATCACCTCGGTGCTTCTGGTGATGATGCTCTCGCAGCCGCGCGTGCTTCTCGCCATCGCGCGCGATGGCCTGCTGCCGCCGAGCGTTTTCGGCGCCGTACACGAGAAGTTCCGCACGCCGTGGAAGTCCACCATCCTCACCGGGATCGTTGTGGCGATCCTGGGGGCGTTCCTGCCGCTGCGCATCCTGGCGGAGCTCACCAACATCGGCACGCTTCTCGCGTTCGTTATGGTCTGCATCTCCGTGCTGATCATGCGCTTCACGAACCCGGAAGCGCACCGGCCCTTCCGAGCGCCGCTGGGGATTGCCGTGCCGATCCTGGGCGTTGTGTTCTGCGTGGTTCTGATGTTCTCGCTGCCGGCGCAGAACTGGTTGCGACTGTTCGCCTGGCTCCTCGTTGGTTTCGGGATCTACTTCGCCTACGGGCGCTACCACAGCGTCCTGGCGCTCAGACACGCCGCGGGGCTCGCGGACGCGGGCGTTGTTGTGGCGCCGGTGGACGACCCTCCGGCCGGAGCGTCCAGGGAGTGACGCACACCTTCGCGAGAGCAACAGGGGCAGGCACGCTTGCGGATCGTCGGCCCGCCCGCTAGCCTGCACGGCATGATCAGCGGCCTGAAGGCGCTGTTCCGGACCAAGAGCCTGGAGCAGTTGCGCGCGAGCGCGGAGACCCCCGAGCACCATCTGCGCCGGGACCTCGGGACCTTCGACCTCACGATGTTCGGGATCGGCGCGATCATCGGGGCGGGGATCTTCTCGAGCATCGGCACGGCCGCCGCCGGGAACCTGGCGGACGGGCGTTGGCCGGCCGGCCCGGCTCTGGTGGTCAGTATTCTGCTCGTGGCCGTCGCCTGCGGCTTCACCGGCCTCGCCTATGCCGAGTTTGCGTCGATGATCCCGGTGGCGGGCTCCGCCTACACGTACGCGTACGCGACCCTCGGCGAGCTGCTTGCCTGGATCATCGGCTGGGATCTGCTGCTCGAGTACGCGGTCAGCAACGTCGCAGTGGCGATCTCCTGGGGGGACTACGCGCGCAGCTTCCTGGCAAACGTCCTGCACATCCACATCCCGGGCTGGCTGGCGATGGACCCCCGCTCCGCCCTTCGCCTG
>MEKI01000135.1:0-3789 GCA_001766905.1 Acidobacteria bacterium RBG_13_68_16
CGAGAAGCTCGTCCTCCGCGAGGAACTCCAGCGACTGCTCGAGGCTCATTACCCGCGGTGGGACCAGATGGATCGCCTCGTCCGCCGTCGACGCACGCATGTTGGTGAGCTTCTTCTCCTTGGTGATGTTGACGTCGAGGTCGGCCTCGCGGGCGTTTTCGCCGACGACCATCCCCTCGTAGACCTCGTCGCCAGGGGACACGAACAGCTCGCCACGGGGCTGCAGGTGCTCGATTGCGTGGGCAGTGGAGCGGCCCGGGCGGTCGGCCACCAGGGCGCCGGTGCCTCGGTGCGCGATCGCCCCCTGCCACGGCTCGTAGCCGTCGAAGAGGTGGTTGGCGATGCCGGTGCCCTTTGTGTCGGTGAGGAACTCGCTCCGGAAGCCGATTAGGCCGCGGGAGGGGAGGCGGAAATCCATGCGGACGCGGCCGGTGCCGTGGTTCACCATCTTTGTCATCCGGCCTCGCCTCATCCCGACCTTCTGGGTGACCACGCCGATGAACTCCTCGGGGCAGTCCACCACGAGCGCCTCCATGGGCTCGTGGCGCACGCCGCCGATCTCGCGGCTGAGCACCTCCGGCTTGCCCACCGACATCTCGAACCCCTCGCGGCGCATCATCTCGACCAGGATCGCGAGCTGCAGTTCGCCGCGCCCGGAGACCTTGAAGCTGTCGCCGGAGTCGGTGGGCTCGACCCGGATCGCGACGTTGGTCAGAGTCTCGCGCTCGAGGCGTTCCTTGATCTTCCTCGAGGTGACGTGCTCACCTTCGCGCCCTGCCGCCGGGGAGGAGTTGACGCCGATCACCACGGCGATCGTCGGCTCGTCCACCTGGATCGGGGGCAACGCCTGCGGGTTCTCGCGGTCGGAGAGAGTCTCGCCGATGCCGGCGTTCTCGAGCCCCGCCACGGCCACGATGTCCCCCGGGCCGGCCTCGGTGATTTCGACTCTCTTCAGCCCCTGGTAGCCGTACAGCCCGGTCGTTCGGATCTGGGCGACGCTGCCGTCCCTCCCGCATAGCGAGACGTCTTGCCCCTTCAAGAGAGTTCCGTTGAACACGCGGCCGATGGCGAGCCGGCCCACGTAGTCGTCCCAGTCGAGGTTGGTCACCAGCAGCTGCAGCGGCATCGCCGGGTCAAAGCGTGGGGCGGGGACCGAGCGGAGGATCTCCTCGAACAGAGGCTCGAGGGTCGCTTCGGGTCCGTCGGGCAAGCGCCGGCAGGTGCCCTTGCGCGCGTTGCAGTAGAGCACCGGAAAGTCGAGCTGGTCCTCCGTGGCCTCGAGGTCGATGAACAGGTCGTACACCTCGTTGAGCACGGCCTGGGGACGCGCGTCGGGGCGGTCGATCTTGTTGATCACGACGATCGGCGGCAGGTTGGACTCGAGCGCCTTGCGGAGCACGAAGCGCGTCTGAGGTAGCGGGCCCTCGCTCGCGTCCACAAGCAGCATCACCCCGTCAACCATCTTGAGCGTGCGCTCCACCTCTCCGCCGAAGTCGGCGTGGCCGGGCGTATCCACGATGTTGATGCGGGTCCCGCGGTAGGTGATGGCGGTGTTCTTCGCCATGATCGTGATGCCCTTCTCGCGCTCGAGGTCGATGGAGTCCATGACCCGCTCCATGACCGACTCGTTGTCGCGGAAGATCCCGCTCTGCCACAGCATCGCGTCCACGAGCGTGGTCTTGCCATGGTCCACGTGCGCGATAATCGCTACGTTTCGGATCCCTTCACGTGCTTCGCTGGCCATCTCCTGCAGCCTCGCCTTTCGACAGCGCGCCGGTCGAGACAGACCGGCGCCGGAAAAACAAAATCACCGGCTGATCGCCGGCGTGGGGAGAGCCTAGCACGTTTGCGGGTGGCACCTCAACGGGCCGCCTCGCCACTCTTCCTCTTGCCTACCACTCTACTCGTGCCCGGCCATCAGGCGCCAGGCCACGAGGCGGTCGGTCATGGCGCGGATCCGGCGGCACAGGATCTGGCAGAGCAAGGACAGGAACTGGTGTGCCGCGTCGGGGTCCATCTCCAGCACCTCTTCGACACGGTGGCGATCCACTGCGAACACCGTGCAGCCCGAGGAATGGGCGCGCGCATCGGCGCTCCGGGGCTCCGCGTCGATGAGCGCCATCTCGCCGAACACCTCGCCGCGCCCGAGGATGGTCAGGGCCTCCTCGCCCATGCCCTGCAGGTGACGGGAGATCCGCACCTGGCCGTCCACCACGATATAGAGCTTGTCTCCGTGCTCGCCCTCGCCGAAGATGAGGGTGTCGGGTGCGAAGCGCTCCTCCAGCGAGTAGGTGGCGAGAAGGCGCAGCTCTGACGCCGAGAGCCCCTGCTCGCGGAGCAGGTCCACTTTGGCGGACTGCTCGAGGAAGACGCGCTCGCCCGGTTTCCCGATCCCGCTCTGTCCTGGCGCCACGCCCGGCGTGATGATCTCGGTCATGGCGCCGTTCGCGGCGCGCACCTTGGCCGCCAGCGAGTGCCAGAAAGACCACAGGAGAGCGACGCCCAGGTCACGGTTCGTGGCGACCAGCCGGTCAAGGTCGGCGGCCGGGAACCGCAAAACCGTGCCGGCCTCGACTCCCAGGATGGTGGACGATCTGGGCTTGTGGTCGATGAAGGAAATCTCGCCGATAATCTCGCCAACCCCAGGGCTGGCGAGGACCTGCGTACCGATCGGGGTGACGCGGATCTCCTGGAGCGTACCCTCCAACACCATGAAGATGTCGCGGTCCTCCTGTCCCTCGCGGGTGAGCGCCTGGGCGTGGGCGGTTTTCTCCCGGTGACCGAACTGGGCAAGCTGGACGAGGTGAACGTCGGTGAAATGGCGGAAGACTCGGAAGCGGCGCAGGTCGAGGGCAACTCGAAGCAGCTCCTCGCGCTTGGGGGCCGTCGCGGGCTTCTGGCCGTAGCCCTCGGTCAGCGTGAGCACCGAGAACAGACGCGCGCGGGTGAGGGCCACCTGCTCGCTCGCACGCTGCAGAGCCGCGGCGCGCTGCCGGTGCAGCTCCGTGAGATCGTCCTTGGTGAGCCGGCAGAGCGCGGCCAGAGTCTCCACTCGCCGCCGGGTCGAGACCTCCTCGATCTCGCCCAGGCCCTGTGTGAGCAGCAACGCGTCCGTGGCGTGCCTGAGCGCCTCCGCATAGTCCTCCAGCTCGAGTGCGATGCGAGCCGCTTCGATCGCGAGCTTGCGGTCGAGGGGGTTCAGGCGGCGCGCCTGGACGAACTCCTCGAGGGCGGCCCTGAGGTCGCGGCGTCGCAGGTGCAGGTAGCCGGACCCGGCGTAGGCGAGATAGTGGAAGGGCGCCCGGAGCTTGGCGAGGTCGAACATCTCCTGGGCGCGCGTGAGCTCACCGCGGGCCTCGAGGATGCGGGCCATGCCAACGGCATGGGAGGCCTCCAGGTTGTGGCGCTTGTGCTCGCGCTCGGCGTCCTCGGTCGAGCTGGCGACCCGGCGAAGGGTCGTTGCACGCTGGCGGTACGCCTCCCCCTTCGGCGTCACGCTGGCAGCCAACTCGTACAGTTCGGCCGCGAGCCCGGGCTGCCCGACCCGCTCTGCCTGCTCGGCGAGCGCCGCCAGACGCTGGGCGAAAACCGGATGAGGCCGGACGTCGCTGGTGCTCATGATGGCTCAGAACCCAATTGTTCATATTAAGATCTGCCCATGAAGGTGTCAAACCCGTTCACCGCGACCCGCACCGGAGAAACCCTCCGCCGCCTCGTTGCCTGCCGCGCATGCCCGCGCCTGGTGGCCTGGCGGGAGCGGCAGGAAGGACTTGTCCCCCCGCGGTTCCG
>MEKI01000135.1:3803-14508 GCA_001766905.1 Acidobacteria bacterium RBG_13_68_16
GGCACGGGTTCTGGGGGAAGCCGGTACCGGCGTTCGGCGAGGGGGAGGCGTGGCTGGTGATCGTCGGGCTTGCTCCGGCGGCACAGGGCGCGAATCGGACCGGACGGATGTTCACCGGCGACCGCTCGGGCGACTTTCTCTACGCGGCCCTCCACCGGGCAGGCCTGGCGAACGCTGGACGCAGCGACAACAGGGAGGACGGACTGGAGCTGTCGGGTGTGCTCATCACGGCACCGGTGCGGTGCGCGCCGCCGCAAAACCGACCCACCACCTCCGAGGCCGCCCGCTGTCGCGGCTACCTGCGGGCCGACCTGGCAAGGTGCCGCTCCCTGCGGGTCGTGCTGGCGCTGGGCCGCTTCGCCCACGACAGCGTCCTGCGGCTCCTTCGCGAGCAGGGTGTCGCTCTGCCCGATGGAATCCGTTTCGCGCATGGCGGGTTCTGGCGGCTACCTGGTGGCGTCTTTCTGGTGGACTCGTACCATGTGTCGCAGCAGAATACGTTCACGGGCCGACTCACGGACGCGATGTTGGACAGGGTGCTGGCGCGCTGCCGAGCGCTTGCTGCCGTCTCAAAGGAGGGGAGATGAGTGCCGCGACACCGAGACCCAACCCCCTGCTGCTTGCCCTCAAGCTTGGCCGTGCACACTACACGACCATCGTGGTGGCCGCCACGCTCGCCGGTGGCCTGTACGTGTACTGGCGGGGGGGGCCGGTCTTCTGGGTAAATCTGCCGCTGGCCGTGCTCGGGGCGTTCTTCGCGCACGTGGCCGCAAACGTGATCAACGACGTCTACGACTTCCGATCCGGCGTGGACACGCTGGCACCCACCCGCGACTCACCCGACTTCGGTGGCTCCAACGTGCTCACCGGCGGCCTGATGACCCCGGGCGAGGGCTTCACCTGGGGGGTGGGGTTCGCGGTCGTGGCGCTGGGTCTCGGAGCGGCGATCGCGCTGTCGGCCGGCTGGGGGGTCTTCCTTCCCGCGCTGGCGGGCGCGTTGATCGCGTTCCAGTACGTCGCACCGCCGCTGCGCTTCGGGTATCTGGGCCACGGTTTAGGCGAGTTGGGGATCCTGATCGCTTTCGGCCCCCTTACGGTAGCCGGGGCCGCGTGGGCAGTGGGCGGGAAGTGGAGCTGGGGAGCGGCCGCGGTGGGCCTCGTCGTTGGGCTCAACATCGTTGCGATCCTGTACTGCCACCACTTCACCCACCCCGAGGCCGACCGACAGGTGGGGAAGATGAGCCCGGTCGCGGTGCTCGGAAAGCCGGCGGCACTGCGCCTGGCCTGGCTCCTCCCGGTCCTCTCGGCGGGCACCCTGATCGTCCTTGGCGCGTGCCGGCTCCTGCCGGTAATCGCCCTGCTGGCGCTCGTCGCGCCGGTGATGTTCTCGCAGGCCCTCGCGAAAACTAAGGCCGACGCCAGCATCGAGGGGTTCGGAAACCTCACCCGGGCGGCGGCAGGAGCGGCAACGGTCGGGGGCGCCGTGCTGGCACTGGCATTGCTGGTGGCGCGGCTGCTCGGATGGTGAGCGCGGTCACGGAGGTGGTCCGTGGTAGAAGCCGAGGGACGCAAGTTCCCCTTTGATGGCGTGGAGAAGGTCGCGCCGGGTCTGCTGGAGACGTTCCCTTACGAGTATCCGGGGAGGGAGGGCGAGGTCGTCATCTCGACGGACGAGTGGAGCTGCGTGTGCCCGTTCTCCGGGCTGCCGGACTTCGGCACCCTCACGATCCGCTACGTACCCGGCACGGTGTGCCTTGAACTCAAGTCCCTCAAGTACTACCTGACCAGCTACCGCTCGGTCGGGATCTACCAGGAGCACGCGGCCAACCGGCTCCTCGAGGATCTGGTGGCGAAATGCAGGCCACGCCGCATGGAGGTGACGCTTGACTACCGTCTGCGTGGCGGCATCCACACGGTGGTCGCCGTGCGACACCCGTAGAGACAGGGCACAGGGCCACGGAAGGAAGCAAGGAGTTTTACCAACGTAGCAGCACCTACCCTTGCCTGACCGCTCACCCCTGACCCCGAAGTCAGCGGCATCGGTGGCGGTGGACCAGGATCCAGGCACCGTCGTCGCGAAACTCGAAGACGTCGCTGGACCAACCCCTCTCGGTGTGGCGGACCCCGGCGTCCTTCCAGCTCTTGACGTAGCGGTAACTGGCTATCGCGCTCGCGCCGTACACCCGCACGCCCAGCTGCTCGAACCGCAGCTCCCCGACCTGGCCGCCTCGCTCTCTCAGGCGGCGAAACGGCTCCAGGTAGGCAAAGGAGCCTGAGACCCTGAAGCCGCCATCGATCAGCGTGAAGGAGGCAGCGATGTTTTTGGCGAGCGTGTCGACGTCCAGAAACAGCTCGCCCTTGCGCAGCTCCTCCAGGGTCGCGGATACGGCGGATTCGGGGTCGGTCCGGACCCGAGCCGGGGCGGGCTGCACGAGGGCCAGGGTGACCAAGGCAAGTGGGAGCGATGGCGACATGGGCACATTGTAACCGCGCGGGTGGCTAGCGGGCGGCGCCGGAGAGCCTGAGCGCCTCCAGCTTGCCCAGCAGCTCTCCTGTGATCGGGACTGCCCGGGCCTTGCCGTAGTCGTAGTGGACCTGCACCGTCTCGGCCTCGGCGGCGAGGTGGCCGGAGGCCTCGATCCGATAGACGAGCGTGAAGCTGGTGCGACCGATGTGCTTGACCGCAAGGCCGATCTCTACGGGCTCCTCGATGCCGACCGGCGCGCGGTAGTCCACGGCCACCCGGGCCACGATGAGCGGGATCTCGCGGGCCGAGCCTGCGAACCCGAAGTGCTCCCGCCACAAGCGCAACCTGGCTGTCTCCAGGAGGGTGACGTACACGGCGTTGTTGACATGGTTCATCGCATCCACGTCGCTGTAGCGGAGCTCAACGGCGCACGAGAAGGGAAACTCGCTCATCGCCGGGCCGTTGCTCATGCGCCTCCGCCCTCGCTCTCCGCGCGCCGGGCGTGGCGGCGGAGCCCGAGCGCCCGCATGCGGTGCACGGCCCGCTCGGCGGCTGCCCTCCCGGCCGCGACGGCCTCGTCGTAGCGGAAGAACTCGGACCAGTGCAGGCTGCCCACGTCGGGGGTGATGACCAGATCCGCCTCCTGCAGCTGGAGCTCCCGCAGGACCTGGTGTGTCATGTTCGCCCCCCGCACCATCGCCCGCGGGATCGTGATCGCCTCGGGATCGTCCTCCGGCCACCTCTCTCCGGTCGCGACCGCCACGACGGGGCGCGGCACCAGCTCCTTCGCCTGGGCCACGGGCACATCGGCGACGGTGCCGCCGTCGGTGAGGCCGCGGCCCTCGAGCACGTACGGGAGCACCACGGCGGGTACGGCGCTGGAGGCCGCGACCGCCACGACGAGCCGGCCCCTCCGGAGCGAAACCGGCCGGCCGGTCTCGAAGTCGGTGGCCACGGCGGCGAACGGGAGCCGAAGCTTCTCGATCTGCTGGTCGGGGAGGAGGAAGGCGAGGCGCCTCTCGAATTCCTCGTGCGTGACCAGACTCGTGCGCCCGAGGGCAAGGGCCACGACCGCACTCCGCTTGAGACGCCGGGCGAACTGAAGGAGCAGGTTGTCGCGGCTGCTGACGGTTTCTGTGAGCCGAACGTCCGGCAGGCGTGGCATGAGACCGCCCGCCAGGAACTCACGCCATCGCAACGCGACGGCCGCGGCGCTGCCGAGGGTAAGCCACATCGCGCCGACGACCGCGCCGGCGCTGGTACCGGCGATCCCCGCGACCTTGATGCCGGCCTCCTCGATGACCTCGAGGACGCCCACATGGGCCAGACCCCGCGCCCCCCCGCCTCCCAGGGCCAGGACGATCCCGCCCGGCGCGGCGAGGTGGCCGCGGAGGAACATGAGAATCCCCATCAGCTGACATCTTAGCCGGTTCCGCCGGCACTCCTTGCTTGCGCAGCCGCTTGCGCATCAGTACCTTTTCGCTCGGAGGTGAAAGGGGGTCATGGCGCCCAGCTCGACGCGTTCTCGGCCGGGGAAGGAAAGCGCCTGGTGGCTGCTGGCACTGGTCCCGATCTTCGTGTTGGGACAGCGCCATGCGCTGTGGGGGGCTGACGAGCCGCGGGAGGCCGAGATTGCGCGGGAGATGTACGTCTCAGGCGACTGGGTCGTCCCTCGCCTCAACGGGGTGCCGTTCCTCGAAAAACCGCCGCTCACCCACTGGGGCGCGGCGGCCGTCTTTCACGTGCTGGGCGGGTCGTCCGAGGAGTGGTGCCGGGTGCCGGAACCGTTCTGGGGGTTTCTCATGACCCTCGCGTGCTTCTGGCTTGGGAGCATGCTCTTCGGGCGCAGGATCGGGCTGGCGGCCGCGTTCGTGCTGGCGACGTCCCAGGAGTTCGTGCTCCACACCCACACGCTGCTCGTGGACACACCGATGGCCGCCGGCGTGGCATGGGCGTTCGCCCTCTTCTGGGCGGGCTACAACTCAGAGAGGCCGCGCCGCCGTGCGCTCTGCTACCTGCTGAGCGCCGCGGCGACCGGAGTCGCCTTCCTCGGGAAGGGCCCGATCGGCGTGGTGCTGCCGGCCGCCGGCGTGCTCGTCTTCCTGGCTTGGAGGAAGGATCTGAGGGAGGCCTCGCGCCTGCTCGCACCTGCCAACGTTGCGGTCTTCGCGGCCCTCACGTTGCCCTGGCTCGTGATGGTCAGGGGTCGCGGCGGGAGCGCGGTTTTCCGGGCGTTCTTCTGGGACAACGTGGTGATGCGGTTCTTCTCCAGTTCGGCCGACCACGCCGCGCCGCCGTGGGACTACGCATTCGGGATCTTCGAGGTGATGGTGCCGTGGGTCGTCTTCATACCTCCGGTGATCTATGCGCTCGCCCGTCCCGGAGGGTTCGAGAGTCCGGAGCGTCACCGCGGCTGGCAATACCTGGTCTCGATCGTGGCCGGGCCACTGTTGCTGCTCTCAATTGCGAGCGCCAAGCGTCCCGGTTACCTGCTCCCTCTGATGCCCGCCTTAGCGGTGACCATTGCCGCCTGGCTCGGTAGTGCGTTGGGGCGGACCGAGGCCCGGTGGTCGCAGATCTGGCGCGCCGCCGGGACGGTCGCGCTCTCCGTCACGGCGCTCGCGGCCTGGGGGGCCTCCGCATACCTGGCCGTTGAGGCGCACTCGGGTCTGGCTATTTCGCTGATCGGCGTGGCGACTGCGCTCGCTGCCGCGGTCATCCTCGGCCTCTCGTTTCGCCGGGAGGCGCAGGGCCGGTTGCCGGTCCTTGCGGCGGGCATGGCGCTGCTGACCGTCCTGTCGTTGTTCTCTCCGTCCACCTTTGCGGCAATTGACGGCCGCCGCGGGTATCACACGCTGACCGCTGCCATCACCAAGGTGGTGGTGCCTGGCGTCGCGCTTTATGGCTATGACACGGGGGAGCGGGAGCTTGGCGTGGTCGGCTTCCTGCGCGATGCGCCCACCCCGCAGATTGCGAGCCCGCAAGTCCTGCGCGAGGTGCTGCGGGACAGGGGGAACGTCGTCCTCATCAGCGCGGAGTCCATGGCGAGACTGCGGGTGCAGGGCGAGTGGCCGGAGACCGCCGAGGTTTGTGCAGAGCCGAGGATGAGACGGCGGCCTTTCGTTCTGGTCAGAGGGACGGCGGCGCAGGCCTTGCGCTGAGTGCATGGCACCCGAACGGTGGAGGAAGGAGGCCGGGACACCGCCCCGGCCTCGTCCTTGTGCGCCTTCGGTCCCCGCTAGTGCTGGGCCGGGACGGTGCCGGCACGTTCCGGACCCGCGAACTGCCTCGCGAACGCCAGGGGGGAAAGAGCTTCCCCGGTGGAGGCCTTGACGAACTCCTGCCACGGGACGCTTGCACCGGAGGCGAAGACCTTCTCCCTGAGGTACGCCCCGACCTTGGGGTTGCCGAGGTAGATGACGGTCGCAGGGTCCTGGCCCGGATAGAGATCCCGGCAGATGGAGGCGTGGAGCTGGGCGGCGTACAGGGCGCCGAGCTCGTAGTTGTGGTAGTAGACGGGCACCGTGACGATGTGGATCTTGCTCGCCCACGACCCACGCGGAGCCTCGGCCGGACGTTGGAGGCCCTGGTAGCGCCGGACGAGCCTCCACCACAGGTCATCCAGGTCCTGGTCGGGATTCGAGTACAGCTCCTTCTCGAAGCGCAGCATGACCTGGCACCAGCGCGAGAACACGAGCCCGGCCATCCTCTCCTTCTCCCGCATCGGTCCCGCCAGCTTCGCGCTCGTCGGCTCGTCCACAAGGCCCAGGGCACGGTAAAAGGACGCATTGTTGGCGAGCCGTTCCAGCAGCATTGCCACCCCTTCGGTGGCGAACGCGTGGTTGTCCGTGCGCAGGAAGTAGGGGAGCGAGCGGTCCACGTAGTACGAGTACACGCCGTGTCCCAGCTCGTGTAGCGTGGTGCCGAGCCACTCCTGATTGGCCTCGATGTTGAGCAGCGCGCGCACGTCGCCCTTGCGGTCGATGTCGGTGCAGAACGCATGTGGGTTCTTCCCGCTGTGCTCGTAAAGATCCGACCTCGCCAGAATCGGGTCGGCGTCGAGCCCGATGCCGCGGTAGAAGCCGGCAACAAGCTTGGTGAGGTCCTTGCCGGCGAGCGGCGCGTTCATGTCGAGCTCGGACAGGTTCGGCCCCTCCTGGAAGAAGCGGTCGGTGTAGTGCCACGGCATCAGCCCGCCCGTGGCGACTCCGAGCCGCCCGCCCTGCACCTGGTCGACGCGCGTCTTGGCCTCGCCAAACGGACCTACTGTCAGGCGGTCGAGCTCGTCGAAAAGCGAGAGCAACCACGCCTCATCCTGCTCGTTGAGGGCGAGCTGAAGGGCGTAGTAGTCCCGAAAACCGAGCTTCACGGCCGCCTCGTTGCGCAGCTTGACGAGCGCCACGACGTCGGAGGCGAGGGCGACACCAACCTGCTTCGAGGCAAGCCAATACGTCTTGCGCTCCTGGCGGTCGCGGGAGTCGGCAAGCACCTCCGCGATCCGGTTGTCGGTGACTTCCTTACCGTCGACTTTGCCGCGGAAGGTCGAGAACTTCTGGTCGATCGCCGAGGACGCAGCAATCATCTTTCCCAGCAGCGCGGGGTCGATCTGACGGCCCAGGTAGGTCAGGTAGAGCCGGTCCAGCTGGCGGTTTTCGAGCGGGTCGGTGACGACCCCGGCGGCCCGCACCTCCTTGAGGAAGGCAAACGCCTTGGGGTCCGTGTAGACGGTTTCGAGCTTCGTCTGGAGCTCGCTCTGCCTCCTGTAAGCTTCCTCCTTGCCGGTCGTGGACGCCTCCCACCACGCGAGGTTGGCCTCGCGCTCCATTGGCGCCACCCTCGTTTCATGGGCACGAAGGTAGTCGTGGAATCGGTTCAGCATTGTGTTGTTCTCCCTGTTGCCGGCAGCGAGCAACGGCGCTGCCGCGAGAAGCGTGAGCACGACGTTGAGAGTCCTTTGCATTGCCGCCTCCCCAGCGGTGCAGCAGTATACGCGCGCGTGCCGGCGCATTGACCTGGGCCGTTCCGGCGTGGTACACGGCAGGGCTGAGGCGAAAGGAGCCTGAGATGCGCAGAACCTACCTCCGAACGGTGCCCGCGCTGCTGTTGCTCGCGGCGACTGCCGGCGCCGGGCAACTCACGAGCGCGCCGACCGCGTTGCCGAAGATCCCCGTCCTGGAGACCGTGCTCCCCAACGGCATGAGGCTTCTGATGGTCGTGCGGCACGACTCGCCAACCGTCACCTGCGGCTGGGTGGCCCGAGTGGGTTCCGTCAACGAGCCGCCCGGTATCACCGGCATTTCGCACCTCTTCGAGCACATGATGTTCAAGGGCACGAAGACTATCGGCACCAAGGACTACGCCAAGGACACGGAGATCCGCGCGCAACAGGACGCAATCCGCGCCGAGATGGAGGAGGAGTACGCGTTGCTGCGTGAGAGGCAGCGCCGCGGCGAGATCGCCGGGGAGATCTACGATCCCGCTAACATGACGCCCCGCCTCAAGGAGCTCAAGTCCCAGATCGAGAAGCTGTACGCGGCCGAGAAGGAGGTCATCGTCAAGGAGGAGCTGGACTCGATCTACACGGCGGAGGGCGCCTCGGGTGTCAACGCTGGGACCAGCGAGGACCAGACCTTCTACTTCGTGACGGTACCGTCCAACAAGCTGGAGCTCTGGTTCTGGCTCGAGTCCGACCGGCTCCTCAACCCCGTCTTCCGCGAGTTTTACTCGGAGCGGGACGTGGTACGCGAGGAGCGCCGCCTCCGGACGGAGTCAACCCCCACCGGAAGGTTCGAGGAGGCTTTCGAGGCGATGTTCTGGCAGTCATCCCCCTACTCGCACCCGGTGGTGGGCTGGCCCTCGGACGTCGAGTCGATCACGCGGGCCCAAGCCGAGAACTACTTCGGGGTCTACTATGCACCCAACAACATCACGGCCGCCCTCGTGGGCGACTTCGACCCCGATCAGGCCGTCAGGCTCGCGGAGAAGTACCTCGGGAGGATCGAGCGGGGAAAGACGCCGCCGCCGGAGATGATCACCACCGAGATGCGGCAGCTCGCCGAGAAACGCTTCCTGGCCGAGGCCGAAACCAACCCCGAGGTCCTGATCCGGTACCACGCCGTGCCGTTCAACCACAAGGACATGTTCGCCTTTCAGCTGCTGGCCGACATCCTCAACAAGCGTACGGGCCGGCTGTACACCGCCCTCGTGGAGGGGCAGAAGGTAGCCGGGGGCGAGCCCTATGCGGCGTTCGACGCAAGGAAGTACGAGGGGTACTTTGAGGTCAACGCCGAGGTGAAGGAGGGCAAACGCCCTGAGGACGTCGAGGCCGCACTCATCGCCGAGCTCGCCCGGCTCTCCAAGGACCCGGTCGGAGATCATGAGCTGCAAAAGGTCAAGAACCAGCAGCTCGCCAACTCCTTCCGGCGGTTGCAGTCGAACTTCTTCCTGATGCTGCAGCTCCTGCTCTACGACTCCCTGGACACCTGGACGTTCCTCAACGAGTCACCCTCCAGAGTCCAGGCCGTGACGGCCGACGACATCCAGCGGGTGGCCGTGAAGTACCTCACGGCAGAGAACCGCAACGTGGGCGTCTACATCCGCAAGGAGGGCACCGCACCCGAGGATCCCAGGCTGGCTGCGTTCTCCCCTCAGGTGAAGGGAATGGTCAAGCAGCAGCTCGCCGAGATCGAGCAGGTGACGGACCGTGGCGAGCTGGAGGAGATGGTCTCCGAGCTGAGGGGGATGTCGGACAAGGTACCTCCACAGATGAAACCGGCGATCCTGTACCTCATTGAGCGGGCCGAGGAGCACCTAGACTCGCTGCCGGCGACGCCGCCGCCGGGAGGTGAGGCGCAGAAGCCCTCACCCGGCGCCAGACCCGGAGTGTAGGGCGGAAGGAGAAGAGGGCCATGCGAACCTCACATCGTGTGCTGAATATCGCGGCAGCGTTGCTCTCGGCGACGACCGCCGTGGCGGGCGAGATCCCGCCGAGGCCGGAGCAGCTCACCTTTTCGCCCCTCACCTACAACATGCCCGACGCGGCGAGCATGCGGGTCAGGCTCGCAAACGGGGTGACCGCCTACGTCGGCGAGGACAAGATGCTGCCCCTGGTAAACGTGATCGTGTACTTTCGTGGCGGGCGCTACCTGGAGCCAGCAGGCAAGGAGGGACTGGCGGAGCTGACCGGGACGGTGTGGCGCACGGGCGGGACCGGAAAGCTCGACCCCAAGGCGCTGGACGAGGAGTTGGATTTTCTCGCTGCTCAGCTCTCGACCGCCGTGGGCGAGACCTCGGGCAGGGTCAGCCTGAACCTTTTGGCCAAGGACCTCGACCGGGGCCTCGGGATGCTCATGGATGTTCTCCGGGAGCCGCGATTCGACGAGGCACGCCTGGCCAAGGCCAAAGAGGACATGCTGTTGGAGATGAAGCGGCGCAACGACGACGCCGAGTCGATCGAGGGCCGGGAGTGGGACCGCCTCGTATACGGCGACGAATACTGGCTCAACCGGCTGCCTACCAAGGCTTCGGTGGACGGCATCACTCGCGACGACCTGGTGTCGTTCCATAAGTTGCTCGCCAACCCGGCCAGCTTCGTGGTCGCGGTCGCGGGGGACTTCGACCGCAAGGCAATGATCGCCAAGCTGAACACGACGATCGGTGCCTGGAAGCCGGCCGGCGCGCCGGTGGCGACAGTGCCGCAGCCCAAGGGGTCGGGCAAACCGGGCGTGTACCTGGTCAACAAGCCCGACGTCAACCAGGGACGGGTGTCGATCGGTCAGCTGGGCGCGAAGCGCCCCCTCTCCGACGAGTTCGCCCTCGAGGTTGCCAACGACATCCTCGGCGGCGGCGGTTTCACAGCCTGGATGATGTCGAAGGTGCGCTCCGACGAGGGGCTGGCCTACTCCGCATACTCGGATTACGGAATCGGCGACGCTTATCCGGGCACGTTTCGCGCGTCCTTCCAATCCAAGTCCTCGACGTGTCCGCGGGCGGCTCAGCTCACCGTCGAGCTGATCGGGAGAATCACGACCACCCAGGTGACGGACAAGGAGCTTGCAACCAGTAAGAGCTCCTTCACCGAGCGCTTCCCCCGCATCTTCGAGAGCAGGTTGAAGACCGTCACTCGGTTCGCTCAGGACGACCTCGTAGGGCTTCCCCACGAGTACTGGAAGATCTATCGAACTCGGATGGCTGAGGTCACGGCGTCGAGCGCGCAGGCGGCAGCGAAAGCCCACATCA
>MEKI01000135.1:14522-15773 GCA_001766905.1 Acidobacteria bacterium RBG_13_68_16
ATCATCCTCGTGGTCGGGAACGTCGACGAGATCCTCAAGGGGCACCCGGATCACCCGGAAGTCAAGTTCGAGAGCTTCGGTCCCCTCGTGAGGTTGCCGTTGCGCGACCCCCTCACGCTTAAGCCCGTTTCCGACTGAAGGCGAGAGGAGAGGGGAGAAGGCGCTTGAGCCGAGGGCGCGAGACGTGACCGAGAAGAAGACACGGGAGCCGTCGGAGAAGCCGGTCAAGGTCGTGCTGCACCGCCTGGCCGGCACCAAGAAGGCGCAGGAGGTGAGCCTTCTGGTGGGGAGCCTTTACGAGAAGGGCAAGCGCGTCACAGTGTTTCTCTCCGACAGCGGCCGCGCCGCGATCCTCGACGAGTGGCTCTGGGTTCGTGCGCAGCACCCGTTCATCCCGCACGTACTGTGGAACGGCCACGGGGAGGTCGAAGACCCCGTGGTCGTGGTTGCGGGGACCCTGGCCAACCCGAACGGCGCCACGGTCCTGGTCATCGGGGATCACATCGCCGACCAGCAGGAGGCGAGCGGCTTCTCTGAGATCCACGACTTTGTGACCGCTTCGCCCGAGGACGAGGGGAAGAGGAAGGCCTGGGAGGACGCCGGGTTCAAGGTCGAGGAGAGGCGTGGCGTGACGGGCAAGGGCCCGGGTTAGGGGCGCGCCCGGCCCTCACCTTGGAGGCCGACGAAACCCTGCACCAGGGTGTGTGGGCTTTGGTTGAAGCGCTTCAGGGCGGCCAGGGCGGCCAGGTGTTCTTCCCGGTTGACGGTCCTGCGAAGCTCCGGGTGTGCGGCGACCCGACCGGCCCGGTGGCAGGGACGGTACTGGCTCATCAGGCTGACTGCGACCAGGGGCGAGAGCGCCTCGGACAGCCAGCGCAGCGTCTCCGCGACCCCCGCGAGGTCACCCGGGAGGACGAGGACGCGCACGAGCAGCCCTCGGTGCAACGTGCCGCCCGGGCCGATGTCCCAGGAGTCGCCGACCTGGCGGAACATCTCGGCGACTGCGCTGCGCGCCGCGCTCGGGTAGTCGGCAATCCCCGAAAGCTCCTGGGCCGTGACGGCGTCAGAGTACTTGAGGTCCGGCATGTAGATGTCGACGACGCCGTCGAGCAGCTCGAGCACCGCGATCGCGTCGTAGCCGTTGCTGTTGTAGACGATCGGCAACGAAAGGTCGTTCTCGGCGGCCAGCGCGAGCGCACGCACCAGGGCCGGCACCTGGTGGGTCGGCGAGACCCAGTTGATGTTGTGGCA
>MEKI01000135.1:15785-22713 GCA_001766905.1 Acidobacteria bacterium RBG_13_68_16
CAGCTGCAGCATCGCCGCCGCGAGTTCCGCGACGCCGGAAGTGCGGCCAATGTGGTCGGACGGGCGCTGCGAGATGTCGGCGTTCTGGCAGAACGCGCAGCGCAGGTTGCAGTTCGCCAGAAAGAGCGTCCCCGAGCCCCGGCTTCCGGACAGCGGCGGCTCCTCGCCCATGTGGGGCCCCCACGAGGCGACGATCGGCTCGACACCGGTGAAACAACGGCCCAGCTCGCGCCGGCGGTCGACCTGGCAGCGTCGGGGGCACAGCTCGCAGCACTCGAGCATCGCCTCGAGCCTGGCGATGCGCCGCTGCAGCTCGCCGCTCGCGAGGAGCCTTCGGTACCCGGGCTCGAAGCCGGTCCGTTGGGTCGCTTTTTGGCTCGTCACGGTCGAAGGACCAGCGCGCCGGTAACTTGGGAGTGCTTGACGCGGGCCAGCGCGTCGTTCGCCTCCGCAAGGGGTAGCACCTCGACGCTTGTCGTAATCGGGATTTGGGCCGCAAGCTCAAGGAGTTCGCGGGCATCGGTGCGGGTCGCGTTGGCCACCGAACGGACAACCCGCTCGTGGTAGATGAGGGAGTAGGGGAAACCCGGTAGGTCGCTCATCGTGACCCCGGCGCAGGCCACCGTGCCTCCTCGCGCCAGCCGGCGGAGCGCCTCGACGACCTGCTCCCCGGCGGGCGAGAAGACCACCGCATGATCGAGTGGCGCGGGAGACCGGTCGGGCGGAGCCCCGACCCAGGTGGCACCGAGCCTCAGGGCGTGCTGACGGTGCAGTTGCGAGCGCGTGAAGACCAGCACCTCGCAGCCCGCGTGAAGCGCGACCTGAATCGCGACGTGTGCCGAGGCGCCGAAGCCGAAGATCCCCAGCCTGCCGCCGGCAAGCGCTCCGGCGAGACGCAGGGCCCGGTAACCGATCACCCCCGCGCACAGCAGCGGCGCGGCTTGCTCGTCCGAGAACCCCGGCGGGAGCGGGTACGTGAAATCCGCGCGCGCCACCGCGAGCTGCGCGTAACCCCCGTCAACATGAAGGCCGGTGAAGCGCGCCTCGGGGCACAGGTTTTCCCGGCCGCTCCTGCAAAACGAGCAGACGCCACAGGCCCCGGCCATCCAGGCCACACCCGCTCGCGTGCCGACCTTCTCGGGTGTGACCCCCTCACCCACATCCTCGACGACACCGACGATCTGGTGGCCGGGCACCACCGGTAGCCTGGGCGCCGCCAGCTCCCCCTCGACCGTGTGCAGGTCGGTTCGGCACACTCCGCACGCGGTGACCCGCAACCGAACCTGCCCCGGACCGGGGTGCGGCGGATCGAGGTCGCGCATCGCAAGGGGCTGCGATTCGACTGGGCCGGGTGTGTCCAGCACCATGGCTTGCAACGCGCGAAACCCTCCCGCTATCGATTTTACCGGCATTCAGCGTGATAGAATCTCTCGCCGCCGATGCGGCAGGAGGGTTTCATGAGGTTCGAAAAGCTCGGTGTGGCAGTCTTCGCGGGGGTTCTCCTGGCCGGAACCGGTCTGGCGCAGCAGGCGGAACCTCCCACCAGGATCGCGTTCGTGTACGTGCAGAGGGCGCTGGCGAGCACCGAGGAGGGCAAGGTCCGGCTCAAGGCCCTGGACGAATGGGCGCGACCCCGCCAGGATGAACTCGCAAGGCTCGACAAGGAGATCAACGACCTCAAGGGCGAGCTCGTCACCAGACAGGGCGCCGCGAACGACGACGTCGTTGGCGACCTCAACCGAAGGCTGGTGGCGAAGCAGCGTGAGTTCGAGGACAAGCAGAGGCTCGCCAAGCGCGACTTCGAGGAGAAGCAGCAGGGTCTCCTCCGCGACCTGGGCGGCAAGCTTCAGGAGATCATCACAAAGTACGCGGACGAGAACCGCTACACCGCGGTCTTCATCCTGAACCCCAACGATCTCGCGTACCTCGCGACCACTGCCGACATCACCGAAACCGTGATAAAGCTCTACAACGAGAAGTACCCGCTGGCCGCCAAGGCGCCGGCGGCAGCGCCGGCCAAGTAGCGGCCCGCGGGGAGTGCCGACGTGGGACGGAGACTGACGCGCAAGCAGATCAAGAGAGATCAGTTCGTGTCGTTCGTGGACCGTGGCATTCACTGGCTCGGCCAGAACTGGCGCCAGGCTGCGATCGGGCTGGGCGGGGTCCTGGGGGTTGCTCTCGTGTGGTGGGGCGCCACCGCGCTGCTCGCGAGCCGACAGGATTCTGCGGCCCAGGCGGTTGGGGAGGCGCTCGAAGCCTACGAGGCGCCGGTGGGCGGTTCGGCACCAGCCGACGCCGCGATCAAGTTCGCCACCGACACCGAGCGACTGGCCGCCGCCGAGAAGGGTTTCCAGGCGGTGAAATCGCGCTACTGGCTGACGCCGCAAGCGCGCATGGCGGAGCTCTTCCTCGCCCGCATCGCCGTGGATCGCGGTGATCAGGTGCAGGCCATCAAGCTGCTTGAGGGGATCACCTCTCGCCGCACCGACGACCCGGTCGTGAGGCTCGCGATGCTCGATCTGATCCGCCTGCGCCTGGCCAAGGGTGAGGGGGTGCAGCTCGTGCCCGAGCTGGAAGGTATGGCGTCCGGCAAGGACCCGCGCCTGCCTCGCGACGCTGCGCTGTTCCAGCTTGCGCGGGTGTGGGAGCGCGAGGGCAAGGCCGAGGAGGCGAGCAGGCTCTTCCGCAAGCTTGTCGAGGATTTCCCCGATTCGCCCTACCGCTCCGAGGCGCAGCAGCGCCTCGCCTCGGCAAGCTGACGGGTGCGACGTGGTGGCGGCCGTCGGGCGTTGTGGGCGGTCCCTTCGTCGGCGGCGTGCGCTGGGCGGCTCGTTTCGGAGGTGGGAGCGTGAACTTCGTCGAGATCATCGCCAGGAAGCGTGACGGGCTGGAGCTCTCCCCCGCCGAGATTCGGACCTTCGTACAGGGTGCCAGCAACGGCCACGTCGGTGACGAGCAACTGGCTGCGATGCTCATGGCGATCTGCATTCGGGGGGCGAACCAGGCCGAGACCCAGGTGCTCGTGGAGGCGATGCGCGACTCCGGCTCCCGCTGGCGGATGGGCGAGGCCTTCCCCGACGCCGTCGACAAGCACTCAACCGGCGGGGTCGGGGACACGGTTTCTTTGGTCTTTGCGCCGCTGGTGGCCTCCTGCGGCGTGCCGGTCGTGATGATGGCTGGGGCGGGTCTCGGTCACACGCAGGGGACCCTCGACAAGCTCGCTGCGATCCCAGGGTTCCGACCGGCCGCACGCCACGCTCAAGCGACCGACCTCCTGGCCACGTGCGGCGTGTGTTTCGCCGCCCAGAGCGACGAGATTGCCCCTGCCGACAAGAAGCTCTACCTGATTCGGGACCTCACGGGCACCGTCCCATCCCTGCCGCTCATCGTTGCCTCGATCATGTCCAAGAAGCTCGCGGTCGGAGCCAACCGCTTGATCCTCGACGTCAAGTGCGGCTCGGGGGCCTTCTTCAAGACGCCGCCGGCCGCGCGGGAGCTGGCCGAGGCGTTGATGGAAGTGGCGCGGCGCGCCGGAGTCGAGGTGAGGGCCCTGGTCACCGACATGAGCCAGCCGCTCGGCGACCGGCTCGGCTGCGCAAGCGAGGTGCGCGCGGCACTCGAGGTGCTCGCGGGAGGCGGGGATAGCCGGCTGCGAGAGCTCACTCTGGATCTGGCCGTAGAGGCGCTCGCGCTGGCCGGGCGGGCGCCGGAAGCGGCCCGGGCCGAGCTGGAGCGGAAGCTCTCTGACGGCGGGGCATCCGGCGCCTACGAGGCCATGGTTCGGGCGCACGGCGGCGACCCGGACGTGGAGGCGTTGCCGCGCCCACGCGCCTCCGTCAGTGTGACCGCCCCGCGCGCCGGATTCGTGTCGGCAGTGGACGCCGAGGGTCTGGGCTGGATCGCCGTGGCGATCGGCGCCGGCCGGCGCCGGCAGGGCGACGAGATCGATCTCGCGGCCGGGGTCAAGCTGCACGTACGGATAGGCGACCTCCTTGCCGAAGGCCAACCGCTCCTCACCCTTGAGCTCGGCGACCGCGAGGTGGACGTGGAGGAGATGCGGGCGCGGGCTGCCGCCGCCTTCGCGATCACCGAACGGGCGCCATCGCCCGCCCCCCTGATCGCCGCGCGGCTGGGAGGCCCGTCGTAACTTGCTGTACCGCCTGGAAGAGGTCGAGCTTTCTTTCGCCGGGCGGCCGGTCCTCCGCGGCGCCTCGCTTCAGCACAACCCCGGCGAGAAGCTGCTGCTGCTCGGCCGCAACGGCTCCGGCAAGACGACGCTCCTGAGGGTCATTGCGGGGGAGCTGGAGCCAGACCGTGGACGCGTCGAGTGGGCCACCGGCTTCGCGGCCGCGCACGTCGAGCAACGCCTCGAGGCGCCGCCGGGGACAACGATCCTCGACCACTGCCTGTCGGCGCTGCCGCGCCTCGTCGAGGTGGAGCGGGAGCTTGCGGAGCTCGCTCCGCGGCTTGCGGGCGGCGAGCCGTCGCTGATCGCCGAGCACCACCGCCTGCAGGAGGAGGTCGAGCGCCTGGACGGTTACAGGGCGCGCCCGCGGGCCGAGGCGACTCTCGATGGGCTTGGCATCCCGAGGGCGATGCACCTGAGGCCCCTCGAGACCCTTTCGGGCGGGGAGCGCACGCGGGTGGCCCTGGCGCGCGCTCTGCTCTCACCCGCGTCGCTGCTGCTGCTCGACGAACCCACCAACCACCTCGACCTCGTCGGCGTGGAGTTCCTGGCCCAGGAGTTGGCGCACCGACCAGGCGCCCTGCTGCTCGTGACCCACGACCGAGAGCTCGTGGACCGAGTCGGCGGCGAGGTTCTCGAGCTGCACGGCGGGAGGATCGAGCGTTTCCCGGCCGGGTACGCGCGCTACCGGCGCGAGCGGGAAAGGAGGCGAGGGCAGGCGCGGCGAGCGTACGAGCTGCAGCAGGGCGAGATCGCGCGCCAGGAAGAGTTCATCCGGCGCAACATCGCGGGCCAGAACACCCGCCAGGCGCAGGCGCGCCAGAAGCTTCTCGACCGGGTGGCGCGCCTCGAGCCGCCGGAACCCGACCTGCCGCCACTCAGGGTGCGCTGGCCGGCGACGGGTCGCAGCGGCGAACGGGTGCTCGAGGTCGAGGACCTCGCGGTCGGGTGGGGGAAGCCACTCCTGCGCGGAGTGACGCTTTCCCTGCGGCGTGGGGAGCGGCTCGCGGTCGTGGGCCGGAACGGTGCGGGAAAGACCACGCTGCTCCACACGCTTGCGGGGCGGCTGCCCGCGCACTCGGGCAGCATGCGCTTCGGCACGGGTGTGGTCCCCGGCTGGTACGACCAGGAGCAGGCCGAGGTGCCGGCCGGAACGACGGTCCTCGGCGCGCTGCTCGATGTGCGACCGGAGTGGGCACCGGCGGAGGCCCGGGTTTGGGCGGCGCGGTTCGCCTTCTCGGGCGAGGCGGCGGAAGCCTCGACCGAGACCCTCTCCGGGGGGGAGCGGGCGCGCGTCGCCCTGGCGCGCCTGATCGCCCTGGCGCCGAACCTCATGCTGCTCGACGAGCCTACAAACCACCTCGACCTCGCAACCTGCGAGGTCCTCGAGGAGGCGCTCGACGGGTTCCCAGGGGCCCTCGTCCTGGTCAGCCATGACCGGCGCCTGGTCGAGCGCGTTGCCACCGGTGTGCTGCTGCTGGAAGCCGGTACGGCCATCCCGGTCAACCGCGTGGAGGAGGCGTTCGCGCGCCTGGGCCTCGCACCAGCGCCCCGCGTGAAAGACATGGACGCAGAGAAATCGCCGCGCCGGAGCGCACTCGAGGAGGAGCGCAGACGACTTCGGCGCGACGCGACGCGCGCACGTCAGCGTGCCGACGCGCTGGCGGCCGAGCTGGATGCCGTTGAGCAACGTGTCCGCGAGCTCGAAACACGGCAATGCGAGCCGGACGTATTCACCGACCCCGTCCGGGCACGCGACACGGCGGCCGAAGCCGACGCCGCACGCCGGCTGGCAAACGAGCTCCTCGAGGCCTGGGGCGAGGCGGAAGAGGACGCCGTGGAGCTCGAAGGCCGGCTCGGGATGATCGAGTCAAACCGATGACCCTTGTCCGGCACTTTGAGGTCCGAACGGTGACGCAGCGCGTCACCGCGTAAAGGCTCACTGGCCCCAAGATAGGGGATTCTACCGCATCAGACCGTGGATTCTGCGCCCTTGACCCCTCCTGCCCGGTTGGTATGGGAGTTGCATCTTGGTTGTAGGCCGGAGGGCCTAGTCAGTCATTGGGACCGCCGGCCGAAGAAGGAGGATCAGGCCCATGAGAAAGCTCACACTGCTACTCGCGATAGCGGCGGTCCTCATCACCGTGTTCGCGGCCGACTCGGCCTTTGCGCAGGCGGTCGGGAACACCAACATCTCGGTGCAGCTCAACCCGCTGGCAATCCTCTACTACCGCACCGATCTCACGCTGACGGTGAGCGGCACGGACCTCGCCACCGCGCTGGCGGGCGCGAACCCGGTTGGGGAGCCCGACAACACCCCGGCGCTGACCGGGACGGCGGGGGCGCTGGACGGCGATGCCGCGGTGGTCGCCACGCCCTTCAACGCAGCGGCGATCGTGACGACGTTGTCGAACTTCTACCAGGTCCGCTCGACGCGCGGCTTCACGGTGGCCGTGACGTTGCCAACGCCGACGCTGACCGCTGCCGGCTCGGGCACGATCACGCTCTCGGCGCAGCAGACGAGGATCAACGCGGGCACCTGGGGTGCCTCGGCCTCCGCCACCCCGGCCAGCCTCGGCACCGTCAACGCCGGCGACGTCCGGTTCAACATGGACGTGTCTGCGATCACAAACGTCACCGCGGCCACGACGTACACCGGTGGTGTGGTCCGGCTCACCTTGACCACGCCGTAACAACAAACGCACCGGCGACCGGTCGGGCCTGAACGGGAGCCGGGCGAGA
>MEKI01000135.1:22739-23666 GCA_001766905.1 Acidobacteria bacterium RBG_13_68_16
GATTCATCTCTGACGTACTACACTGAAGCGGTGCCGATGAGGAGTGGCCAGGCGGGTGCAGCCATGCGTCGGATGTGCGGCTGCGCGTCGCTCTACGCGACCGGCCCGCGCCGAATAGCGGCCGCGCTGATCGCGACGCTGCTGGCGGCAGGGGCCGCTTCTGCTGCTGCGCCGGCTGAGCCGACTGCAAAGGCGACTGCTGGCACATTGAGCCCAGGCTGGGTGCAGCTGGCGCTTGTGGGCGAGATCACCCTCGGGGCGGTCGGCGCCGGCGACCTGTTCGGCGGGGCGGCGGCCCAGGCGCGCGGGGCGGACGCCGCTCAGCTGCCGCCGGCCGCGGTGTCGCGCGCGGTGCCGCGCCTCGCCCAGCTGCGCGTGGCGGACGGGGTGGACCTCGCGCTCGTCCAGGTGAGCTTCGAGCTGGTGGGCGCCAACGGGAAGCGGGGCGTGCTCAGCGGGGCCGACGACCCGAACGCGGAGATCGCCGTCGTCTTCGAGCCGCTGCCGCTGCAGCCGCTCGGGCGGGAAGGTGGCGTGCTGCTCGTGGATGCCGGGGCGATCATCTCACTGGACTTCAGCCGGGCCGGCGCCGCCGGCCGCTACGCCGGCCAGCTGACGGTGACCGTCAACGGGCTCTAGTGCAGCCTCTCACGTTGTTCTCCTCGCAGGGGGAGACGCGGGGGCCTTGAGGACCCTGGCCATTCCTTCGGCGACGGTGGCCGTCCGGACGCACGCATGTACACTACAGTGGGAGGTGTGATGAGGGGCTCCGCGCGCTGCCGTCTTGCCGCACTCGCCGCCACCGTGGCGGCCATCGCGCTGCCGGGGCGCGCCGTCGCGCAGACGGCGTCGATCGGGGTCTCGCCGCTGCGCATCGAGATGGCGCTCGGCACCCGGCCCGTGGCTGAGGCGATCCAGATCATGAAC
>MEKI01000136.1:0-188 GCA_001766905.1 Acidobacteria bacterium RBG_13_68_16
CCACTGGACGATGGACATCAACGCCGCGGCGCTCCTGCCGCTCGTGCAACATTTCCTCCACCTGCCGGCACAGGGCCCGCGCTCGGTGGTCGCCGTGTCATCGCTCGGCGCGGTGCGCGCGATCCCCAACTACACCGCCGTGGGCGCCTCCAAGGCGGCACTCGAGTCGATGGTGCGTCATCTGGCCG
>MEKI01000136.1:238-5118 GCA_001766905.1 Acidobacteria bacterium RBG_13_68_16
GTGGATACGGACGCCCTCAAACACTTCCCCAACCGCCAGCAGCTCCTGGACGAGTCGGCCCGCCGCACCCCGGCCGGCCGGCTGATCATCCCGCAGGACGTGGCCAACGCCGTGGTGTTCCTGTGCACGGACTTCGCCTCGATGATCCACGGTCAGACCATCGTGGTCGACGGGGGCTACTCGATCCTGGCATAGGCATGGCTTTGATCATCGGCCATCGCGGGTTCGCCTCGCGCTTCCCGGACAACTCCCTGGCGGGCGTCGCGGCGGCGATCTCGGCCGGGGCCGACGGTGTCGAGGTGGACGTGCGGCCGTGCGCCGACGGCACCTGGGTTTGCCACCACGACCGCACCCGGGAAGGCAGGCCCGTGCGCGAGTGGGATCTCGGGGCGCTACGCCGGCAGGGGGTCCCGACGCTCGCGGAGACCGTCGCGGCCCTTCCGGCCGGCTTCACACTATTCGTGGAGGTCAAACCACTTCCCGCGAGCGACCTTCAAGCCGGGCTGGCGGCGTTCGCTGCACTGCTGGGGCCGAGGACCGCGAGCACCCGGGTCATCTCCTCATCGGAGCCGGTGCTGGCGGCGGTGCGGCAGGCGCTTCCGGGTGTGGCCCTCTCCCTTGTCTTCGACGAGATCCCGGTCCCGCTGCCCGATGGCCTCGAGCTGTCCCCGTCTCACGAGCTGGTCGAGGCGCTGCTTCCGGCCGGGGTACCGCTTCACCCCTGGACCGTGAACCGCCCGGCACGGATGCGCGAGCTGGCCCGCCTGGGCGTGGCCTCGATCACCACCAACGACCCGGCGCTGGCGGTGGAGGTGTTGCGTGGGTGAAGGCACGCGAGTCGCCATGGTGGTTCCCAACCTGTTCCTACGGGTACCTGTCGAGGCCGCGGTGCGTTCCGCCGGTTTCAGTGCGCTGTCGTTTGCCGACGCCCAGCAGGCCGAGCGCTCGGGGTGCGAGGTCGTGATCGCGGACCTGGAGGCGCTCGGCGGCGATCCCGCGGGAGCGGTGCGGGGCCTGGTGGGCGGGGGCAAGACGGTGCTTGCCTTCGGGCCGCACGTGCAGGGGGAGATGCTCGCCGCGGCGCGGGCGGCCGGTGCGGTGGTGCTGCCGCGCTCGGTTTTCCTCACGCGCCTGCCGGAGCTGCTGGCGGCGGCGGTGGGGAGGAGCGCGACCTGAGCGAGCGGTCCGGAGGGAGGACGACGTGAGTACCAGGAACGCTACGCCCGAGATCAAACTGCTGCTCGCACTGCTGGACGAGGCGTACGACCACCCGGCGTGGCACGGGCCGAACCTGCGCGGTGCGCTGCGCGGCCTTTCGGGGGAGCAGGCGGTGTGGCGACCGGCCCCGGGTCGCAACAGCATCTGGCAGATCGCGCTGCACTGCGCCTACTGGAAGTACGCGGTGTACCGGCGGCTGAGCGGCGAGGGCACACGGGGCTCCTTTCCCCGCAAGCCGAGCAATTGGCCGGCTCTGCCTGCGCGCTGCGGAGCCGCCTCCTGGAAGGGGGACCTGGCGCTGCTCGACGAGCAGCACCGGCGCCTGCGGGAGGGCGTGGCCGCCTTTCCCGCCGAGCGGCTGGGCAGACCTCTCGGCAAGTCAACGGCCGTCCGCCTGATCTATGGGATCGCCGCCCACGACCTCTACCACGCGGGACAGGTCCGCCTGCTCATCAAGTTGTCCGGAGGGAAGCGGAAGGGCAAACGTTCCTGATGCCGGTGGCCACGAGAGTCGCCGTATAATCCTCACCGGGGGAAACCCATGGATCTTGACCGGCTCGTCGAGCGACTCTCGGACCCTGCCTTCTACCCCGAGCCTACCCGTGACGTCGAGGTCATCCAGACCCACATTTCGTTCATCTTCCTGACCGACACCCACGCCTACAAGGTCAAAAAACCGGTCGATTACGGTTTTCTGGATTACACCACCCTCCCCAAACGGCTGGAGTGCTGCGAGCGTGAGGTGACGCTCAACCGCCGCCTGTGCCCCGACACGTATCAGGGTGTGGTGCCACTACGCGAAAAGGAGGGCGCCCTGTCATTGGGCGGTCCTGGAGAGACGGTCGAGTACGCGGTGATGATGAAGAGGCTCCCCCACGACCGGATGCTGAGGCAGGTGCTTGCTCGCGGGGAAGGGGACGACGAACTGTTTCGCCGGATCGCCCGCGTCGTCGCCGACTTCCACGCACGGGCAGTGCTCTCCCCTTCGGCGGCGTCGATGAAGGGACGAGACGGCGTGAAGGTGAACTGTGACGAGAACTTCGCGCAGACCGAGAAGTACGTGGGCACGCTGGTTCCGGTCGGCATCTTCGACTTCATCCGCACTTCCACCAACCTGTTCTTCGAGCGCCATCCCGCCCTTTTCGCGCGACGGGTGCGCGAGGGCCGCATCGTGGATGGCCACGGGGACCTGCACCTGGACTCGATTTGCGCCACCGATCCCGTCCGCATCTTCGACTGCATCGAGTTCAACGAGCGCTTCCGGATCCAGGACGTGGTCGAGGAAGTTGCGTTCCTCGCCATGGACCTCGAGTTTCACGGCTACGCCCCGTTCGCACGGGCCTTCGTGGAGGCCTATGTCGAGGCCTCCGGGGATGCCGAGCTTCCGGAGCTGCTGGCGTTCTACAAGACCTACCGGGCCTACGTCCGCGCCAAAGTGAGCTCGTTCTCCGTGGACGATCCGCTCATCGCGGAGCAGACCAAGGAAACGATCCGGACGACTGCGTCGCGCTACTACGAGCTCGCGGCGCACTACGCGGCTGCCTGCAACCCGCAGCGCCTCATCGTCACCTGCGGGCTGACCGGCAGCGGCAAGAGCACGCTCGCCCGGAAGATCGCCGAGCTGTACGCGCTGCAGACCGTGCGCTCCGATGTGGTCCGAAAGGAGTTGCTCGGACTCGCGCCCGACGCGCGCAGGCACGTGCCCTTCGATCAGGGGGAGTACGCCCCCTCGATGACGGAGCGAACGTACGCCGCGATGCTCGAGCGCGCCGCGCCGCTGCTGCGGCTTGGTCACTCGGTGATCCTGGACGGTTGCTTCATCAGGCGCTCGCAGCGGCGAAATGCCCGCAAGCTGGCGCGCCGGTCGGGGGTTCCGTTCCTGCTCCTGGAGTGCCGGACCAGCGTGGAGGTCATCCGCGAGCGGCTGCAACGGCGCGTCCAAAAGTCCGGCGTCGTCTCCGACGGCCGCTGGGAGATTTACAACGGGCAGCTGGCGGAGTTCGAGCCGCCGGAGGAGATAGGTGGAGACGAGCGGGTCGTGCTCGACCGCTCCAAGCCCGTGGAGGAACTGCTGCACGAGCTCGCCGCAGTGCTCCCGCACGAGTGGCTGGATGCGCCCAGCGCGGTCAGGGCAACGGTGGCCGCCCAGAACCCCGCCCGCATCGGTTGACGGCATCCTTGGCTAGCCAAGGACAAACGCTAGGTCGAGCGCTCAGCGTGGGCCAGCGAGCATCGCGAGGGCGCGCTCGAGGTTGGCGCGCGCCATGCGGTATTCCGGTCTGAGCCGCACCGCCTCCTGGAAGTGCTCCACCGCCTCCGCGGTCCGTCCCTTGCGGATCAGCGCGACGCCGAGGCCGTTGTGGACCAGGTACCCGTCCGGTGATGGAAACCGAAGCGCCTCCTCGAACCGGGCGATCGCGTCGTCGAGCCGCCCGGCCTTGGTGTACACGACCCCGAGGTTGAGGAGCACGGTCGTGTCCGTCGGGTCGATCTCGAGGGCGGCACGGAGGCGGGCGATGGCCTCATCGAGACGGCCGCGGCCCTCCTCCACGCGGGCAAGGTTGAGGAGCGTCGGGACGTTGTCCGGTTTGAGGCGTAACGAGGCCTCGAAGTGCTCGATCGCCTGGGCAACGCGGCCACGGGTGTAGAGCGAGTACCCGTAGTTGGTGTGGCACATGAAGCAGTCGGGGTTCTTGGCCAGCGTGTCCTTCCACAGCGTGTCCTGGTCGCGGTACACGGAGCTCTGACGGAAGGTCAGCACGCCCAGGACCGCGAGCGCCACCACCCCGAGTGCGCCGGCCGCCCACCGCAGGGCGGGTTGCCGTCCTGCCAGGAGGGTGGCGATCCCGCAGACCACGACCGCCGCGAACACCGCCACCGCCTGGTAGGCGAAGTGGTCGGCGACGTACGAGTAGCGCATCGCGTACACGTTAAAGAACCCCATCGCCGGGAACAGGACACCTCCAAACAGCAGCACCCCTGCCAGGAGTCCGCGGCCGAGCCGCCGTCGCAGCGCCCAGGCCGCGACGAGGACCACTAGGGACGCAAGCGCCGGCAGCCACTGCAGCCACGCCCGCGGGTCGATCACCCAGCGCTGGTAGATGAAGGCAAGGTCCACCGGCCAGGTGAGCTTGCCGGCGTAGAAGGCGAGCACGCGCCCGGCGAGGACGACCCGGCCCGGCAGCGACAGCGACCACTCCACCCCACTGGCGCGCACCACGGTCTTCTCCAACCAGGCGGTGTGCCAGGCGAAGCCCAGGCCGAGCGCGAAGAACGGCACGAGCGGCCGCACGTCGGCCCAGCGCAGCCGACCGTTCCGCCACCACGCGAGGACGAGGAGCACGGCCGGCAACAGGCTCGCCGTTGTCTTGGCCAGGAGCGCGAGGGTGAACGAGACCAGCGCGGCGGCGTAGAGCGTGCTCGGGCGGCGGTGCCACGGCAGCTCCGCTTGTGTCTTTCGTCCATGCTGCTCGCTCGTCGCTCCCGCCTCCGTGGAGGCGAGGTAGGCGTGCGCGGCCAGCAGCGTCAGCAAGAGCGACAGCGTGTTCTTGCGCTCGGCCACCCAGGCGACCGACTCCACGCACACCGGGTGGAGCGCGAACACCGCGGCGGCGAGCCATCCCCCCGGCAGCCCGAGGCGGCGCAGAAACCACCACAGCAGC
>MEKI01000136.1:5129-8154 GCA_001766905.1 Acidobacteria bacterium RBG_13_68_16
GGCGTGCAGCAGCACGTTGATCAGGTGGTAGCCGAACGGGTGCAGCCCCCAGAGGCGCTTCTCGGCCCAGAACGAGGTGAACACCAGCGGGTAGTACTGCTCGTTGGCGCGCGGGTCGGCCCAGATCAGCCGCAGGCCCTGCACGCCGTCGAGCGTGGGGTTGTCGGTGACGTAGGTGTCGTCGTTCCAGATGAACCCCGCTGAGAGCGCGGGCAGGTAGGCCACCACGACCGCGGAAACCAGCGCGAGTGCGAGGCCAAGCAGGACTTTTCCTTGCACGGGCGAACGATAACACCCAAAACTGTCGGGGCGTTGTCAGACGGCCTTGCGGGTGGTGACGTTGAGCAGCGGCGCCAGGTAATGGCCCGTGTAACTCGCCGAGACCCGTGCAACCTGCTCGGGGGTGCCGGCGGCGACCACGCGACCGCCTTCGTCGCCGCCCTCCGGGCCGAGGTCGATGACGTGGTCGGCGGTCTTGACCACATCCAGGTGGTGCTCGATCACAACCACGGTGTTGCCGCGGTTGGCCAGCGTGTGCAGCACCGCGAGCAGCTTCTTGGTGTCGTCGAAGTGTAGGCCGGTGGTGGGCTCGTCGAGGATGTAGAGGGTGTTGCCGGTGGCGCGGCGCGCCAACTCGCGTGAGAGCTTGATGCGCTGCGCCTCGCCGCCCGAGAGTGTGGTCGCCGACTGCCCGAGGGTGATGTAGCCGAGCCCGACCGCGATGATCGTGTCCAGGACGCGGGCGATCTTGGGGTGCGCCGAGAACAGCTCACGCGCCTGCTCGACGGTGAGGTCGAGCACCTCGGCGATGTTCATCCCCTTGTAGCGCACCTCGAGCGTCTCGCGGCCGTAACGCTTGCCCTTGCACACCTCGCAGGTGACGTAGACGTCGGGGAGGAAGTGCATTTCGATCTTGATCTGGCCATCCCCCGAGCACGCCTCGCACCGCCCGCCGCGGACGTTGAACGAGAAGCGGCCGGGCTTGTAGCCGCGCGCCCGCGCCTCCTGGGTGAGGGCGAACAGCTCGCGGATCGGGTCGAACACCTTGGTGTAGGTCGCCGGGTTGGATCGCGGCGTGCGGCCGATCGGGGACTGGTCGATGGCCACCACCTTGTCGAGGTAGGCGACCCCTTCCATGCGATCGTGAGAGCCAGGGCGCTCGATTGCGCGGTACAGCGTGCGGGCGCAGGCCTTGTAGAGGATCTCGTTGATGAGGGTGGACTTGCCGGAGCCGGAGACACCGGTCACACAGGTGAAAGTCCCGAGCGGAAACGCCACATCGATGCCCTTAAGGTTATGTTCGCGGGCGCCATGCACCACGAGTTGCTTGCCGCTGCCCTTCCTCCGGGATGTCGGTACCGGGATGGCGAGCTCACCCTTGAGGTAGCGACCGGTCAGCGACCGGCGCACCGACATGATCTTCGCCGGCGGCCCTTCGGCCACTACCTCTCCGCCGTGGATCCCGGCGCCGGGGCCCAGGTCCACGATCCAGTCCGCCTCCCGCATCGTCTCCTCGTCGTGCTCGACGACCAGCACGGTGTTGCCGAGGTCGCGCATCCCCCTGAGGGTTTCGAGCAGCTTGCGGTTGTCGCGCTGGTGAAGTCCGATCGATGGCTCGTCGAGCACGTACAGCACGCCCATGAGCTTGGACCCGATCTGGGTTGCAAGACGTATGCGCTGTGACTCGCCGCCGGAGAGCGTGCCGGAGGCCCGGTCGAGGGTGAGGTAGTCGAGGCCGACTGCCGCCATGAACCCGAGCCGATCGGAGATCTCCTTGAGGATCTTGGCGGCGATCGTCTGTTCGCGTGGGGAGAGAGCGAGCGCCCTGAACCACGCCACGGCCTCCTTGACCGGAAGCTGCACCACGTCGTGGATGGTGCAGTCCCCGACGCGCACGGCCAGCGCCTCGCGCCGCAGCCGCTTCCCGCCGCATGCCGGGCAGGGCCGCATGGACATGAAGCGCTCGATCTCCGAACGCGTCTCGTGGGAAGTGGTCTCGTGGTGTTTGCGCTCCAGCGCCGGCACGAGTCCCTCGAACGGCGCGCGGTACTCCCACCGCGAGCGCTCTCCCACGAACGCGAACTCCAGCTCGCGCTCACCGGTGCCGAAGAGGATCGCGCGCCGCGCCGATTCGGGGAGGGTGCGCCAGGGTTTCTGGAGCGAGAACTTCATTGCCTGGGCCAGGGTCTGCAACTGCCGCCAGCGGAACGAGCGCCGCCCCTCCTGAACCACGGCCAGCGCCCCAGCGGCCAGCGATCGCTCGGGGTCGGCGATCAGCTTCTCCGGGTCCACCTCCTGGACCACGCCGAGGCCGGTGCAGGCCTGGCACGCGCCCTGCGGGGAGTTGAACGAGAACAACCGCGGCGAGAGCTCGGCCAGGGCAAACCCGCAGTTGGGGCAGGAGTGGCGGGAGGAGAGCACGAACTCTTCCTTGCCGATGGGTGCGATCCGCACCACGCCCTCGCCGACCTTGAGGCCGGTTTCCAACGAGTCGGCGAGGCGGTTTCCGAGGTCGGGGCGCACCTCGAGGCGGTCGATGACGACCTCGACGGTGTGCTTACGCTTTTTGTCGAGGTCGGGGGGGCTCGCAGCGTCGACGAGCTGGCCGTCCACGCGCGCCCGCACGAAGCCCTCTCGCACCATCTGCTCGAACAGCTTACGGTGCTCGCCCTTGCGGCGCTCTGCCAGAGGCGCCAGCAGCAGGAAGCGGGTCCCCGCCGGCATCGCCAGGATCCGGTCGGTCATCTGCTGGGTGGTCTGGCCCTGGATCGCGATGCCGCAGTCGGGGCAGAACGCCTGCCCGATGGAGGCGTACAGCAGGCGCAGGTAATCGTAGATCTCGGTGACCGTAGCGACCGTGGAACGTGGGTTCTTGGAGGTCGTCTTCTGTTCGATGGAGATTGCGGGGGACAGGCCATCGATCGTGTCAACGTCGGGCTTGTCCATCTGTTCGAGGAACTGGCGTGCGTACGCCGAGAGCGACTCCACGTAGCGGCGCTGGCCCTCGGCGAAGAGCGTGTCGAAG
>MEKI01000136.1:8197-8450 GCA_001766905.1 Acidobacteria bacterium RBG_13_68_16
CGCCGTCCGGTGGCTGCGCGTGGGTGTGACCGGCCCTCGAGGCCGGGTAAGATCGCCAATGTGGATCCTGCCAATTTCTTTGCCGGCCGCCCCAGGTGGGTAGCGGCTGCCATCGCCTTCGTTTTTCTCGTGACTGTCGGAGTCGCAGACTTTCTGACTGGGCGGGAGGTGAGCCTTTCGGTCTTCTATGTGGCCCCGATTGCCCTCGCCACGTGGTTCGTCAACAAAGGCACCGGTGTGTCTTTCGCTCTCC
>MEKI01000136.1:8498-8609 GCA_001766905.1 Acidobacteria bacterium RBG_13_68_16
GCTTCCAGCGCCCGGTCACCCTGCTCTACACCGACTGCGACGACTTCAAGCTCGTCAACGACCGGGAGGGGCACGCCACCGGCGACGAGGTCCTGCGCGAGGTCGGCCAGG
>MEKI01000137.1:0-29986 GCA_001766905.1 Acidobacteria bacterium RBG_13_68_16
CGTGACGGGCGAGGTGCTCCAGGTTCGCCGCGCGCAGATCGTCGGCTCCCAGGGGCACTCGGGCCACGGGACGTTTCCGCATGTGATCGAGGCGATGGCGGCCGGGATGGACATGACGCCGATGATTACGAAGAAGATCAAGCTCGACCAGGTTCCCGAGAACCTCGTCCTGCTGCGCGCCAACCGCACCGAGGGCAAGATCACCTGCGTGGACTTCCAGTAGGTCCGGCGAGCGCAGCGCTCGCTCGGATGTGTTTGCAGCCACACACGGGGGCCGGCCGCCATCAACCGGCCGGCCCCCATGAACGAGCGGGAGGAACCATCATGCGAAACCTCATACGATTGGTGCTCTCGATGTTTGCGATCGTGCCGACGCTCGCCTGCACGCACGCCGTGCGTGTCACGGGGAACTACCCCGTTGTCCAGTCCACGGTGACCACCGGGCCGTGCCACTCTCCCGGGGACGCCTGCGATGACAGCGCGATCTGGATCCACCCGACCGACGCCGCACAGAGCGTGATCATCGGCGACGACAAGGACGGCGGAATGGTGGTCTGGAACCTCGCCGGCGAGGAGATCCAGTTCATCGACGGTGGCACGAAGATGAACAACGTGGACCTCCGCTACAACTTCCCGCTCGCCGGGACGTTCTCCACCGGCCAGCCGCACACGCGCGTGGCACTCGTCGGCGTCACCAACGAGACCGACTCCGGAGTGACGCTCTACAAGGTCAACCCGTACTCGACGCCTCTCGGGAAGCTCGAACACGCCAACGGCACGCTGCCGGCGAGCACGCTGCCGCTCGGAAAGCCCGAGGTGTACGGCGCCTGCATGTACTACAGCCAATCGACCGGCACGTACTACTTCTTCGCGAACTGGAAGGACGGGTCGGTCACGCAGATGGAGCTCACCGGCGGCGCCTCGGTCACCGGAAAGGCCGTCCGCACCTTCGACGTGGGAGGCCAGGTCGAGGGGTGCGTCGCCGACGACGTCCACCAGGCGCTCTACATCGGCGAGGAGGAAGTTGGAATCTGGAAGTACGGCGCCGAGCCGACCGCCGGGACCTCTCCGGTCCAGGTGGACCGCGTGGCCTCGGCCACTGGCCTGAAGGCGGACGTCGAGGGGTTGACGCTGTACTACAGGAGCGACGGGGGCGGCTACCTGATCGCCTCCGGCCAGAGCGACGGCCCCGACGTGCGTGACGTCGTCTACGCGCGGGAGGGCGCCAACGCTTGGGTGGGGACGTTCCGTGTCCAGGGTACGGACCAGACCGACGGCATGGACGTCACCAACTTCCCGCTCGGCCCCGGCTTCCCGCACGGCGTCTTCGTGACGCACGACGCCGTGCCGATACCCTCGCGGCATCGGCTGACGCCGTTCGAACGGGCGGCCGCCGCGCTCAACCTGACGATGGACCCGACGTGGGACCCGCGCTGCTCACCGTACGGCACGTGTGCTGAGGGGACACCCAGTTCCGCCGGTGTGCCAGCGCCCGAAGGTAGCAACTAAGAGCGGTCCCGGCCCGTCGTACGACTGAACCTGTCAGGCCACCGCGAGAGGCCGAGCGCACACCGGAAACCCCTCTCCTCCACAGGCGCCGGCTCGCGCCGAAGGAACGCCCGCTCAACCTCGACGCCCGCAAGGGAAGACCAGAACCGTGAGAAGGCGATTCCGCCGACCCGCGTTTGCTATTCTGGCCGAGGTAGATACGCTCGCTCGAGACCCTGCAGACGATCCTTCGAAACGAAGATGCAGTCCTGCGCTGTGGCGTCGCCCATGCTGATGTCTCTCGCAAGTTCTTTGCATGTGGGGGCCCCACACAGTCCGCAATTGAGGCCCGGTAGCGTCGCGAGCATCGCCTCTCCCTGCTGGATCATCTGAACTCTCTCCTTGAGACTCCCCGTCCGCCCCCGAATGGGACGGGGCCGGATTGGACGCTCGAGAGAGAAATCCTCGGTCGGATAACGCCTCTCGATTTCCGCCTCGGTCTCGCCGTCCATCTCCGGAAGCTTGCTGACGAGGGAATGCATCTTGCTCTGGGTCACATAGAGGTTGGCGATCGTCAGGTTGCCCGCCGTGCATCCGCTCCAACAATTGTACGCGTCGAGGAAGTCCACTTTCCGCAACTTCCCCTTCTCAATGTCGTCGAACACCTGAATGATGTTGGACAGGCCGGTCACGAGCAGATACCTATGGCCCGCAAGCACGTGGCCCAGGCCCTCGCTCATGTGCCAACGAAGGAAAGTGGAATTGCGGATGATCGGCGGCCGACGGGTCTCGCTTGCCTCGGCTCTCTGCAGGCTCGCATGCGCGAGGATGGCGTTGTAGACATCAGTGATTCCCAGGGTGCCATCGAGATGGCTCACCGCGCCTTCAGCCGGCTGAAGGATTGAGATTGCCTTCGCCTGGCAGGGCGTGATGTAGATAGCCGCCACATCGTCTTTGCTAAGGCCCAGCTGCGCGGAGAACTTGCGCTTGACCTCCCGGCCAGCGATCTCGCGGGGGAGCTGAACGGGGATCAGCTGATCGACCATGCGCGGATACGAAACCTGGACCAGGCGCACCACGACTGGACACGAGATGGAGATGAGTGGGGTCGCCCCCTTCCACCGCTCCACGTACTCGTTGATCGCGCGGGCGACCAGGCCGATGTCCACCGAAAAGTCCCAGACCGCATCGAATCCGAGCGCGAGCAACCCCTCCACCACCATTGATGGTGTGATCCCTGCCGGAAACTGCCCAAACAGCACCGGACAGGGCACCGCAACCTTGAACTTGAACCGGTTGAGATCGTCCACCGACCACGTCGTCGCGCCGATGGCGCCCGACGGGCACGTCGTCAGGCAGACCCCGCAGTCGATGCAGTGGTCGGGCTTGTACCGTGCCTTCGTAGCCCTCACCCGAATCGCGTGAGTCGGGCAGGCCCGCATACACGAGAGACAACCCCTACACTTGTCCTCGTCGATCTTGAATCCGTGGGTGAGCTCAGCCATTGCCGTCCAGTCGGATCGAGGAGTGAAGCTTTGTCCCTTTCCCCACCTCAGATGCCAGGACGAACGCATCCGAGTTCTTCTTGATGTTGGGAAGGCCTAATCCGTAACCGAATCCCATCTCGCGCATCTCGTCAGACGCGGTGGAGTAGCCCGGCTGCATGGCTAGATCGATGTCCGGGATCCCCGGTCCCTCGTCGGCGACCTCGACCGCGATCTCGTCGTCCGTCAGGATGAATGTCACGGTGCCCTTGTCCGCATACATCACGACGTTCATTTCCGCCTCGAACGTGACGACCCCCACCCGCAGGATGATGTCTGGGTCGATCTCGAGATCCTTGAGAATTGCCGTCACCTCCGCAGAGGTCTCACCGGCGTTTTCGAAATCCCGCCCGCGCACCTCGAAGGTTCTCCTCAGAAGCTCTTCGGTCACGCTACGTCGCGCCTTTGATGCCGTGGCTGTACAGGAGGCCACAGCTGTCGAACATCCCCATTGAAGTGGAGAGCAACACGATGTTCTTTTCACGAGCCAGCCGGATCGTTGCCTCCGCGGGGCGGCTGCCCCTCACGTACACGATCGCCGGCATGTAGGCAATCAAAGCCGTTCGAACCGACTGGATGTTCGTCAGCCCCGTGACCATCAACGCTAGAGGGTGGGGAGAGGCCAGCACGGCGCTCATCGCATCAGAAGCCACAGCCGTGTCCACCTCGAGGTCTGCAAGGTGCGCGCCCACCAGCACCTCACACTGGAGAAGGTCCCGGATCGCTTCTAGTCTCATGCCTGCGGCTCCATGCCTACTTCGACAGCGTCTCGTTGATGGACCTTGCGGCCTTTCTGGCCGCCCCCATCGCGCTGATCACGGTGGCAGCACCGGTGACGACGTCCCCGCCGGCCCATATCCTCTCGCGGGACGTCTGCCCCGTCTCCTCGTCCGCCACCACGTTTCCCTTCTTGCCGACCAACAGACCCGGGGTGGTCATGGGAATGAGCGGGTTCGGGCTGTTGCCGATCGCACACACGGCGGCGTCCACCTGCATGCGAAACTCCGACCCCTTGACCGGCACAGGCCGGCGGCGGCCAGACTCGTCCGGCTCGCCCAGTTCCATCCTCAAGCACTCGATCTCGGTGAGCCATCCCCTCTCGTTGCCGATGAGCTTGGTCGGAAGGGTGAGGTAGTCGAAGATCACGCCTTCCTCCTCGGCGTTCTCGACCTCCTCCAACCGGGCCGGCAGCTCGCTCCGACTGCGGCGGTACACGATGTGAACCTCGTCGGCGCCCAGCCGCAGGGCCGTACGCGCCGCGTCCATGGCCACGTTCCCGCCGCCGAAGACCGCTACATGGGAAGCCCTCTTGAGGGGCGTGTTGTAGGCTGGAAACAGGAAACCCTTCATCAGGTTGCAGCGTGTCAGATACTCGTTGGCCGAAAAGACGCCGTTCAGGTTCTCGCCGGGGATCTCCATGAACCAGGGCAGTCCAGCCCCGGCGCCGATGAAAATCGCGTCGTACTCCTTCTGGAAGGCGTCCACCGTCTTGGTCTTCCCCACGATGAAGTCAAGATGGAGCTTCACACCGAGGCTCTTCACGTACTCCACCTCGCGCCGCACGATGGCTTTGGGGAGGCGGAACTCGGGAATGCCGTAGGTCAGCACGCCCCCCGCCTCGTGAAGGGCCTCGAAGATTGTCACGTCGTACCCCAGCAACGCCAGGTCGCTCGCCACAGTGATCCCGGCCGGGCCCGAGCCCACGATCGCGACTCTCCCACCGTTCGGGGAAGCGATGTCGGGCTTCTCGATCGCGCCGCTCGCAGCTTCCCAGTCGGCGAGGAAGCGCTCGAGCCGCCCGACGGCGATCGGCTCGTGCTTGTTTCCCAGCACGCAGACCTTCTCGCACTGCTCCTCCTGCGGGCACACACGGCCGCAGACAGCGGGCAGAGCGTTCCTCTCCTTGATCTTCTTGATCCCCCCGCTGAAATCGGCTTCGAGCATGCACTGGATGAAGGCGGGAATGTCGATGCCGACTGGACACCCCTCGACGCACCGCGGCTTCTTGCACGCAAGGCAGCGGGACGCCTCCTCGTGCGCCAGCTCGACGGTGTATCCCAGAGCGACCTCGTCGAAGTTCTTGATCCGTTCGAACGGCTCCTGCTTCGGCATCGGCCGCTTCTTGGGATCTATGGGCTTGGCCGGCACCGCCTCTCCTCCCAGCCTCAGTAGTGCGAAGCGCAGCCGCTCCTGCGCAGAGGCTGAACCTCCTCGACGTTGTAGGTTTCGCGCCTCTTGAGAAACTCCTCCCAGTCCACCTCGTGGCCGTCGAAGTCGGGACCGTCCACGCAGGCGAACTTCGTCTTGCCGGCCACGGTCAGCCGGCACACGCCGCACATCCCCGTCCCGTCGATCATGATCGGGTTCATGTTGACGATCGTCTTGACCCCGAGCTCCTTGGTCACGCCGGACGTCCTCATCATCAGGAAGGTGCATCCGTTGACGATGATGCGGTCGGGCTTGATCTTCTCCAGCGTGAGGATCTCAGGGAGGCGTGAGATGTGGCCCTTGTAGCCCGCTGAACCGTCACGGGTGAGCTCGATGACCCGGCTGGAAATGGGTCGGAACTTCTCCTGCCAGTAGAGGAGATACTGGCTGCGTGCCTCGAGGAGCGTGTAGACCGTGTTGCCAGCCTCGTGCAGCGCGCGAGCCACCGGAAAAACGCTCCCGATGCCGTAGCAGCCTCCGATGCAGAGAACGGTGCCGAAGTTGGAAATCTCGGCTTCCTTGCCGAGGGGGCCCGCGTAGGTCGGGATCGAGTCGCCGGCCTTGAGGCGCGCCAGCTTCGCCGTCGAGCCGCCGACCTGCAGGAAGATTGACGTCACCGTGCCCGCTTCGGGGTCCCAGTCAGCTACGCTCAGGGGCACCCGCTCCCCGGTCTCATCCGACCTCAGGATGACGAAGTTCCCCGGGCGCACAGCCATCGTGACCTGCGGCGCTTCCACCGTGAACTCGTGGAGGTTCGGAACGATCATGCGGCGTTCGACGATACGGTACATATCACGTCCTCACGGTTCACCGCCGCCGCCCGCCGACACTTGCGCTTCGGCTCCTTCGGCGTTCGGCGCACCGGGGCCGGAGACGGTCACACTTAACAGACTTCCCCCGAAGCGATAGAGCGGAGCGAGGTTGGCTCGTTGCGGAATGCCGCCATAGGCAAATGGGCGATAAACCCAAACCGTGCCTCGGGGGCAATCCAGGTCCGCCTTGGCAGCGCCTGAAACCTCCACGCCGTCGACGCCCAGGATCACCCTTCCCCCGTTCCCGATCCCCAGTTCGTCGAGATCGTCCGGATGGAACCTGAACCCCTCTTCGAGGGCGAGCTCCGACAGCCCCTCCACCGCGAGGCTCATGTCGATCCCACGATGCCGGAACCCGCCGGGCTCGAGGATGAGGTGATACTGGCCCGACGCCGGAGAACCGGTGCGGGCTTTCTCCCAGGGAATGCGCGTGTTTAATTGGAGTCTTCGCGGCCGCCGATCGGGGCTTGCCGGGAACCCGGCCACCTTCGTGCCGATCTCCCTGAGGATCTGGCCCGCGTTCTTGGGCTGAGGCCCGGCCCGGCCGAGCTTCTCCGCCAGGGCGCCGAAAATGAACCAGTCCGGACGCGCGTAGCCGGTGACGGCGCCGTCGGCCAGGTCCTCGATTCTCACCAGCTGCTGAACCCTGCCCTCGACGTTGGTCAGCGTCCCTTCGGCCTCTGCAAAGCTCGCCGCTGGAAGGAAGGCGTCCACCTCGAACGGTGGCAAGTAGATGTCCTGAGCGATGAGGAAGTCGCACTCCGGTCGCTCGAAGAACGGCGACTCCCCCACGAGGTAGAGAACCTTCGGTTTCGCCCGGCCCTCCAGCAGATCGGCCAGACACACACGCCGACCCTTTGCCCTCTGGAGCCCGGGGAGCAGCTCCCCCAAGACGCCGAGCTCGAGGGCACCTCTCGTGTTCGCACCTTGAAACAGAGGGAGCACGGTCGTCCCTTCCCGGCCGCCAAGCTGGAGCAGGGCCTTGGCGAGATCGAGCTCGGCGTCGAGAGCGAACGCCGTGGGGCCCACGACCACCGCGAGGTTCTCGCCTGGGGCAAGAGCCTCCGTGGCCCTCTCGACGGCCCACTTGTCGATGCCGGTCTCGTCGATGGCCGGCCGTGTGATGTGCTCTCGGGCGCCGCCAACGAGACGCTCTGCCAGCACCCGGAGAACGGTTCCCTCCATGCCGGGATGAGGCTGCAACCAGTGCTTGGCGTATCGAGCCAGGTTGGAGTAGCGAGCATCGATGGTGACGAGCGTCGCCCCCTCCCTCAGTGCCCGCCGGACCTCCACACCAGCTACGGAAAAGGAGAACCTCGAATCGAGGCCGACAGCGATGATCGAATCGGCGTGGGCGATGCTCTTGATCGAGATCGGCAGCGAGAAGAGGTCGGCCCACACGCCGGGCCCGCCCGGCAACGCCCACCGCGCGGTGGAGTCAATGCTGTTCGACTTCAGACAGGAACGGATGAACTTCTGCGCCGCGTAGAGGCTTTCGTTGGTGAGGTCAGGGGAGACCACCATCAGAATCTCTTCGGGCTTGAGGCCTTGAAGACGCGCGGTTACCTCTCCCAGCGCCTCGGGCCAGCTCACCTCGCGAAAGTACCGGCCGCGCTTCAACATGGGCTTGCGGGCTCGACCGTGATTGTGTGTAACCTCAGGCAGACAGAACGCCCCGCGAACGCACAGCTGTCCGTCGTTGATCTCGGGGTCCAAGTGCGCGTGAACCTTCGAAAGACGTCCGGCCTTGTGATGAAGGTCGATCTGGCAACCCAGCGCGCAGAACGGACACGTGGAGACTTCTGATCTGTCAGGCTTGCCGTCCCACTTGGAAGCCTTCTCGGCGAGCGTGCCCGTTGGACACACGCCGACACAGGCGCCGCAGAACTCGCAGCCCGCCTCCACGTGGTTTCTGCCGAACGCCGGACCGACCTGGGTCTTAGACCCCCTGTACTTGAAGGCCAGCACGGAGGTCCCGCGCACCTCCTGGCACATCCGCACACAGCGGCCGCACAGGATGCAGATGTTGTAGTCCCTGTCGAAGAACGGGTCATCGTGCTCCGGCTCGTACCCGCGGTAGTACACAGGGTAGTGAATGTCGTTGACGCCCAGCCTCTCCGCGAGCGTCTGGAGTTCGCACTGGCCGTCGTTGGGGCAGTACCGGCACCCGGTGCTCACGCCGGCCTTTCGAACCGTGTGCACGTTCTCCCGGCAGGCCTCCTTCTCGTCGCACACCAGGCAGCTCGAAGGGTGCTCGCTGAGGATGAGCTGAAGAATTTCCTGCCTCATCTCGCGGAGCGTGGCGGTGTCCGTGAGGATTTTCATGCCCTCCTGAACAAGCGTGCTGCACGCCAGCGGATAGCCGCGCATCCCATCGATCTCCACCACGCAAAGGCGGCATCCGCCGAAAGGCGAGAGGTCCTTGTGCGAGCACAGCGACGGGACGAAGACGCCGTTCAGCTCCGCCGCTCTGAGCACCGAAACGCCCTCGGCGCACCTGACCGCGCTGTGGTCGATCTCGATGGCGACCGTCCCGGCGTCCTTCGCGCGGGTGCGTCTCGGGGTCACGTCAGGCCCCCGGCTCGATGACGATGGCATCGCCCGCGATCGCGTCGAATCGGCAGATCTCATAGCACGACCGACACTTGATGCACATGCTCATGTCGAGGTTGTGTGGCTCAGATCTCGGGCCTGTGATGGCCCCGGTTGGGCAGATCTTCACACATCGCTGGCAGCCGGTGCACTTGTCCTTGATGATCCGATAGTGGACGAGGTCCCGGCACACAGCGGCGGGGCAGCGCTTGTCGCTGATATGGGACAGGAATTCGCCGCGGAAGTACTTGAGTGATGTCAGCACAGGGTTCGGAGCGGTCTGTCCGAGCCCGCAGAGGGCCCCCCCTTTGATGGCGAGCGCCAGCCGCTCGAGCCTGGCCAGATCCGACACCTCACCCTTTCCCTGCGAGATCCTCTCGAGGATGTTCACCAGGTGCCTCGTTCCGACCCGACATGGCACGCACTTTCCGCATGACTCGGCCTGGGTAAAGTTCAGGAAGTACTTGGCCGTATCAACGATGCACGTGTTCCTGTCGAGGACGATGAGTCCGCCGGACCCCATAATGGACCCCGCAGCACCCAGGGCCTCGTAGTCGATGGGCGTATCGAGGAACTCTTCTCCCAGGCAGCCACCGGACGGGCCGCCGGTCTGCACCGCCTTGAAGCCCTTGACCGAGCCGCCGCCGATATCGTAGACGACGCTGCGCACGGTCATGCCGAGCGGCACCTCGATGAGGCCCGTGCGGCGCAGTTTGCCAACCAGACTGAACGTCTTGGTCCCCTTGGAGGTCTCGGTCCCGTACTGGGAGTACCACGCAGCCCCGTTACGGATGATGTTGGGCAGGGTGCCGAGGGTCTCCACGTTGTTGATGATGGTTGGCTTGCCCCAGAGACCCGCGACCGCCGGGAAGGGAGGCCGCGTCCGGGGCATGCCCCTTTTCCCCTCGATGCTTGCGATGAGGGCGGTCTCCTCGCCGCACACGAAGGCGCCCGCACCTTCCTTGATGCTGATGTCGAAGTCGAACTCGCTTCCCAGAATCCCACGGCCCAAGAGCCCCAACTCCCGCAACTGGGCGATGGCGGACTTCAACCGTTGTATCGCCAGGGGGTACTCCGCGCGGATGTAGACAAAGCCCTTGCTGGCACCGATTGTGTACGCGGCGATCAGCATCCCTTCGAGCACCGCGTGCGGATCGCCCTCGATCAGCGACCGGTTCATGAAAGCCCCCGGGTCGCCCTCATCCGCGTTGCAGATCAGATACCGCGTGTCGCTCTTCGTTTCGCGGCAAACGAGCCACTTGCGCCAGGTGGGGAAGCCCGCCCCTCCCCGGCCCCGAAGCCCAGAGTTCTTGACGATCTCGAGGACGTCGCTCCAGGGCATCCAGAGGCATTTCTCAAGGCCCTTGTAGCCATCCCGGGCCAGATAGTGGTTAACGTTCTCCGGATCGATGATCCCGCAGTTGCGAAGCACGATGCGCACCTGCCGTTGCAGCATGGGGTGCTCGAAGAACTTCGGTGCGCCCTTGAATCCGTTCTCGCTGAAGTGTCCCACCAGATGCCGGCGGAAAACCTCTCCCTTCTCGAAGAACGAATCGAAGAGCTCCCGGACTACTTCCGCCGTCACGTTCGAATAGCTGATCCGGGGGTTGCCGGGCATCTGGACATCTACAAGGGGCTCGAGGTAGCAGGGACCGATGCATCCGACTTTCAGGACGTCCGCACCGATCCGCTTCTTCGCCAAATACGCCTCCACGGCCTCGATGACCTCTGCAGCCCCGGCCGCGAGGCCGCAGGAACCGGCCCCAACGTAGATCACCGGGCGAGCGCTGTTCTGGAGCCCGTTCCACGCCTGGACCGCGTGCGCCCTTTGCATCTCAAGCGTCTTCACGGTTCTCCCGCTCCTCCAGCATCTGATGGACCCTCAGTACCGACGTGTCGGCGTAGACCTTCTCGTCGATTGCCAGAACCGGCGCAAGGGCGCAGCAGCCAAGGCACGCCACCCGCTCGAGCTGGTACCTCCCGTCGGCGGTGCTCTCCCCCGGCTGGATATCCAGGCGCCGCTTGAGCACGTCGAGGATCTGCTCCCCTCCCTTCACATGACAGGCGGTGCCGAGGCACACCTTGATCACGTGCTCTCCCGGCTGGCTGAAGCGAAACTGCGCAAAGAACGTGGCGACGCCGAAGATCTCGTTCTCGGAGATCCTCAGCCAGCGGGAGATCCGGCCGACCGACTCCGGGGAGAGGTACCCGTAGATGGCCTGGACCCTCTGGAGAATGGGGATCAGCTCCGCGGGCTCTCCCTCGAAACCCCGTACGATCTCGGCGAAGGGATCGAATGGCATCACTGAAGGCCCTCCCATGCCAAGAGGACGAATCTCACCGTGGAACGGGCCATGCCTTTGGCTGTCCATACCGAAACCTATTCGAGCCCGAGTTGCACCAGTTTCTTGGCAAACGTCCAGGTGTCGAGGTCGGAGGTGAAGACTCCGATTCCCGTCCTGGTGGCGAGCTCAACCACATCATCGCTCGGTACCCTCCCTTTCACGATCACGATCATCGCGGCTGCCACGAGGTTTGCCGCCGCGATAAGGCTCTTGTGCGTCTGCAGCGTGATCAGGATGCTGTTCCGCTTGGCCGAGGTGATGATGTCGGAGACCATGTCGGAGATGTACACACTCTCGACTTCCCTGTCTTTGTACTCGTTCAGCGCCCGGAGCCCTGCTTTCTGCTCGAGTTCAGAGATTTTCATTTGGTCCCCCCTGCTGGGCGCCTAGCTCGACGTGGCCTTTCGTGCGCCGTCTCACTCGATATCCGTCAACCCAACATCGACGATCACGGTCCCCCTGCACTTGTCGACGCTGTTGCACATCTTGCAGGGGACGACGATCACTCGTCTGCCCAGGTCCTCGATGTTCCGGTTGAAGTACTGGTTAAGAGCTTCGATTCCGCCGCCGCTCACGCACTCCCCCGTGGTATGCGTGCTGTCTGCGCACAACGCTACGTAAACCAGGGAACCCGGCTCCTGCTGATTGTTGAGCGCTCCGACCTGGCAGCCGGGGTCCTTGCACTCGGACAGCATCAGTCCATTCACATCATCGAGGCTTATTCTCGTGCCACAGGCGCGGCACTCGAGGTCGAACTTCATGGTCTGGAAGCTCCCCATGAAGCTCCAGAAATGCCTGCCCTCGTGGTATTCATCGATCGGTGGGATGGGCTCAGCCGAGAAGAACGAAGAGCGGGCACCGCACTCCCAACACCCCTCGACGACCAGGAATCCGTGTCGGAGGTTGGACATGAACCAGTCGTGCTTGCACGCGCTCATCGCTCCTCTTGAGCACTGGAGGCTTGCATTGGGAGACGCCGAAGCAAGAACGCGCAGCAAAGAAGACGGCCCCCCCGCGCCGACCTCTCAGGAAACATAGTCAAACCATAAGACCGTAAAGGGGTTTCGTCAACAAATCTGAGATACGCCAACGAAGCTTTGTGATCCTGCAGCGACTGATGAGAAGGAAATCTTTCACAAAGCGCCGCCCAGGCCGAAACGGGGCGAGACTGTGTACCGCAAACCCCGGGGAGGCTCGCGCGGACGGAGCGCTGCGTATGGGAAGCGAGTCGCGATTCACTTGCGGTGAGAGCCGCGGCTCGGGGCTTCGAGGCCACGCAGGCGGGTGGTTGGGTTGCGTGCGGGACGCCCCGCAACAGAGCGAGCGAGCGCGAATTCACTTCGCGCGAGCGCGACCACGACGCCGCCCTCGAGGTGATCCGCACGGCCACCGCCACGATGCGTGAGGCCCGCGGTACTGTCGAGTTGTTGGTGAAACTCTACGGGGTCGCCGGCGAGGTGCTCACGCGCGGAGGCTGACGACCTGGTGGCCCGGCTGCTGGACGCGGTCATGCGCGCCGTGGCGGAGCGCGACCGGCTGGCAACGATCGCCGGAGAGTTGCGGGCCATCGAGGCGCGGGCGTTCTCCAGGGGGACCTCATGACGGTGGAAGACGCGGCGGAGAACTACGTGGAAGCGCAACTGCGGATCGCGAGGGAGCTGCAGCGCACAGGGCGCTGCTCGCGCGCGACCAAGGGACGATTGCGCGACGCGATGCTCAAAATCCTCGTGGCGGGGCTCGCTGAGGCGGCGGCGGAGCCGGAAGGGCCCCACCGCGCAGCAAAGTGCGGCCGCCACCCTTCTGTCTCCCGCGACCGCTTATCCCCGTTGTAAAGCAACACCTTACAGCCGCTCTGCTGAGCACGGGTCAATCGATCGGAGATGTCTGGGCAGCTATCGGCGACTTGCGATGAAGCACCTAGAGGCTGATCATTGATGGTAGTGGACACGCATGGGGCCCGCGATGGCGTGGCAGCGAGGCGCAGCCTCTGCCGGGTTCTCTGTGAGTGGTCGAAAAAGCGTTAGGCGGCGGCGGAAAGCCCCGTCATGAAAAACCCTCCTGATCCCGAGGCATTCGCCCGACGCGTCATTGATCTAGGCGGCGGCCGCGAGGAGGTCCTGCGCCTACTAAACGAATCCATTGCACGCATATCGACTCTATGGGACCAGGACGCCGTCCTAATCGGCCGCATTCTTCGAGCACATCTCTTTGTGGAATACTTCCTTGGCGAGTACCTTCGGTCACACAATCCAAATCCCGGCGACCTGTCCGCGGGACGCCTCTCCTTCGCACAGAAGTTGTCGCTGCTCGACCGCAACGACCCCACAGTTTCCTTTCTCATACCGGGCATCAGGAGGCTCAATGCGGTTCGCAACCGATTGGCTCACACCTACCGGGCGATCGTGTCGAATGACGACGCGGCGGTCTTCCTTTCCGTCTCTCTTTTTTGGCACTTGCGTCTCGCCTTGGCCGCCCCGGCAATGCCAAACGACGACCCCCTGGACATTCTTGAGGAGTTCGCACGACATGCCGGCATCGCGCTAGCAAGTGCAGGTGATCGCCTGTCTATGCTCTGTGAAATGGCCCTTGCACCGCCGCTGCACCTCATCTAAGCGCTCGTTGCAACGGACTCGCTCCGCTCGTCGCTGAACTCGATCTCCTTAGACGCCACAAAACTGGAAGCTCCTGAGTACCTGTGAAGAAGTCGCGGACCTCCGGGCCGGCTCGGCCGATCTGCGGTGCGGGATTCGGGAAACGTCTCGGTGGCGCCACAGCAGTGCTAGATTCTGAGATATGGACGATCTGCACTCTGCGATCGTGGCTGCCTTCGAAAAAGGATTGGATCCCTTCCGACTGGCAACGGCCCTAATCAACCGAAAGGCAGCCGAGCAGGGTCTCGTGTTCTCGAAGCGCCACCTGAAGAAGATCGAGGCCTGTTTGCGGGCCCAGGAAATGCATGACTTCGTTGTGCGGATGCCTGGGTCCGGCCCTCCGCGAGAATTCACGATTGAGTTGGACCACAGCGACCTCCAAGAGGTCGAGAGGCAGGTCGAATCCCTGACTGAACGGATGCCTGACATGATGCGCGACCTCTGTGACGCCGTAGCGGCCGATCTGCTCGTCACGCTCACGAACACCTGGCCGCGCGAGGCAACGCACCAGCAGCGGGAGGAGCGGCAGTTTCGTAGCGCTCTACACCGGAAGTGGGATGTTCCGTTTCGGCTCCTGGGAATGCTCATCACCATCGCCCGCGGAATCGGCGGGACCCTCAACGGTGAACTTCGAGACGAGGGTGACCCTAAGCTTCTCAACACTGTCGAGGTGCTCACGAGGTTCCAGGCCAGGGCCTGCCAGGTTGCTTCCGAGATCCTCACGTTGCTGCAAGGTGGGTTTGCTGACGGTGCGCTGGCGCGGTGGAGAACGCTGCACGAAATCTCCGTCCTTGCTGTGTTCGTCCACGCTCACGGCGAGAGCGCCGCTGAGTCATTCTTCGCCTATCAACCACTCGAGAAGGCGAGAGCGGCTGAGGAGTATCAGCGCTCCTGCGCTGCTCTAGGCTATGAGAGCCTCAGCCGCGCCGAACTCGAAAGCATTTCCAAGCGCGCTGAACTCGCCTGGCGGAGATTCGGAAGGCATTCCAAGGAGGACTACGGATGGGCGGCGCCTTTTCTCGCCAAGGATTGCAGACCGAGCTTCCGTGCCTTGCAGGAATCGGTCGGCCTCCGCCACCTCCGGCCGTTCTATAAAATGGCATCGGACAACGTGCACACCACGCCGAAGGGATTAGCGTTTGCGCTGGGTCTCGTATGCGACGAACGGTTCCTACTGGCAGGGCCAAGCACAGTAGGGCTTGCGGACCCAGGCCAACTTACAGGCCTGTCCCTTTCCCACGTGACCATCATCTTGCTCGGGTTACGGCCTACGCTCGATTCCGCCGTTGCGAGCAAGATAGTGCTCAAGCTTGTTGGTGAGGTGGCCGAAGCTTTCTGCAACGTCGAAGCCGATGCCCCATAAAGGAACACCTCGCGGGGGATTGCCTTGTTCTCTAGATAGTGGCGAACGGATCCCTGAACATCGTGTGCCACGTCTGCCACGTCGTGGATGCGGATGTAAGTCGCGGCCGTGAACATAGCCAGGGGGCAAAAATGAGTCTCCTTCCAACGGTCCAGCAACGTTCGGAGGTCATCGAGAGGGCCATCAACATCGAGTGGCTGATGGCGTTGGTGATCTGCCAGCACTACCTTCACAAAGTACTTTGGCCGTTTCTCGTCGAGGTCCTGTATGACGAGAACTTTAGCTTCGGCCTAAAGGTTGCCATCATCCTGAAGATCTGCAAACCCACAACGCAGCAAGAGCAAGATCTGCGTTGCGTCAACAGGATCCGCAACCAGTTCGCCCATCTCGGGCCACACGTTGCGACGAGCGCGAGACCCAGCGAGTTTTTCATCCCGGACCCACGCAGGCCTGATAGGCCGATCGACTTTGCAGCCCTCTACCACGAATTCCAAAGCCTCGCGGGACGCGTTGAGGAGTTCCTCGGGCAGGCCTTGCTAGCGAGGGGTGGCCAGCTCACCGAGAAGCCTCCGGCCGCGACATAGGCCCACTTCTATCGGCTCCCACCTGTCTCCCAGAGCTCGCTACCGCTCTGTTGACGCAGGAATTATGAGCGCCCGGTTGAGTAGCTGTCTGGAGGTCCAGTTGGTGTTTACCATCGGGGTCTTAGCTGCATCTCTTCTTGAAATTGAACTTCTGCATTGCAAGGCCTGTGCATGCCGGTCAACCGACGCCCCTGCAAGTCTTGGTCCAAAATCAAGAAAAACTTGATTTTCCGCGGACAATGCCCGATATTAGCTATCAGAGAGGCGCCCAGCGTCCGGGACACAAGGCCGCTGCTGCATGACAAGGAGGAGCCACAATGCCAAAGGGCAACGCCGCTATCGGCGCTCGCATTGCCGAGCTCCGCGACTCCCGGTCTCTAACGCAAGCCGATCTTGCCCGTTTGATTGGAGTCCAGCACGCCACCACAATTCATGAAATAGAGAAGGGCCGGCGAGCCCTGAAAGCAGTGGAACTAACTGCGGTGGCGCGGGCTCTTCGGATTTCGGCTCTCGATCTTCTCCGCGACGAAGGGCCACCCCCCTCAGCTGTGGTGAGATGGCGGGAAGTCACGGACGAGGTTGCAAAGAAACAGGAAGAGGCCTTATTTGTGGACCGCTGCCGGCGCTACTCCTTCGTGGAACGCATCACCGGCGTTTCGAGTCCAAGGTCGCTCCGAAGGTTCGATCTTGACATCCCCCACACCTCGTACGAGACAGCGGCGACATGGGCTGACTCCATTCGGGGCGAATTGGGGCTAGGTGACATCCCGGCGCCAGCCTTGCGCGACGCCCTGGAAAGCACAGCCGGAATCAAGGTCTTCCTGTCCCCTCTTCGTGGAGGCTCTGGGGCGGCGACGGTCATCGAGGGCGGCCCCGCCATCCTTGCCAACAGCCGAGAACCGCTGGAGCGGCGGGCTTTTAGTTTGGCGCACGAGTTGTTCCACCTCCTCACTTGGGATGCTCTTCCGCACGATGCCACACCGCTGCCGCCTAGCGATGAGAAGCGAAACGAAGAGCTTGCTAACGTTTTTGCGGCGAGGCTGCTGCTCCCGCCAGCATCCGTTCTTGAGCGGCTCGGGCCGGGCCCGGTAGAAGGCCGACGGCAGATGGATCTCGTCACCGTCGCAAGGCAATTCGGTGTGAGTCTTCCCTTCTTCGCATATAACCTGGTGAACCTCGGCCGGCTGAGCAAGGACGCCGCGGATCGCATCCTCGCCGATGAGTCGCGCTACCGAGTACCGCTCCCGGACAGTACGGAGCAGCCGACCGAGCTTCCAGAGCGTTACGTGATCCTAGCTTTCAGGGCCTATGTCGACGGCGAGATCTCTGTGGGCAAGCTGGCCGAGTTACTGGAGACCACAGTGGGCGAGCTTCAGAAGGTGCTCGCCGATCATGGCTTCAGCCTCGACGTCGATGACTACCAGGCCGAAATTCTTCCTGCTTGACGCCATGGTCGTCAGCGAGTTGCATGCCCAGGGGATCTGGGCGCGTTTTATTCGAGCAGCTGAGGTCGTCGTGCCAGCACTCATCGCAGGCGAGGCACACTGCTACACAGCAAAAGACGGGACAGTCCGCGCGACCCACATTGATGATGACATCACCGCCGGGCGAGTTGCCGTGGCCGATTGCGACGCAGAGGAACTCCAGAACGTCTTGCGTCGGTTCGACAAGGTGCTCCAAGAGAGCCTTCATCTGGGTGAAATCCAAGCATTAGTTCTCCTTCTGAAATGGGAGGGCGACCCCCCGTCATTCTGCACCGCCGATTTCAAAGCTGTCGAGGCCACATGTCTACTTGGGCTTGCAGATCGTCTGGTCTCCACCGAGGCCATGCTCTCGTCTGTCGGTCTCTCCCGCGAACTCAGGAGGCAGTACCGCGAACTAACCCTCAAACGGCTCGTGCAACGAGCAGCAGCGGCCCGGATCCAAGGCCGAGGCCTAGCCACCGACTAGATAAACACCGAACGGACCTGCCAGCGCCCTCACCCGTGAGAGTCCGCCGCCTCCCGGGTGCCACGCGGGGCGAGACCGCCGCGGCGCGGAAGGTTGAACATGGGTTGAACGGGACCTGAGGCGTCCACGCACGTCGTCGTAAGTTATTGAAGTGTGGTGCGCCCGGCGCGATTCGAACGCGCGACCTTCAGATCCGGAGTCTGACGCTCTATCCAAACTGAGCTACGGGCGCACTGGGTGGGGTGAGCGAGGGGATTTGAACCCCCGACCACCGGAGCCACAGTCCGGTGCTCTGACCAACTGAGCTACGCTCACCGCAAGGCTGGCCTGCCTGAGAGGATTCGAACCTCCGACCCGCGGATTAGAAGTCCGCTGCTCTATCCAACTGAGCTACAGGCAGCAAGGTCCAGGGACGGGTGATGGTCGGGGCGAGAGGATTTGAACCTCCGACCACCTGCGCCCAAGGCAGGTGCGCTACCAGGCTGCGCCACGCCCCGTCCCGAGTTGCGTGAAGCTCCATGCTCCCAAAGAGCTTTCCCCATTCTCGGGGAACCCCAACACTACCAACCGGTGCCGAGCGCGTCAAGCTAACGCCCGGCCGCCACGAGGTTTGGCAGGCCCACCTGGGCGAGGCGGTGCTCGAGCACCGAGCGCTGGGTGGCAAACGCCCGCTGCAGTCCGGCTTCGGCCAGGTCCAGCAGGTCGTTGAGTTCACTTCGGGAGAACGGCTCGCGCTCCGCCGTGCCCTGCACCTCGACGATGCCCATGCGCGCGGTTCCCACCAGGTTGAGGTCGGTCGCCGCGCGGGAATCCTCCTCGTAGTTCAGGTCCAGCAGCGACCTGCCTGCCACGATCCCCGCCGAGACCGCCGCCACCTGGTCCCGCACCGGCCAGCCGGCGAGCGCCTTCTGCCCCTTCAGGCGCACCAGCGCCAGAACGACCGCCGCGAACGCCCCGGTGATCGCGGTGGTCCGGGTTCCGCCATCGGCCTGCAGGACGTCGCAGTCCACGAGCAACGTGCGCTCCCCCAGCAGACCCATGTCCAGGGCCGCACGCAACGAGCGCCCGATCAGGCGCTGGATCTCCGCCGAGCGGCCGGGGACCGAGCCGCGCGAGACGTCACGCGGCGTGCGCTCCTCGGTGGCCCGCGGGAGCATGGCGTACTCGCTCGTCAGCCAGCCCTCGCCGGTGTCGCGCAGGAACGCCGGCACGCGACCCTCCACGGTGACGTTGCACACCACCAAGGTGTCGCCCGCACGGGCAAGCACGCTTCCCTCCGGATACTTCACAAAGTCGAGAGTGAGCTCCAGGGGGCGAGGTTCGTCGTCACGCCGCCGATCGCGGCGCTCAAAGCTGGGGGCTTGCACCACGCTTCCTCCCGTTGCCGCCAGGGTAGCGGCCCAGCCGCGTTTCGACAACCTTGGCCCGGATGCCCCATTTGGCTTCCGGGCTTAGTCCGCGAGATCCACCAGCTCGAGGTTCACGGCGACGTCGGGGAGGATGAGATGGGCGATGCGGGTGATGCGCGCAGCGGCGTCGGTGACGAGCAGTCGCAGGCCGCCCGCGGCGGGGCCCGCCAGAGCGCCCCTCGCTAACACGTCCGCAACCTCACCCGCCACCGCTTCCGCGGAATCGACGAGGCGCACGCGCTCGCCGACCGCTCTGGCGATGGCCCCGCGTAGGAGCGGGTAGTGCGTGCAGCCCAGGATCAGGGTGTCGACGCGGTCTCCGATGAACGGCTCGAGGTAGAGGCGGGCCACCTCGTGCGTCACGGGGTGGTCCCACCACCCCTCCTCCGCGAGCGGCACAAACAGGGGACAGGCGCGCGCCACGACCTCGACCTCCGGCCGCAGCGCATGCACCGCCCGTAGGTAGGCGCCCGACGCGATCGTGGACTCCGTCCCGATGATGCCGACCTTGCCGGAGGTCCCGGCCGCTGCGAAGCGTGCGCCCGGCGCAACCACGCCCACGACCGGCACGGTCATCGCCTCCTCGAGGACGGGGAGCGCCGCTGCAGAGGCCGTGTTACAGGCCACCACGAGCATCTTGATCCCGTGGCCGGCGAGGAACTCTGCGGCGCGCAGCGCGTACCGCACCACCGTCTCGGCGGACTTCGTGCCGTACGGGAGACGAGCCGTGTCGCCGAGGTAGATGTAGCGCTCGCCCGGCAGGTGGCGTTGCAGCGCTGCCAGCACGGTCAGGCCTCCAATGCCGGAGTCGAAGATCCCGACGGGACGGGGGTCAGTCACCGGGCCACCAGGTTCGGGTTCGGCGGGAGCGGGCGAGAGAGGTCGAGATGCCCGAGCGTCGTAACCTGGCGGCCTCCCAGAAGAAGCTGGACCCGTCGCACACCGGGGCAGTTCGCGACCACGCTGTTCACCGTGCCGTAGATGACAGCCAGCTCACCATCCGTTCCGGAGACGGCGTCGGCGGGCGGGGTCGAGAGGTCGATGTAGGCATTACCCCGCCGGTCCAGGAACACCGCCTGCACCGCGGCCGCCCATGGGAGCGCAGGTGCATACCCCTCCCTCGAGCCCGCCACCAACTCCTCGACCACGAGCCGGACACGCATCGGGTTTCCTTCCGGCAACTCGGGAACCTCGCGCCCCTCCTGATGAAGCATCGCGTCGTTTCCAGGGAAGAACAGCACCAGCTTCCCGGGCACCTGAGTCGGCGCGGGGGTTTCGCCGGGGATAGCCGTCGGCGGAGGAGCGGCCCGACGCCGCGAAAGCGCGACCACCGTCACCAACACCACCACGACGGCAAGGGTCGCCACGATCGGGCGCAGTGCTTTCATGGTGAAGGGGCGGAGGTGCCAGCCGGCCCAGGCATCGTGGCGCGCAGGAACTCCAGGATCGCCTCCGCCATCGCCCCGGCAACCTGCTCCTGCGTATCAGAGGTCAGGAGGCGGCTCGCTTCCTGCGCGTTCGAGAGGAACCCCACCTCGACCAGCGCCGATGGCATGGTGGCGCCGGTGAGGACCACGAACGGCGCCTGTCGAATGCCCCGGTCACGGATCCCCTGCAGCGCGTTGAGCCGTTCCTGCACGGCGCGCGCGAGGCGCGCCGAACTGTTGAGGTTGGCCACATGGGCGAGGTCCCAAAGGATCAGCTGCACGGTGTCAGGAGCGGCGCTGGCGTTCTCACGCGCCGCCGCCTGGGCTGCCTGCGGGTCACTGGCATCCACGCTCATGTAGTAGGTCTCGGCACCGTGCGCCCCACGGGCCGGTGACGCGTTGACGTGGATGGAGAGAAAAACCGCCGCCTGCAGCCGGTTGGCGAGGGCCGTGCGATCCGTGAGGGCGACCATCTCGTCTCCGTCCCGGGTGAGGCGCACGGTCACCCCCGCTGCCTGGAGCCGCGCCGCGGTGGCCTGTGCCACCGCGAGGGTGACCGCCTTCTCGGACTCTCCGGCCGGTCCCCTCGCACCCAGGTCCTCGCCGCCGTGACCGGGATCAAGAACCACCAGCGGCCCGCCCTTCGGCCTGACAAGCGGCGCGGCCGGCTCGGATTTCGCGAGGCGCAAGACAAAACGGGGCGGATCCTCCAGCGGGTAACTGGACGCGACCTCGATTCCAGCGGCCAGCCGCACTGTGAGCGTGGCACCGTCCAACTCGCCCGCCAGTACCTCCCCCGCTGGCTGCACCGGACGCGCCAGCGCGACCGGCTCGGGGAACAGCAGCATCACGAGACCCGGCAGCGTGGTCACGCGCGGTCGCTGCCTGGTTCCGCGCAGGACCAGCGTGGTCCCGGTCGGGGCCCGCACCACCGACAGCTCCACCTGCTCGGTCCCTCCCACCCGCGCCAACTCCGGCGCCGCGGCGCTGCCGTTCGCCGTCCAGCCAAACGGTCCCAGCAGCGCTCCGACGGTCGCGAGCGAGCCGACCACGTGCCCATCCACCAACCGTAGCGGCCCCGGGAGCGGTGTCAGCTTGCCATCCACCACGGCCAGGGACCCACCCGGCGTGAACTGGACTTCGTGGCCGGCGGCGGCAGCGTTGTAGCTGCCCGCCGCGGGCGCAAACTGCACCTCGGCGCCAGCCAGGCGAAGAAGCGCGACGACGTCCAGGAGGTCGCCGCGGGCAAAGACCTCGCTCGGCCCCTGAGGAGTCGAGACGGTCACCGCGGGCGCCGTCAGCGGCACCAGCAGGAACGTCAGGGCGAGGACGCGGCTTGAACGCATGGCAGCACGCGGGAGCACCGCGATCGGCGCCCCCGAACGCCTCGAGGGTACACGCTTGCACGAGGCAGGCGCAAGCGTTCGCCGGATCAGACCTTCCGCACGTCGGCCGTCAGCACCCTGCGCAGGGCCTCGACGACGTCGGCGCAGGCGACCGGCAGGCCGGCGCCCCGGAGCGTCACCACGAACTCGCGGTGAGGGCGACCGTGGCGGTAAGGCGGCTCCCGCGACGGCGCCCGAAGGTAACGCTCGAGTAGGCTCACGTCAGCGTCGACGAGGACCGACACCTGGAACAACACCCACCCCTGCCAGAGACGCAGAGAGCTCCCCGCCACCTTGCGCTCTCCGACGGTGAGATCGGAGATCCCACGGATCTCGAGCCCCACCACCCCACACACTGCGAGGGCCTCCGCAACCACACCGCAGTACCGCCGGAGGTACGGTTCGGGGAATCGGACTCGAGGATCGGCCGGCGCCACCAGCGAAGCCGCGACAACCCCGGGGGCAAGCACCACCGCGCCGCCACCGGAGGGCCGCACGACGACCGGGACGCCGTCCTCCCGGCACCGGCTCAGGAAGACCTCCCGCTCCGGGTCGCGCGACCGGCTCAGCACGACCACGACCTCCCGGGCCTCCTCGACCCGCACCACCGGCGCCGCAGCCGGGACGAGGTCCACCCCGGCCAGGGCAAGGGCGTGGGAGGACGCCACAGAGGGATGGCGATCGGGCACGGGGCTTGATTGTAGCGAGATCGACAAGCCCCGCGGCCGGCATCTTGCTGCAGTTTTGGCCCTATACTCTGAGCAGTGGAATGGCACATCCTGGGTAGCTTCGGGGGTTCCAGCCCTACCTGCCGGATGACCTCCTTCCTCATCAACGGGGAGCTCGCGCTGGATGCCGGCTCGATCACCCAGGCCCTGCCCCTGGAGGCGCAGCGTCGCATCCGCCGCATCGTGCTCACCCATTCCCACCTGGACCACACCGCCTCGATCCCGTTCCTGGTCGAGAACACGTTCGGGGAACAGCGCGAAGCGCTGGAGATCCTGGTCACGCCACAGGTGATGCACACGGTCAAGCTTCACCTCTTCAACAACGACACGTGGCCCGACTTCACACGCATCCCGAACGACCTCCTCCCCGCCCTGCGCCTTGTCCAGGTGGAGCCGCGCGCGCCGTTCTCCGCCAACAACCTCCAGTTGACCCCGGTCCCGGTGCGGCACACCGTCCCGACCCACGGGTACCTGGTCGAGGACGAGGACGGCGCCGTCCTCTTCACCTCCGACACCGGCCCCACCCACGAGGTCTGGGAGGTGGCGAACCGGACGGCGCGCCTGCGGGCGCTCATCGTCGAGGTCTCGTTCCCGAGCCGGATGCAGTCGGTCGCCGACGTCTCGCTGCACCTGACCCCGACCACCCTGGCGGGAGAGCTTGCAAAGCTCAAACGCGACGTCGCGGTCTATCTCTATCACCTCAAGCCCGCCTACGTGGACGAGCTACGCCAGGAGCTGGCGGCGACTCGGTTCCCCCACCCCGTAGAAGAGCTTCGGCAGGGGGACATCTACACGTTCTAGGCTCGAGGCCAGAGGCGGGAAGATCTCAAGCCGCGCTTTTCGTGGTCGGCGGCACGCCTCTCTCAGCGCTGGTTCATCCCCGCGATCACTGCGCCGATGCGGTCCTGGGTCGCGGGCTCGTACCAGAGGTCCAGAAAGCGCTCGCCCTCCGCGGCGTCCCTCTCCTCCATGGCGTGGGTAAGACCGTGGCGGAGGAACATTTTTGCCGCGGCAAACGCCGCCGGCGGCCGCAACGCCAGATGTCCGGCGAGCTGCACCGCCTCGCCCAGCACAGCGTCCGGCTCGGCGAGTCGCTCCACCACCCCGAACTGCAGCGCGCGCTCGCCGGGGAAGCCATCCCCCTCGAGCACCAGTTGCTCCGCGGCACGGGTCGGGTAGAGAGCGACCAGCATGTGCACCGCGCCCGCCGGAACCGGGATCCCCAGGTTGATCTCGGAGAGCCCGAGACGGGCACCCCAGGCGGCCATTACCCGCCGGTCGCAGGCCAGCGCCAGCAGGCACCCTCCCGCGATGGCGTGGCCAGCGAGGGCGGCCACCGTGGGACCCGGGTAGCTCACCAACCGCCGTAGGAGCGCGTTGAAGTGCGCCATGAACCGGCGCATTCCCTCCCGCGGGAGACCGTCCACTCTCCGGAGGTCGAGGCCCGGGCAGAATATGCTGGGGTGGGCGCTCGCGAGAACCAGGGGCGGTGCTCCCGCCGCGTCGAGCCTCGAGAGCTCGCGGTCCAGTGCGTCGATGAGGGTGTCGTCCAGAGCGTTGGCACCGTGCGAGAGGTGGAGGACCACCACACGGTCCCGAGTCTCAAGTCGTACCACTGGTGCGTCGCTCATTCCCTTCTCCCTACGGTACGCGCGAACAGGTCGATCACCGGGGAGCCCGGTGAAAGCTCCGGGTGAAATGTGGCCGCAAGCAGCGAACCTTGACGCACGAGCACAGGGTCGTCCCCGTACCGCGCCAACACCCGCACGTCGCCACCCACCTCCCGCACCCTTGGCGCCCTGATGAACACACCCTCGAGCCGATCCGCACCCAGCTCACCCGGCTCGCACACCTCGAGAGCAACGACCGCGGAATCGATCTGCCGACCGTAGGCGTTGCGATCCACCACGGCGTCGAGCAACCCGAGCGACGCCTGAGCGGGGTGGCGCACCTCGCGCGCGAGCAGGATCAACCCGGCGCAGGTTGCCAACACGGGCAGGCCGCCCCGGACGAGCTCCGACACGCGCTCGCGAAGGCCGCTCCCCTCCATCAGCGTGAGCATCGTGGTCGACTCGCCACCAGGCAGGACCAGGCCACGCACCCCGTCGAGGTCGTCGGGGTCGCGCACCTCGACGGCCGACACCCCGCGCGCGGCAAGCGCGCGAGCGTGAGCCTCGAAGTCCCCCTGCAGTGCGAGCACGCCGACGCGACGGCCGTTCGAGCCCACTCACCACCCCCGCCGCGAGAGCATCTCCTCCGGAGTGAGCTTGGCGATATCCAGTCCCCGCATGGCACCCTCGAGGCCGCGAGAAGCCTCGAGGACAACCTGCGGTTCCCGCCAGTGCGTGACCGCCTTCACGACCGCCTTGGCGCGGCGCGCCGGGTCCTCCGACTTGAAGATCCCGGACCCCACGAACACCGACTCCGCGCCCAGCATCATGCACAGGGCCGCGTCGGCGGGGGTCGCGACCCCACCGGCCGCGAAGTTGGGAACGGGCAGCTTCCCTTCGCTGGCCACGTACCGGACGAGCTCGAACGGCGCTTGCAGTTCCTTGGCCGCTGGGATGAGCTCCTCCCCTTCCAGGGTGCCGAGACGCCGGAGCTCGCGCCGCACCGCCCGCAGGTGGCGCACCGCTTCCACGATGTTGCCGGAGCCGGCCTCGCCCTTGGTACGGATCATGGCCGCCCCCTCCGCGATTCGCCGCAAGGCCTCACCCAGGTTGCGGCAGCCGCACACGAACGGCACCTTGAAGTCATGCTTCCAGACGTGGTTCTCCTCGTCGGCCGGGGTGAGCACCTCGGACTCGTCCACGAAGTCAACGCCGAGCGTCTCCAGCACCCTGGCCTCGGCGATGTGGCCGATGCGGCATTTGGCCATCACAGGGATCGAGACCGTCTGCATGATCTGATCGATCTTCTCGATCGCCGCCATGCGAGCGACCCCGCCCTCGCTCCGGATGTCGGCCGGCACGCGCTCGAGCGCCATCACCGCCGCGGCGCCCGCGTCCTCGGCGATCTTCGCCTGCGAGGCATCGGTCACATCCATGATCACCCCGCCCTTCAGCATCTCGGCGAGGCCGACCTTCACGCGAAACTCCGGGGATGAAAAGTTCATGTTTTCCTCCTGTTTCCCGCCCAGCCCACCGATGGGGGCGGGGCCGCACGCTTCTCACACTCATACGAGCGGCAGCGCGCCTCGAGACGGTGCGAGCGCCGCTACCAGCCTCCGCATCCCCGCCTCGAGCACCTCGCCTCCCGCGGCGGCGAACGCCACCCGCACGACGTCGTCGCGCCCACTCACCGACATCGCCGGGCCGGGAAGCACCCAGACCCCAAGCTCGCCGGCCCGAGCAGCCACCGCTCTCGAGCTCCACCCTGCGGGCAGCGTCACCACCAGCGAGAACCCGCCGCGCGGCTCGCTCCATCCCACCCCCGCGGGGGCGCTCGCGAGGGCATCGCGCACCACCTGGAGGCGTGCGCGGGCAGCATGCCGTAGGCGGGCGAACTGCTCGTCCAGCACGCCCCGGCGGCACAGGGTCCACGCCGCGGCCTCGAGGAACTGGCTGCCGCCCAGGTCCGCGGAGCGCTTCACGGTTGCGACCCGTTCCACCACCTCGCGGGGACCCACGACCCACCCCACCCTCAACCCCGGGAACAGCGCCTTGGAGAACGAGCCGACCGCAACCACTCCGAAATCGAGCGCCGCGAGGGGAGGCGGGACCACGCCCTCGCTGACCAGGGCAGGGTCGAAGAACTCCTCCACGACCAGCGTTCCCCGTGAGGCCAAGAGGCGCAGCACCTCGCGCCGACGCCCCTCGTCCAGCACCACACCCGACGGGTTGTGGAGCGTCGGGGTCACGATCGCCAGGCGCGGCCGCGCCTGGTGAAGCAGCCGCTCCACGTCGTCGGCGTGAATCCCGTCGCGGTGCACCGGCACGCCCACCGCCCGCACTTGGTGCAGCGCCAGCAGGGGAGGCAGCCCCGGGTACGTGGGGTCCTCCACAAGCACCACATCGCCCGGCCTCGCGAGCGCGCGCAGAAGCAGGTCGAGCGCGTGCTGCACGCCGCCCGTGAGGAGCACACCCTCGGCGCTGGTCGGGATTCCGAGTCCGCGCAGCCGGCGGGCGACCCACCCGCGCAGCGGCTCGTACCCCCAGGTACTGCCGTACTGGGCCACCCCCTCCCCCTCACCCTCGCCGAGCCCAAGCCACTGGAAAACCTCACCCGCGGGCAGCAACTCCCGGTCGGGCGCGTAGCGCGCCAGATCCACGCTCCCGGCAGGCGGCTCCCCGCTGGCAGCCGCGGACGTGACCGCAGCCGGCCGGCCGCGGCGCGGTCGCCCCGGTCGCATCACGAGCAGTCCGCGTCGGGCCAGCTCGCGATACGCGGCGGTCACGGTGGCGCGGTTGACCCCGAGCTCCGCCGCCAGCGCCCTGGCCGAGGGCGGCTCGGGTGCTGCCTCGCCAGCAAGCGCTGGAGCAAGCGCCTCGGCCAGCCTCCAGTACAGGGGCCGCCGCGGGTCGCCCCGTTGCGCGGCGCGCGCCACTCGCGCAAGACTCGCGTCCACACCGGCAATGTAGGATCGGTCCGAGCCATTGTCAATAATGGCTCAGCCATTACGACGCCTCGGCGCCTTGTCTTCTCCTGACCCTCGATTCTTGGGACCCGACGGTCACCCCGATGAGACGGTGGCGGTGAGCCCCGACTCAGTGAACGTCTTTGGCGGCGCGGAAGTCGCTGATGAAGCGCTGCAGGCCGATGTCGGTGAGCGGGTGGCGGAAGAGCTGTTGCAGGACCTTGAACGGCACGGTTGCGACATCGGCGCCCGCGAGCGCGGACTCGACCACATGCTGGGGGTGGCGCACCGAGGCGACCAGGACCTGGGTCGGAAACTCGTAGCCGTCGTAGATCTGCACGATCTCCCGCACGAGCTGCATGCCGTCCTGCCCGACGTCGTCGATCCTCCCGACGAACGGGCTCACGTAGGTCGCGCCGGCCTTCGCCACCAGGAGCGCCTGTGCCGGTGAGAAGCACAGGGTGAGGTTGGTCGCGATCCCCTCCTCGGAGAAGCGCGCACACACCTTGATACCGTCCTGCGTCACCGGCAGCTTGACCACAACGTTCTCGGCGATGCCGGCGAGCTCGCGTCCCTCCCTCTCCATCCCCTCGGCGTCGGTGGCGAGGACCTCGGCCGAGACGGGTCCCGCCACCTGGCGGCAGATCTCCGCCACCAACTCGTGGTAGGACCGCCCCTCGCGAGCGACGAGGGACGGGTTGGTCGTGACGCCGTCAAGGATGCCCCACGAGGCGGCCTCGCCGATCTCGGAAATGTTGGCGGTATCGATGAAGAGCTTCACAGTCGGCCTCCCCGTTCCCTAGAACAAACCTTCCTGGTCCGTCTCATCCTCCGGCTCCTCGCGCTCTGCGAGCTTGGCGACCGCCACCACCTGGTCACCCTCGCCAAGCTCGATGAGCTTGACCCCTTGCGTGGCGCGGCCGATCCGCCGCACGCCCGACGCCGACGTTCGGATCATCATGCCTTGAGCCGTGACCAGCATGATGTCCTCGTCCCCCTGCACGTGTCGCATCCCCGCCACGTTGCCCGTCCGCGGCGTGACCCTCATCAGCGTGATGCCCTTCCCGCCGCGCCCCTGCTCGCGGAAATCCGCCACCGGCGTGCGCTTGCCGAAACCGCGCTCCGCGACCACCAGGATGTCGCCCTGGTCGTCGGCGGCGAAAGCCGCCATCACCTCGACGAAATCGTCGGCCTTCAGGGTGACGCCGCGGACTCCGGCGGCGACCCGCCCCATGGACCGGACGTCGCTCTCCGGGAAGCGGATCCCCATTCCCCTGTGGGTCCCGAGGAACACGTGGCTCTTGCCGTCGGTGAGCCGCACGTCGAGCAGGTCGTCTCCCTCCTCGAGGTCCACCGCGATGATCCCGGTGGACCGCGGGTACGCATACGCCGAGAGCTCGGTTTTCTTGACCTTACCGCGGCGTGTCGCGAACAGCAGGAAACGCTCAGCGTCGAACTCCTTCACCGCCACGAGCGCCGCGACCTTCTCCTCCTGGCTCACCGGCAGCAGGTTCACGATCGCCTTGCCGCGCGCCGACGGGCTCGCCTCCGGGACCTCGTGCACCTTCAGCCAGTACACCTTGCCCACCGACGTGAACACCAGCAGCACGTCGTGCGTGGAGGCCACGAACAGGTGCTCCACCGGGTCCTCGTCACGCACCGCGGCTCCGCGCCGGCCGCGCCCTCCGCGACGCTGCGCCCGGTAGATCGAGACCGCCGAACGCTTGATGTACCCGGCGCCGGTTACCGTCACCACCACGTCCTCCTCGGCGATCAGGTCCTCCACGGAGAACTCCGCCTCCTCTGGAAGGATCTCCGTTCGCCGCGGGTCCGCGAAGCGCCGCTTCGTGTCCTCCAGTTCGCCGATGATGATGTCGAGCACCAGCTTGTCGGAGCCAAGGATCGCCTTGAGGCGCCCAATCAGCGCCAGTACCTCCTTGTGCTCGGTGAGGATCTTGTCGCGCTCGAGGGCGGTCAGGCGCTGCAGGCGCATCTCCAGGATCGCCTGCGCCTGCAGGTCCGAGAGCCCGAAATTCTCCATCAGGGCGGCCTTCGCCATCGGCGGGTCGGCCGCCGCGCGAATCGTCTTGATCACCTCGTCGAGATGATCGAGGGCGATGACCAGCCCCTCCAAAATGTGGACGCGCTCCTCGGCGCGGGCAAGGTCGTAGCGAGTCCGCCGCGTCACGACTTCCTTGCGGTGCTCGAGGAAGTGACCGAGCATCTCGGGCAGCGTCAGCACCCGTGGCTGGTTGTCCACGATCGCCAGGAAGGTGATCCCGAAGCTCGTCTGCATCGGGGTGAGCTTGAAGAGCTGGTTTAGCACCACCTGTGGGACCGCATCGCGTTTGAGCTCGACCACGACCCGCACTCCGTCCCGGTCGGACTCGTCACGCAGGTCCGAGATCCCCTCGATGTCCTTCCCCTGCACCAGCTCCGCGATGCGCTCGACGAGGCGCGCCTTGTTCACCTGATAGGGCAGCTCGCTCACGATGATCGCAACGCGGTCGCCCTTCTTCTGATGCTCGATGCGCGCACGAGCCTGCATCTGAACCGAGCCATGCCCAGTCGTGTACGCCTCGCGGATCCCGGCCGTGCCGCGGATGATGGCGGCGGTCGGAAAGTCGGGGCCGGGCACCAGCTTGATCAGTTCCTCGATGCCGATGCCAGGTCTGCGGGCGAAGGCGACGCACGCATCGATGACCTCGCCGAGGTTGTGCGGCGGGATGTTGGTCGCCATCCCGACCGCGATCCCCGAAGACCCGTTGACCAGCAGGTTCGGGAACTTCGAGGGGAGCACCGCAGGCTCCTTGAGCGACCCGTCGTAGTTGGGCAGCCACTCGACGGTTTCCTTCTCGAGGTCGTCGCCGAGCATCTCCTCGGCCAGCCGTGCGAGGCGGACCTCCGTGTACCGCATCGCGGCC
>MEKI01000137.1:30029-94714 GCA_001766905.1 Acidobacteria bacterium RBG_13_68_16
CCAGCACGTGCCGCATGGAGAACAGCTGCGCCATCCGAACCAGGGCGTCGTAGATCGCGGCGTCGCCGTGGGGGTGGTACTTGCCCATGACGTCCCCGACGATACGGGCCGACTTCTTGTATGCCTTGCCGGCCGTGTTCCCTTGCTCCCCCATCCCGAAGAGGATGCGGCGGTGCACCGGTTTGAGGCCGTCGCGCACGTCCGGGAGGGCGCGGCCGATGATCACGCTCATCGCATAGTCGAGGTAGGAGCGTTTCAGCTCCTTCTCGATGGCGACCGGGATCCGATCCTCCCGGGCAAAAAGCGTGTCGGTCATGGTCGGTCTTCTCTCCTAGACATCCAGGTTGACGACCTCAAGGGCGTTGCGTTCGATGAATGCGCGGCGCGGCTCTACGGCGTCACCCATCAGAACGGTGAACAACTCGTCGGCTTCCGCCGCGTCCTCCACGCGCACCTGCAGCAGGCGCCGCGTCTCCGGGTTCATTGTGGTGCTCCACAGCTGCCCGGGGTTCATCTCGCCCAGACCCTTGTAGCGCTGGATCGAGAGGCCGTGGCGGGCGCTTTCGTAGACGCGCCCAACCAGGTCTTGTGAGGACTCGTACGTCTCCTTCACGCCCTCCAGTTCGAGGTGGAACGGCGGCACGTCGAAGTCCCTCAGGTGCCTGTGGAGATCGAGGAGCTGGGTGTACTCGTACGTGCGAAGGATCTGGTACCCGAGTTCGACCGCGCGCTTCCGGCCGTTCTTGTTGTAGGTAACCCGCACCAGCTTCACGCCGTGCTCCTCGTCCTCGGAGATCTCCGCGTCCTCGTACTCCTCGCGCAGCTCCGCAGCGAACGCCTCCATGAGCTTGCCGTCCGCCAGGTGCTCGCGCTTCCCGACACCCTGGCGGAGCATCGCCATCACCAGCTCCTGAGGCCAGCCGCGCTGGTCCAGCCGTTCGAGGTGCTCGAGCGTGCGCTCCAGGCGGCGGATGGCGTCCTTGAGCTCCTTGCCCTTCAGAGTGCGGCCGCTCCCCGCGAGCGTCAGCGTCGCACCGTCGGAGAGGCGATCGAGCAGGAACGACGACAGCTCCGCGTCGTCCTTGAGGTACCGTTCCTCCTTCTTGTGCGCCACCTTGTAGAGCGGCGGCTGGGCGATGTAGAGGAAGCCCCGCTCGATCACCGGCCGGAAGTGACGGAAGAAGAACGTCAGCAAGAGGGTCCTGATGTGAGCCCCGTCCACGTCCGCATCGGTCATGATGATGATCTTGTGGTAGCGAACCTTCGCGATGTCGAAGTCCTCGGCGCCTATGCCTGTGCCCAGGCACTGGATGATCGTCCGGATTTCCTGGTTCGACAGCATCTTGTCGAAGCGTGCTTTCTCCACGTTGAGGATCTTGCCCCGCAGCGGCAGGATCGCCTGGAAGCGGCGGTCACGCCCCTGCTTGGCAGAGCCCCCGGCCGAGTCGCCCTCCACCATGAACAGCTCGGCTCCGGCCGGGTCCTTCTCCTGGCAGTCCGCCAGCTTGCCGGGCAGTGAGGAGCTGTCGAGGGCACCCTTGCGACGTGTGAGCTCGCGCGCTTTGCGCGCCGCCTCACGCGCGCGCGCCGCCTCCACGCACTTCCCGACGATCCGCCGCGCGATGGGCGGGTTCTCCTCGAAGAACTCTGCGAGGCGAGTGTTCACCACCGACTCCACCCAGCCCTTGACGTGGGACGAAACCAGCTTGTCCTTGGTCTGGGACGAAAACTTGGGGTCTCGGATCTTCACCGACAAAACCGCGGTGAGCCCCTCCCGCGCATCTTCGCCGGTAAGCCCCTCGGGGAGGTTCTTGAGTAGGTTGCTGGTCTGACCGTACGCGTTGATGGTGCGTGTGAGGGCGGAGCGGAACCCGGACAGGTGCGCGCCTCCGTCCGCGTTGTAGACCGTGTTGGTGAAGGGAAGGACGTTCTCCGTGTAGCCGTCGTGCCACTGCAGGGCGATCGCAATCTCCTCGCCCTCGGATTTGGCCTCCAGGAGCTGAATCGGCTTGGCGTGGAGTGTCGTCTTCGCGCGATTCAGGTACTCGACGAACGCCGCGATCCCCCCCTTGAACTGAAACTCCTGCTCGCCGCCGTTGCGCTCGTCGAAGAACCGAATGGCCAGCCCCGGGTTCAGAAACGCCAACTCGCGCAGGCGCTGGACCAGCAGATCGTGGTGGAACTCCAGGATCGAGAAGATCTCGGGGTCGGGCTTGAAGCTGACGGCCGTTCCAGTCTTGGTGGAGTTGCCGACCCGCTTGAGCGGCGCCGCAGGCACCCCACGCCTGTATTCCTGCTCAAACACCCCCCCGTCGCGGCGGATCTCCAAGCGCAGCCACTCCGAGAGGAAGTTCACCACCGAGACCCCGACCCCGTGCAGGCCGCCCGACACCTTGTAGGCGTTGTTGTCGAACTTCCCGCCTGAGTGCAGCTCGCACATAATGACCTCGGTGACGGGCCGGCCGGTCTCCTTGTGGATGTCGACGGGAATGCCACGCCCGTTGTCTTCAACCGTAGCCGAGTTGTCGGTGTGAATGCGCACGGATATCCGAGTGGCGAAACCCGCCTGCGCCTCGTCGACCGCGTTGTCCACCACCTCCCAAACCATGTGGTGCAGCCCGGAGAGATCGTCGGTGTCACCGATGTACATCCCCGGCCGCTTGCGAACCGCGTCCGGACCTTTGAGCAGCTTGATGCTCTCGGCGTCGTAGATTTTCCCGGTCAAGCCTCACTCCCTCCCGCGGGCACCACCTCGACGGTGCCGGCGCGCATGCGCCACACCGTGCCCGCCGCCAGGCGCGACAGCACCATCTCCTCGTGCGCCGAGGAGAGCAGCGCCTGGCCGTCACCCTGTAGACGCCCCAGCACCCGCCGCAGCACCACGGCGTCTAGTTCGGCGTCAACATCATCAAAGACCACGGTGGGGGTCCGCCCCCTCACCTCCCCAAGCAACGTCATCGCCGTCAGCTTCAGCGCCGTGGCCAGCAGCTTTCCCTGTCCCGCAGAGAGCACCTCTCTCGCCGGAGCGCCTTGCACGGTGAGCACCAGGTCGTGGCGGTGCGGCCCCACGGCGGTGTGGCCGCGTGCGCGCTCCCGGCGGCGCGAGGCCGCCAGCGCCGCGCGCAGGCGGGCCGCCAGGGTCGCGGGTTCTGCGACCGCGACGCCATCCGGCGAATTATACCGCAAAACCGGGCGCGGAAGGGACCATCCCAGGGCTTCAAGCTCCGCACCAACGTGCTTTTCCAGACCGGCGACGGCCACCTGCCTGAACCCCACGATCCGCGCGCCCAGGAAGGCGAGATCGTGCTCGAACGCCTCGAACTCCTCCTCCCGCCCGATGCCTGCAAGCAGGGCGTTGCGCTGCCGCAGAGCCCTCCGGTAGCGCTGCAGCACCTCCAGCGCCTCGGGGTGGAGGTGGAAGCACAGGCGGTCCAGGAACCGTCGTCTGTCCTCGGGTGCCCCCCACACCAACTGGCGATCGTGACCGGACAGGGCAGCCACGGGGAAGAGCTCGAGGTACTCGGCGGCACCCAGCCGGCGCGCCCCTCGGAACAGCATCCGGCCCAGGGTGCGCCCGGCCCGTGCGTCCTGCCGCAACTCCACCGCCGCACCGCCGCGCCCGACCGTCCCGGCCAGGGTGAACCCCCGCGCACCGCGCTGCACCCACGCCAACGCAGGACCCGGACGAAACGACGCGAGGTTTCCGAACACCGCGAGGGCCTCGAGGAGGTTGGTCTTGCCTGAGCCGTTGGGGCCGACCACCACGGTGAGTCCGGCTCGGACCTCGAGCTCCTGCGCCGCCAGGTTCCGGAAGCCGGTCAGGGAAAGACGATGCAGCGCCACGCCGTCAGAGACGGATCGGCATGATGACGTACAGGCACTCCCCAGCCGCGGCGTCCTCGCCCAGGGGCGTGATGACGATAGGGCCGTCGGCGTCGCGGAGCTGCAGCTCCACCTCCTTGACATCGACGGCACCGAGGAAGTCGAGCAGATAGTTCGCGTTCACGAACACCTTCAACGACTGACCCGCGTAGCTGCAGGTCACCTCTTCCGCCGCCTGTCCGAGGTCGAACCCCACGGAGGCGAGCGCGATGGAGTCCTTGTCGAACTGCATCTGAATGCCGTGCGTCCGCTCGCTGGCGAGGAGCGCAACGCGCCGCAGGGCGGCTCCCAACTCCTGGCGCTGAACCCGTGCGCGATGCGGGTTGTCGCGCACGAGCACCCGCTCGTACTGCGGAAACCGTGCCTCGAGAACGCGCGACAGCAGCACGCGGTCGCCAAGCCGGAACGCGAGGTGGTTCTCCCCGCGGGCGACGTAAAGCGGTGTGTTGGCCTCGGCGCTGAGGTGACGCAGTTGGTTGAGAACCTTGCGGGGGAGCAGTTGGTGCTCGAAGGGCGGCGCTCCCGAACCGTGGGGTGCCTTCACCCAGGCGAGGCGGTGGCCGTCCGTCGCCACCATCTCGAGGAACTTCGCGGAGACGAGGAGCAGGGCGGCGTTGTACTGGAAGTGACCCTCCTCGCCGGAGACCGCGAACACCGAGCGATCAATCAGCCGACGCAACACCGCGAGATCAACTGCAAACCCCTGCCCATTCGGGACCTCGGGTAGGGTCGGAAAGTCGGCCGGATCGAGGCTCGCGAGCTGTGAGTTGAAGGCACCAGAGCGCACCTCGACACGCGCCTCCTTCCAGGAGAGGTCGAGGGTTTCCGCAGGAAGCGAGCGCACGAGATCGAAGAACACCTTGCCGTGGATGGTCGTACGCCCCTCTTTTCGCACCACCGCGGAGCACTGGGTGTAGATCGTCACGTCGAGGTCGGTCGCGGCAAGGTGCAGGCGATCCCCTTCAGCCGTCAGGAGAATGTTCGAGAGGATCGGGATCGTGGTGCGGCGCTCGACGACCCCCTGGATCAGCTGGAGTTCCTCGAGCACGGTCGCGCGGTTGAGGGTGACGTCCATTTGCTGGTCTCCCGGCTACTCCTACGAAGCAGAAGGATTGTACAGACTTTCGCCGTAGTCGTCGAGGGTGTGGAGGACCGATGTCGGTGCGGGAGGGGCCTGCTCCTGCACGGTTTGAGTGGGCGGGGCCTGTGGATAAGCGGGTGTGGATGGAGTGCGGAAAAAACAGACGGGTTCCCGACGGGACTGCGCTTTTCCGCAGGCTACCGAAAGTGTTCAATGAACGTGGTGAGGGTGGCGTCCAGAGACGGGTTGGAGCGGCGCTCCTCGGTGATCGTCTCCACTGAGTACATGACGGTCGAGTGGTGTTTGGCGAAGAGCTTTCCGATCTCGGGGTAGGAGACGCTGAGGATCTCTCGGATGAGGTAGATCGCCACCTGGCGAGGGAACGCGACGGATCGCCGGTTGTCGCGGCCCTTCAGGTCGGCGACCTTCACGCCATAGTGGTGGGCGACGAAACGGATGATGTCGGCCGGCGTGGCGTGGCGCTCCTCGGGAAGCAACGGCGTGAGCGCGTTTCGGACGGTTTCCAGCGTTGCGGGTTGCCCGGTGAGCGTGCAGTAAACGATCACCCGGTTGAGATACCCCTCCAACTCCCGCACGTTCTCGCGCACGCGGCGCGCGATGAAGAGAACAACATCGTCAGCGAGGTCAACGCCCTCCGTGTGGGACTTCTCGCGTATGATCGCGCACTTGGTTTCCAGGTCAGGGGGCTGGATGTCGGCAACCAGGCCCCACACGAAGCGAGTGCGCAGGCGCTCCTCGAGGCCTTGGATCGCAGCCGGTGAGGTGTCGGAGGTGAGCACGATCTGGTGCCCGGCCTCGTGAAGGGCGTTGAAGGTGTGGAAGAACTCTTCCTGGGTTCGCTCCTTGCCGGCCAGGATGTGAACATCGTCGAGGAGCAGCATGTGGATCGAGCGGTACGCCTCGCGAAACGCCGCCATTCGCTGCAACCGGATCGAGTTGATGAGCTCGTTGACGAAGTTCTCCGTGGGAACGTAGCGGACCCGGCTGCGCGGGTTGCGCGCGAGGATCTCGTTTCCAATGGCGTGCAGGAGGTGGGTCTTGCCGAGACCGGAGCCGCCGTAAAGGAAGAGGGGGTTGTAGGCGCGACCGGGATTCTCGGCGACCGACTGAGCCGCCGCGCGCGCGAACTGGTTGGACGGGCCGGGCACGAACGCGGCAAACGTGTAGCGGGGGTTCAGCGGGGCGCCGCGGTGCGTTGGGGGAGGCGCCTGCAGGGTGTCGCCCGCGATGTCGAGGGTCACCGCCACCGCGTGGCCGGCGGCTTGGGCCGCACAGTCCTGGAGGACGGGGAGGTAGTGATCGCGGATGTAATCGGCATAGACCCGGGATGGTGCCACGAGGGTGAGTCGGTCGGCGACAGAGCGCGCGCCGAGGGGGGCGAACCACACCTCGAAGTCGTCAGCTGAGATCCGAGATCGCAGGATGTTCTTGACACCGGACCAGAGGTCAGTTGAAGGCATGTTTCACGGTCCCCGACGGGCCCGGGGAGCTTAACACAGGGCGTTCTTGACCGGGAGCGGCCGGCGACGTACACTCCTTTTTCCCCGTACCCAGACGGTCGGGGGCAGTGAGGGGCGTGAAAGATGAAGCGAACTTTCCAGCCGAACAACCGGCGGCGGAAAAAGACCCACGGCTTCCGGGCGAGGATGAGCACACCCATGGGACGCCGGGTGCTCGCCGCGCGCCGGCGCAAGGGGCGCAAGCGCCTGACCGTTTGAGCCACGCGGGGGCGATCTGGACAGGCTGCTACGACGCGCGGAGTTTCAGCGTGTCTACGCCGATGGCGTCAAGGTGGTGGGACGGTACGTGGTGGTGTTCGCGCGCGCAGGGGATGGTGAAGTGTGCCGCCTGGGCATCACCGCGAGTCGAAAGACCGGCGGCGCGGTCGTGCGCAATCGGGCGCGCCGACGCGTTCGGGAGCTCTTCCGTGCCCACCGCGAACTGCTCTCGGGGTGGCGCGGGGACCTGGTTGTCAACGTGCGCCAGGGGTGCGCTGGGGCCGCATGGGACGAGCTGGTGGAGGACTTCGCGCGGTGCCTGACCAAGCTCCGGCGGGGAGCGCACCCGCCCGCGTCCTGATGGCCACGCTCTCCGCCTACAAGCGGTGGGTCTCACCTCTGCTTCCACCGGCCTGCCGCTTCCAGCCGACCTGTTCGGAGTACATGCGGGACGCGATCGGAGAACACGGGCTGCCGCGCGGGGTGTGGCTGGGGGCGCGCCGTCTGGCACGCTGCCACCCGTGGAACCCGGGAGGGTACGATCCGGTGCCGCCGCGCAGAGGGGGACGGTAGATGGAACGACGAGTGTTGCTCGCGGCGGTGCTGTCGGGCGTGGTCATCATCCTCTGGTTCTCGCTGTTCGCGCCGCAACGTCCGCCCGCGGGACCGGCCGCACCCCCACCCGCGGTGGGTTCCACGCCGGTGAGCCAGCCCGGTGCTCCGCCTGTACCCGCTGCAACCCCACACCCGCAGGTGCCTGTGCTCCCGGCGGTCGTCGGGCAGGACGCCGGCGAGATCGCCCTCGAAGGTGAGGGCTGGCACGGTCTGGTGAACCCGAAAGGGGGCGTGCTGACCTCGCTGATCCTCTCCGAGTACAAGGACGATGCGGGAGCGCCGCTCGAGCTGGTCCAACCGGGGGTTCCAGCGCCGCTCTCATTGGGGGTCCCGGGCCCATGGAACGACGAGCTCTACCAGGTCGAGAGGGGGAGCGGGTGGCTCGGCCTGCGGTGGAGCGATGGCAAGGGGAACTGGGTGGAGAAGAGGGTGAGCGCCGGGAAGGGGAAGTACGCGCTCGAGGTCGAAGTGCGCGGCGGGGGCGAGCCGGCGAGCGTCGGGGTGGTGGTGGCGACGGGTCTCCAAAAGGGGCTCAAGTCCGAAGAGCAGGGACGGTTCGGTGGTTTAGGGGCGGTGGTGAGGGTCGGGGGGAAAGTGGAGCGCGTGAGCGCCGCCAAGCTCGACGCCCCACAACCCGTGCGGGGCGCAATCGACTTCGCGGGCGTTGAGGACCAGTACTTCCTGGTGGTCCTGCTGCCGTCGAGCGGGTTGGAGGGGGTCCGGATCGAAGGGGTGCAGGCCAGGGACCCCGGAGTCGGGCGGGACGCGACGCTGCCCGGTGCTGGGAGCGCCGACGCGACCCGATCGGATGCGACCCCCGCACCAGCGGCGAAGGCCAAGCCGCCGGCGAGGCTGCCGCAGGTGGTGGCCGTGGGATCGGGAGGCGTGGTGCGTGGGACGCTCTACGCCGGGGCCAAGGAGCGGGGCACCCTGGTGGGGTACGGGCGGGGGCTGGAGGAGACGCTCTCGTTCGGCATTTTCGGTTTCCTGTCGGTCGGGTTCCTGGCCGCGCTGCGCTGGATCCACTCCTGGGTGGCCAACTGGGGCGTCGCGATCATCGTCCTGACCGCGGGGATCCGGTTGCTGCTGTTCCCGCTGAACCACAAGAGCGCGGTGCAGATGAAGCGGATGCAGGCGCTGCAGCCCAAAATGAAGGCGATCCAGGACCGCTACAAGGAACGGGCCAAGAAGGACTCAACCGTGCGGGCGCGCATGAACCAGGAGGTAATGGCGCTCTACAAGCAGGAGGGAGTCAACCCGATGGGCGGGTGCCTGCCGATGCTGGTGCAGCTTCCGATCCTGTGGGCGCTGTACACGCTGTTCGCCTACGCGATCGAGCTCCGTCAAGCCCCGTTCATGTTCTGGATCAAGGACCTTGCCGCCAAGGACCCGACCTACATCACGCCCATCCTGATGACGGCGAGCATGGTGCTGCAGCAGCGCATGGCGCCCCAAATGGGGGACCCGGCGCAGCGGCGGATGTTCATGTTGATGCCGTTCATCTTCGGCTTCATGTTCATGAGCTTCCCATCCGGCCTGGTGCTCTACTGGCTGGTCAACAACCTCTTCACGATCGGCCAGCAGGTTCTGACCGAGAAGATGATGACGGGAGCCGAGCCCGCGAAGTGACGGCGTGGCGAGGTCGCGGGCGGGAAGCGTGGGCCGAGCGGCTCCGGGTGGCCGACGTGGAGCCCGAGCTCGCGGGCGCGCTCGGCGGCTACCTCGAGCTGCTGGGCCGCTGGGGTTCTGCGGTGGATCTCCTCGGTGACGTCGATGAGAACGAGCTCGTGACCGGGCACGTCCTCGAGTCGCTGGCGGCACTTCCCTGGGTGGGCTCGCCCGGCACGCTGCTGGACGTGGGGAGCGGGAACGGGTTCCCGGCGGTGCCGCTGCTGCTCGCGCGGCCCGGAGTGCGCGGGGTGCTGCTGGAGCCCCGGGAGCGGCGGTGGGCGTTCCTGCGCGAGGTCGTCCGGGAGCTCGGGCTGCCGGCTGAGGTAGTGCGGGAGCACGCGGGCGAGCATCGAGGTGCCGATTACACGGTGGCCACGGTGCGAGGGGTCGAGGCCGGCGCCTGGCTCCCCCACGCGGGGCGTCTCCTGCATGCGAATGGCACCTGGCTGTGGTGGACCAGCGCAGCCAACGCCGCGGAGCTGGGGCAGAAGGTGCCGGAGGGGCGTGTGTTAACCTTCGCGCTGCCGGATCCATCGCGAGGCAGCCTCGCGGTTTGGCGTCGATGTTCCACGTGAAACACCGGGGGAAGTTGTGAAACGTCAGCGAGTTGTGGCGGTCGCGAACCAAAAGGGCGGGGTCGGCAAGACCACCACGGTGATGAACCTGGGCGCGGCGCTGGCAGCCTGTGAGGAGAGCGTGCTTGCCCTCGACCTCGACCCCCAGTCGAACTGCACCTCCGGCCTGGGGTGGGAGGGAAACGGCGTCACCTCCTACGAGGTTCTCGAGGGTCTGGTACCGCTGCGCGACGCCACGGTGAGCACGCGCTTTCCGGGCCTCGACCTGCTCCCCTCCAAGCGCGACCTCGTGGGGGCCGAGGTCGAACTGCTCGCCGATCCGAAGCGGGGGGAGCGGCTTCGCCAGGCGTTCTCGAACTCTCCCACCGATCACCGGTGGGTTCTGATCGACTGCCCGCCATCGCTCGGCATCCTCACACTGAACGCGCTGGCCGCCGCCGATGCGGTGCTGATCCCGATCCAGTGCGAGTATTTCGCCCTCGAAGGGGTGAGTGAGCTGATGCGCACCCTCGAGAGGGTGCGCGCGGCGTGGAACCCGACCCTCGCGGTGGACGGGGCGGTGTTGACCCTCTACGACGAGCGGGTGACCCTCTCGCACCAGGTGGTGTCCGAGGTTCGGCGGTTTTTCGGGGATCTGACCTTCCACACGGTGATCCCCCGCAACGTGCGCCTGGCCGAGGCGCCATCGTTCGGGCGCACGATCCTGGAGTACGACATCCGTTGCCGTGGTGCCCAGGCGTACCTGGGCCTGGCGCACGAGCTGGTGCAGCGGCGGAGGGCCAATGAAGCGGTCCGCGTTGGGTAAGGGCATCGCCGCGCTGATCCCCGAGGCGCCTTCGCTGAAAACCACCGGCGTGGCGGATCTGCCCGTGGCCGAGATCCACCCCAACCCCCTGCAGCCCCGACGCCAGTTCTCCGCCGCGAGCCTGGAGGAGCTGGCCGACTCGCTCAAGCAGCACGGGCTGCTTCAACCGGTGGTGGTGAGCCGCGGATCCACCGGGGGGTATGAGCTGATCGCCGGGGAGCGCCGGTGGCGTGCGGCGCGCCTGGCCGGTCTCGAGCGCATCCCGGCGGTGCTGCGGGAGCCGGAAGGGGACGCCGACCAGCTGGCACTGGCGTTGATCGAGAACCTCCAGCGCGAGGACCTGACCCCGATCGAGGAGGCGCGCGCCTACCACCACCTGCGCTCGGAGCTGGGTCTGTCCCAGGAGGAGATCGCCCGGCGAGTCGGGAAGGAGCGCTCCACGGTGGCCAACGCCCTGCGCCTGCTGCAGCTGCCGATGGCGGTCCAGGAGCTGGTTGACGGCGGGGAGCTCTCCGCCGGGCACGCCCGTGCGCTCGCCGGTGTCGGTGAGGCCGAGCGGCAGGTGGGCCTGGCCGGGCGCTGCGTGCGCGAGGGGTGGAGCGTGCGGGATCTCGAGCGGCACCTGCAGCCCCGCCCGGCCCGGCGGCGCCGGGCCGTGGACCCGGAAACTCAGGAAGCGGCCGATCGTCTCTCGCTGGCGCTTGGCGTTCGGGTTGAGATTCACCGCCGGCGCCGCGGCGGCGAGATCCGTCTGCGCTTTGCGAGCGAGGACGATCTCATCCGGCTGTTTCGGCAGTTGACGCGGGAGAGACGATGAAGAAGAGCCACGGAACGCTCAATGGGTTTCTGGACCAGGGGTGCAGCATCAAGGGTGAGGTTGTGTTCTCCGACCTCTTGCGGGTCCACGGACACCTCGCCGGAACGGTCTCGAGCGAGCACGAGCTGCTGGTGGGCGAGGGTGGGGTTGTAGAGGGGGAGATCGCGGTGGGGCGGCTGGTGGTGGCGGGCACGGTCCGGGGGACGGTGCGAGCCAAGGAGCGCGTCGTGATCCACGGGACCGGGCAGGTGTTTGCTGAGATTTTCGCTCCCACGCTCGTCGTCGCCGAGGGCGGTGTGGTGGAGGGACCGGTCCACATGACGCGACCGGACAAGGCCGAAGCGGCAGCCTCTTGACACCGGACTCAGAACCGTTTAGCGTTGCCCCCTGGTGATATTGAGACGCGCATCCGGAGGCGACGATGAAGCGTGCCGAGAAGTTCTTCGTCCAATACCTGCGTGACAACAACCTCAAGGTGACGAAGGAGCGTCTCATGCTCCTCGAGGAGTTGTTCAACTCGACGGGGCACCTGGATGCCGACTCACTCCTGTTCCAGCTCCGCAATCAGGGCAAGAGGGTCTCCCGCGCCACGATCTACCGCACCTTGGACCTGCTGGTGCAGTGTGGGCTCGCGCGCAAGTCCCGCCTCGGGCGCGAGCATTACGTCTACGAGCGGGTCACCCCGGGCAAGCGTCACGACCACATGGTGTGCACAGGGTGCGGCAGGATCATCGAGTTCTACGACTCCGACCTGGACGAGCGCCAGCGGCAGGTCTGCCTGGAGCACAACTTCCGACCGAGCTTCTACAGCCTCCAGATTCAGGGGCTGTGCGCGGAGTGCCAGCGCAACGAGTGATGCCATCCCGCCGAAGTGACGGTGCCTCCTGAGCTGTTAAGTATACTTGACAACCTGCCGTCGCGGCCCCACACTGGGTGTGACGCCGAGTCCGTTGCCTGGACCCGCATCCACAGATATGAGCCGCGCACCGGACCTCGCCGCACGCCCCACCGCGCCACCGGTGCTGCTGGTCGGCAACCCCAACGTCGGCAAGAGCGTGATCTTCGGCGCCCTCACCCGAACCTACGTGACGGTCGCCAACTACCCCGGGACGACGGTCGAGATCACCCGCGGCCGTGCGCTCTCGCTCCCGGGCGCGCCGGACGTCATCGACGCCCCGGGCACCAACTCGCTCACACCACAGTCCGATGACGAGCGGGTCGCGCGCGACCTGCTGCTCGCCGAGCCCGACGCGGTGGTGCTTCAGGTTGGCGACACCAAGAACCTGCGGCGTGTCCTCTACCTCACCGCCCAACTCGGCGAGCTCGGCCGAAGGCAGCTGCTCGTCCTGAACCTGCAGGACGAGGCGCTGGACCTCGGCGTTCGCGTGGAGGCGAGCGAGCTGGAGCGCCGGCTCGGGGTCCCTGTGATCCCCGCCACGGCTACGCGCAACCAGGGGCTCGATGCCATCCCCGGCCGCCTCCATCAAGCGACCGTAGCCCGCCTCGAGTGCGCATACCCGGGGGTTGTGGAGCGGGCGGCGCTGGAGGTTGCCGCGCTGTTGCCCGAGGAACTGGGCAACGCCAGGCGCGGGGTGGCGCTCATGCTGCTCTCGGGCGACCGCGGTTTCGCGCAGTTGCCTCACTGCACCCTCCCCGAGGGCGCAGCGGAGCTGGTGGAGCGGCGACGGCGAGAGCTGGAACGGGCACTCGGCACGAGCGCCGCCACCGCCATCGCCCGCGCGCGCCAGCGGGCGGTGGTCGAGCTTCTCCAGCAGGTGTTTCACGTTCAGCGCGGGCGCGGCGTCACGCTGCGCGACCGGCTGGGGGACCTCTCCATGCACCCGATCTGGGGAGTGCCGGTGCTGCTGGCGGTGCTCTTCCTCGCTTACGAGTTCGTGGGCGTGTTCGGTGCCGGCACCTTGGTGAGACTCGTCGAGGACGGGCTCTTTGGCAAGGTGATCAACCCTGCGGCGACGGCCCTCGCGGGCAGGGTGCTGCCGTGGGAGTGGGCGCGCAGCCTCTTCGTGGGGCCGTATGGCGTCGTCACGATGGCGCTGACGTACGCCATCGCGATCGTCCTCCCGGTGGTAGGAACGTTCTTCGTCCTCTTCGGGGTGTTGGAGGACTCGGGCTACCTCCCGCGCCTGGCGGTGATGCTCAACCGGATCTTCCGTGGCATGGGACTGAACGGCAAGGCCGTTCTGCCCATGATCCTCGGCCTCGGGTGCGACACCATGGCCACGCTCACCACCCGTATTCTGCCCACCCGCAAGGAACGGGTCCTAGTCACGCTGTTGCTCGCGCTGGGTGTTCCGTGCTCGGCGCAACTCGGGGTCGTGCTGGCGATGCTCGGCTCGATGGCACCGGCGGGGACTTTGATCTGGGGCGGCGTCGTGGCGGGGACTCTGTTCGGTGTCGGCTGGGCGGCGGCGCGGTTGGTCCCGGGGAAGGGCTCGCAGTTTCTCCTCGAGGTCCCGCCGATGCGGGTCCCGTCCCTCGCGAACATTCTGGTGAAGACCGTGGCGCGCACGGAGTGGTACCTGAAGGAGGCGCTACCGCTGTTCGTGCTCGGGACGCTGCTGCTGTTTGTCCTCGACGTCACCGCGATACTGCCACGCTTGGAGGCGCTCGCCCGCCCGCTGGTGGTTGGCCTCCTGGGCCTCCCGGCGCAGGCGACGGACGCGTTCCTCGTCGGGTTTCTGCGGCGCGACTACGGGGCGGCGGGGTTTTTCGTGTTGCGTCGCGGCGGCGAGTTGGACGGGGTGCAGTCGGTCGTCGCCCTCACGGTCATCACCCTGTTCGTGCCGTGCATCGCCAATTTCTTCGTGATGATCAAGGAGCGCGGCCTCAAGGTGACGCTCGCCATGGTGGCGTTCATCGTGCCGTTCGCCTTTGCGGTCGGGGCTGCCCTCAACTGGGCGCTGCGCTCGCTTGGGGTCCACCTGTGAGCGCGTCGGGGGGCGGTGGCGAGGTGCGTGAGATGCAGTGCCCGCTGTGCGGCGGACGGTTCCCCGGGCGGGAGTCATGCGTGGCCGGCTGCCCGCTTCCCGCCTCGTGCCGGACGGTGTGCTGCCCGCACTGCCACTATCGGTTCGTCGAGGAGTCCACGCTCGCCCGATGGGTGGGAAGGCTCCTCCACCTGGGGCGAACATGAACGGGAAGCGTTCCTTCGACTCGCGCCCTGCCGCCATCGCGCACGAGGAGGTGCTCGAGGAGCTGTGGACCGCCCGCGAGGGAGGGACACCGCTCACCGTCGCCCGCCTGGCCGAGACCATTCACGCAGGGCCCGGGGAAGGGTGGAGCGAGGTTGTCAGGGAACTGGTCGAGCGGAGGCTCGTGCGGCTCGCCAACGGCGAGCTGGAGCTCACCGAGACGGGCGAGCCGGAGGCGAGGCAGATCGTCCGCCGCCATCGCCTGGCGGAGGTGCTCTTTCACCAGGTGCTGGAGCTGCCGATGGAGGTGACCGAGGCCGAGGCCTGTAACCTGGAGCACGTGCTCACGCCACAGGCCACGGCGGCCGTATGCTCGTTCCTCGGCCACCCGCCGCTGTGCCCGCACGGGCGGTCCATCCCGCCGGGCGAGTGCTGTTCGGCGCTGTCCCGGCGAGTCCCGTCGCTGATTTGTCGCCTGGCCGACCTCGTTCCCGGCGAGCGTGGGCGGGTGGTGCTGGTGGCGCCCCGCCAGCGGGAGCGGCTCCATCAGCTCGCCGACCTCGGCATCATGCCGGGAGCGATGCTCGGGCTGCGCCAGCGCAAACCATCCATAGTGGTCGAGGTTGACCAGACGGTCCTCGCCCTCGAGGACGAGATTGCGCAGGCGATCTACCTGCAGCCGATGGTGGGGCCATGACCCATGGCTGAGACGCGCAACGCACGCTGCGGAGGAAACCTATGAGCACTCGACCACGGCTCTGGCGCGCCTTCGAGGACAATGAGATCACGCACTCCGGGGCGCACTACCTCTTGGCCATCGCGTCGCTCGGCAAGCTCGGAGACGCGCCGCGTGCGGCTGATGTGGCACGTCGCCTGGGCGTGACGCGCGCCGCCGCATCGCTGCAGCTGCGTACCCTCCAGGAGCACGGTCTGGTCGAGATCGACGATCAGCAACGCCTGCGCCCCTCGCCGGCGGGTGCAGACCTGGTTGGCCGGGTGGCGAGCAAGCACGAGGTACTGCTGGTTTTTCTGCGCGAGGTCCTGGGGGTCGGGGAGGACACGGCGGAGCTGGATGCCTGCAAGGTCGAGCACCTGCTCTCCGAGGAGACGGGGGCGGCGCTGGTGCGGCTGATCCGGTTCGCCCGCTCCGGACAGGCCGAGGCGAAGGCGTTTCTCTCCGAGTTCAGGCGCACCACCGCCCACTGCCCTCCGGACGCACTCTGCGAGCTTTGCACCGAAACGTGCCTGCTTGCCGCCGGAGGGCTCGGCGTGAGGTCGGGGCCTAGGAGAAGGTGATCCGGGCGAAACGACGCTTGCCGACCTGGACGAGGTAGCTGCTTCCCGATCCTGCGGCCACGGTGGCGAACGGGTCACTCACCGCCTCGCCGTCAAGCCTCACACCACCCTGTTGAAGCAGTCGGCGGGCCTCGGAGTTGCTGGGGGACAGACCTGCGCTGACCAGCAACCTGACGAGTTGGGGAGGCTCCGCGCTTGCGGGGAGGGTGATCTCCGCGACGTCCTCGGGGGTCTCGCGCCGCTGGTGAACCGTACGAAAGCGGGCCTCGGCGTCGGACGCAGCCTGGGGCCCGTGAAAGTCCGCCGTGATCGTGCGCGCGAGCGAGAACTTGGCGTCCATCGGGTGGCGGGCGCCAGAGGTCACGCTCTTCTGGAGCGAGGCAACCTCACCGGGGTCGAGGTCGGTGAGCAGCGTCCAGTACCGCCACATCAGGGGGTCGGAGACCGACATGAGCTTGCCGAACATCTCCTCGGGTGGATCCTGGACGGCGACGTAGTTGCCGAGGGATTTGGACATCTTCTCCACGCCGTCGAGGCCCTCGAGCAGCGGCAGCGTCATCACGATCTGTGGCGGGAGGCCGAGCTTGCCCATGAGGTCCCGGCCTACCAGGAGGTTGAAGAGCTGGTCCGTGCCGCCAAGCTCCACGTCGGCTTTCAGGGCGACGGAGTCGTACGCCTGGGCCACCGGGTAGAGGAGCTCGTGCAGAGAGATCGGCTCGCCGCCCTCGAGGCGCGTGCGGAAGTCATCCCGCTCCAGGATCTGTGCCAACGTCACCTTGGCGGTGAGCCGGATCCACTCCTCGCTCGAGAGCGCTCCCAGCCAGCGCGCGTTGAAGTCGACGACCGTTGCGTCGGGATCCAGGAGCTTGAAGATCTGCCGCTTGTAGGTTTCGGCGTTGGCCGCGATCTCGTCGCGCGTGAGCTGAGGCCGCGTCGACTTCTTGCCGGTGGGGTCCCCGATCATCCCGGTGAAGTCGCCGATCAGGAACACGACGCGGTGCCCGAGTTGCTGGAAGTGGCGCATCTTCCTGATCACCACCGTGTGCCCGAGGTGGAGATCGGGGGCCGAGGGGTCGAACCCCACCTTTACCGTGAGCGGCCGCCCCTCGCGCCCGGCGGCGACCACGCGTGCCTCGAGGTCCTCGGGGCGCACGACGTCCACGCACCCCTTGAGCAGGAGCTCCATCTGCTGCGCCAACGTTCGCTTCACGATCTCCATGGCACCTCCAGCCGGCCCCGGCGGCCTCAGTGCGGGGAAGCGGATTTTCGCACACCACCCTTGCGAGCTGGCGGCGCGACCACCTGCGGTGCTCGACCGCGCGCGAAGCGGGCGAGCTTCTCCCAACCAGGGAGCGCGGTGAGGACGGCAGTCACATCGCGAGGATCCATCCCCAGTAGACCGGCGTCCGTGGGCACCACCGGCAGGAAGACAGCGGCCGCGGCTCGTGCCGTGGCCTGAGCCGCGTCACCGTAGAGGAGCGAGAGCAGACGGCGCGCCGCCGCCGTCGTCTCGCCGGCGGTGGTGGGGCGACACGCGCCTTTCCAGAGCGACGCCAGGCGGGTGTCGAGAGCCGGCACGTGGGCACCCCCGTCTACGGCGACCGCGAGCAGGAGTCGTCCGGGTGGCACCAGCAGGAAGGTGCGCACACCCGCCTCGTGGGACAGCCGGTCCTGCGCGACCTGGCCCGCCACCAGGCCGGCGGTGGTGGACGGCAACTCCACCATCCCGATCTCCTGGGGTGGGCCCTCTCCAGCCTTCCAGGCCAGCCCGGGAGAGGCCAAGGCGGCACCGGTGCGCACGCCTCCTCCGGACAGGCTGCCAAAGAACTTGCCGGCGGCCTCGGGCCCTTCCTCCACCTCGGGCGGGAGTGCCAGCGCCACCGAGACGGTCTCGGCGGTCACACGCTCCGCGAGACCGAGGGCACGGGCCACCTCGGTGTCGAGGTCGTCGCCGGCGGGAGAGCCTGGGGCCGCCAGGACCTCGCTGACGTGCTCCATCACCGAGGTGACTCCGGCGGCGGGTGACGCAACCGCCAGGGTGGGGACGCCGAGCGTGTCGCCCACGGTCGCGGCCCACCCCTCGCTCGCGGTCGCCTCGGCAGCCGCGGTCAGGACCCTCCTCGCGGAGCGCGGGTCGACGCCTCCGAGCGCGACGGCCACGACGCCGGTTTCGCCGGGAATCCAGCGCACCGACAGCACCACGCCGTTCTCAAGCGTTTGCGGTGGCTCGATCTGCGGCCGACGCTCCTGCTCCACCACGGTGGCGAAGCCGGCGTGGCCGTCGAGCACCTGATGGGCGAGCTCGCCGAGGGTGGCGGGATCAACGGCGGGCGTGGCGAGCGCACCCGCAATACTCCCGCCGAGGGCGAGCCGCTCCGCCAGCTCCTGGGCTGCGGCCGTTCCGGCCACTGCCGCGCGTGCGGCCCGCGACTGGCACGACGCCACAGCGCGGGCCACCTCGTCGTCGGTCGGAGGTGTCGCCGGAAGCGCGGCCAGGCGCTGCCGCAGGCCCCGGAGAACGACGCGCGGATGCTCGGGCCCCGCAGGCAGGCGCACGAGCAGACGCGCGCACGCGCCCTCGAGCTCGCTCTCCACCCGAACGTCCCGGAACGCAGCGGTCAGCCTGGCCCGCAGGAACGCCGCCAGGGCGGGCAGCGTGTCGTAGCGGGGGTCGGTGGGGCCGGGAACGGCGAGCGCGAGAGCGACGCGCTCCGGGGTGCCGCGCAGCACCTCCACGCCACCCTCCGCGAGCACGCATGGCACCCGGGCCAGAGGCCGGACCGGCACGCCCTCGAGGGCCGCCATTGGTCCCTCGAGCTCGCGCGCGGGCACCGGGCCGAGCGCCACGACGGCCGCGGTGCCTGTCGGCGAGAGAGCCCGCACGAACTCCGAGAACGCCGGCAGGACGAGCAGCGCCGGCACGCGCACGGTCCACAGCAGCGCGCCGCGCCGCGAGGTGACCTGGGTGGGAAAACCCGCAAGGGTGTCGGGAGGTGACGCGTCGGCGGGGAGCACCGCGGCAAGGACCTCCACATCACCTCCCGCCACCTCCGCGACCGCCACGGGGAGGTCATGGGTGGTCCGCCACTCACTCGTGGCCTGGCCGAAAGCTGGCACAGAGGCAACGAGACAGAGCGCAACGCGCGCGGAGATCGATCGCATGCGGGTATCATAGCTTTCATGCGACTGAATCCCCTTTCCCCCCGGGTGCTGGTGCTTTCCTGGGGGGTGGCGCTGCTCGCCTGGCCTCTGGCCTGGCTCCTGCTGGCGGTCGCCCAGGGGCTCGGGACCGTGGTGGCGGGCGGTGGCTGGATCGGATTCGCAGTCCCGCTGGGCCTCCACCCCTGGGGGCTGGTGAACGAGCCGAGCATCGCGTTCGCACACACACGCGCGGCGCTCCTCCTCTACTGGCTGGCACCGCCGCTCGCCGCGCTGGCGCTGGCAGCCCTGCTGCCCACGGTGGTGCCGGTTCCGCCATCGTGGTTCTCGGAGGTGGGCGTTTTCCAGCTCGCGGTGGCGTGCGCCGTCCTTGGCCTCGGCTGGGCCCCTCCCCTGGGGGTCGCCGACGGGCCGGCGGCGGGGGTGGCACGCTTCTGGGGGGCTTCTCCTCGCCTCTTTCTTGCCATAACCACTGTGGTCGGCGCCGGTGTAGTTCAGCTCGCAGTGGCGCGGCTCGCCAGTCACCTATGGGTGGAGCCGGGCGGGCCGCTGCGCACGCGCCGTCTCCTGGTGGCGCTCGCCCACACCTTCGTGCCGGCTGCGTGGTGGGGCTTGGTGGTCGTCGTCCAGGGGTGGGCGGTCCCACCGATCGCGGTGCTGACCACCGTCGCGGTGCTGGTCGGCGCGCTGCTCGGAGCCTGGTTGTGGGTGCCGCACTCCCCGCTCCACCCGCACCCGCATCTCCGCTGGCGGACGGTGGTGGGGGTGACCGTCGTTGGCGCGGCCGTGTTCGCGGCAGCCTCATGGGCGGGCGCACCGCGCCGCGGCCAGGGCACCGCCTTCGTCTGGGGCCATCCGGGACAAACCAACAACGTGCGCCCCGGGATGGCGGTGGTCAGGGTTATGCGGCTCCCCGCCCCGAAAAAACCGCCGGCACAGTGAGCAGCAGGATCTTCAGGTCGAGCCACAGCGACCACCTGTCGATGTAGGCTAGGTCGAGCTCCATCCAGGTGGCGAAGTCGAGTTGGGAACGGCCCGAGATCTGCCAAAGGCACGTGATGCCGGGCTTCATGGCCAAGCGGCGCCGTTGCCACGGCAGGTAACTCTCGACCTCCTCCGGAATCGGGGGACGGGGTCCCACCAGCGACATGTCCCCCTTGAGGACGTTGAGCAGCTGCGGCAGCTCGTCCATCGAGGAGCGTCGCAGCAGCCAGCCCACAGGCGTGACACGCGGGTCGCCGGGCGCCTTGAACACCGGCCCGTCCATCACGTTGAGGTGGGCGACGTCACCCTGCATCTTCTCTGCATCCGCCACCATGGTGCGGAACTTGAGCAGCACGAAGCGGCGCCCGTGCAGCCCGCAGCGCACCTGCCGGTAGAGCACCGAGCCGCGAGAGGTGAGGCGTATCGCGAGGGCCGCCGCCAGCCAGAGCGGGAGCGAGAGCAAAAGCCCGGCCAGCGCGACCACCACATCCAGCATGCGTTTGAGGAACAGCGCCAACGGGGCGGTGGGCATGGTCGCGAAGGTCAGCAGCGGTGTTCCGTCGAGGGCCTCGACCTCGACGTGCGGTTGCAGGTGGGGGAACGGTTGCAGTGCCACGCGCACTCGCACCCCCAACTCCTGGCAGTGCAACAGGACCGGCTCGAGCTCACCGAGCTGGCGCGTCGGGACGGCCAGCACCACCTCGTCCACCACCTCCCGGGAGAGCAGCTCCGGCAGGTCCTCGACGCCCCCGACGACGGGGATGCCTTCCACATCGCGGCGCCCGCAGCCGTCGGCGTCCACGATCCCGCGCAGGGAGAGCCCCCAGGCTCTGTGGGTGACCACTTGGCGCGCGAGCGCCGCCGCCTCCGTGCCGCAACCGACCACTACCACTACACGCTCGGGGACCTCCGCGAGCTTTCGACCCCACGGCGTGCGGCGCTCCACGATGCGCGCCGCCGCCAGCACCGCGCCGTTGATGACGCCGAAGAGCAGCAGGAACGGGCGCGAGACGAAGTGGAGGCGCAACAGGTACCCTGCGGCCGCGAGCAGCACCACACCCAGCGCGGCGACCTGGATCTCCTTGAACGCCTCGCGCCGCAGAGAGAGCACTTGCCCCGGGGCGGTGAGCCGGTGGGCGGCCAGCAGCACCATCCAGAGGGGCAGCACCACTGCCAGCAGCGGAAGGTAGTCGCTCAGCGGGTAAAGCCCCCCGGGGAAGAGCGAGGGAAGCAGCCTCGGAATCAGGTTGGAGCGCACCTGGTGGGCGAGCAGGAAGCTGCCGGCCGTGAGCAGCACGTCGAGCAGAAGGCGCCGGTACGCGATCAGGCGCGCGGGTTCCCGCAGCACAGCCCCTCCAGTAGCCGCTCGTAGGCAGCGGCCACGTCGTCCCAACGGTAGCGTGTCAGTGTGCGCTCGCGCGCCGCCACACCCAGGTGGGCCATCGCTCCCGGTTGTGCGACGTACGCCTTGAGCTCCTGCGCGAGCGTGCCGCCCCCGGTGAAGACGAACGGCACCCCCGCACTGCACACGACTTCGCGGTTGGGCAGGTTGTCCAGGAAGAAGACCACGCGACCGGCTCCCATCGCTTCTACGAGTGCGGGGTGGGTTCCGCCTATCTCGGTGGCGTGAATGTAGGCGCCGGCGTGGAAGAGCAGCTCGCGGTACCCATCACCGTAGATCGGCCCGGTCAGCACCACCCGCGGGTCGGCGGCCGCGGACTCGTGCAGGCGCCGGGTGAGCGCACGGGCGTAGGGCGCCCCCCCCACCATCACCAGCGGCAGGTCGCCGGGAACCTCGCGGTAGGCCGCGATCACGCGGTCGGGGTTGTTCTCCGGCTCGAAACGCGAGACGTAGAGGAAGTAGCGGCCGTCGCAGAGGCCGAACCGGTCCAGCGTTTCCTGCCCCTGCGGCGCGGGAAGGTCGCCTCCGTAGGGGATCATCACCGACGCCCGGCGCCAGGCGCGCCGGTAGTAGACCTGGATCACGCTGGCGTCGGTCACCACTGCGTCGGCCCAGCGCGCCGAGAGCCATTCGCAGAGACGGTAGTAGGCACGACCCATCGGCCCCCACTTGCGGCGCTTGCGCTCGAGGCCGTCCACGTTGAGGGCAACGGGCAGACCTCGCGCGTGCAGGAGCGGGATGAACGGCGCGTTGGCCGCGTTGCACAGCAGCACGACGTCGAAGGCGCTGCGCCCGACATCGAGGGACGAGAGAAGCGTGTGCGAAAACGTCTCCAGCGCCTTGAGGCGCAGCGCCGGCAGGAGGCGTACCTTGACCCCGCGGTGGACCGTCACGCCCGGAACCGCGGTGTGGGAGCGCGTGTATACGGTGACCGCATGGCCGGCCGCGGCCAGGCGGGCCGAAAGCTCCTCAGCAAACGTCTCGAAACCCCCGTAGCGCGCGGGGATCCCGCGCGTGCCCAGGAGCGCGACCCTCATCACGTTCCTACCCTGCGTACACGACCCCCGGGCAGGAACCACCGTGCCACCCGCCACCCCGAGACGAGCGCCCGGGACGCATTGGCCCGCCCCCGCCCCCGCTGCTGTCGGCGCAACGCCCACGCCTCCTGCAGCCCCGGCAGCGAGGAGCGCTCAACCGTGAGGCAGGCCAGTGCCACCACGAGGTCGCGCACGAGCCACCAGGGGAAACAGGCCGCCAGCCACTGCCAGTCGGCGTTGGACCAGCGGAGGAGGAAGCGGTTGCGCACCGAGTGACGGTTGATCTCGGGAGTTGCGCTGCGCCGGTGCTCCGGCTTGAGGCCTCGCTCGTGCCAGGCCCGCGCCGGCGGCCAGTACAGGCACTCCCAGCCGCGGCGCTGCAGGCGCCACGCCAGGTCCGCGTCCTCGCGGTACGAGAAGAAGCCTTCGTCGAACACCTCGCCCGCAGGGTACGCCACGTCGTCAACGGCCTCGCGGCGGTAGAGGGCGGCCGCGCCCGAGGCGCCGAACACCAACGCAGGTCGCGAGAGGGGCGCGCGCATGCCTCGTCCGGAGGCGCGGTCCAGGTGCCTGCCCGAGGCGGTGACCACCATGCCGGCCGAGTCCACACGCTCGGTCGCCGAAAGAGCCTCACCCTCTCCGCGCAGGAGCAGCCCGGTGGCCGCGCCCACGCGCTCCCGTGCCGAGGCGGCGGCGACCAACTGTGCCAGAAAGTCGGGTGCGAGGCGGCAGTCGGGGTTGAGGGCGAGCACCCACTCGGCCCGGGTGTGCCTCAGGGCTTCGTTGGCGGCGGCGGCGAAGCCGCGGTTCTCGTGGAATCGATACAGCTCCAGCGGGATGGTCCGGGCAAGATCCTCGATGACGCCCACGGACCCGTCGGCCGAGCCGTTGTCCACCACCACGATCCGTGTCGGGCGGACGGTCTGGCCGACAAGGGATGTGATCGTCGAACGAAGCGTCCGCGCGTGGTTGTGGGCCACCACGATGGCGTCGACCCCGCTCATCGCTCCACCATCAGCCGGTCGAGCACGGCCTCGCCACCCGGCGGTGCCTGGAGCGTGATGCGCAGCGCGTGCCTGCCCGCGCCCGGCACGCCCGGGAGCGGAACCGACCCGGTTCCCTGGCCGCTCACGGGGACCCGGGTTGGTGCGGCGCCGTCCCAACTCACCAGCAGGGCAGCCCCCTCCCGTGAGGGTCCGTCCAGCCACCCCACGAGGGCAAGCCCGGCACGCTGCGGCAGGTTGAGCGGGACGACCACGCCCTCCGCGTCGGCGACCCGCCACCCGTTGGGGTATGAGAACCGGGAGAACGTCCCAGGGGGAGGCTCGAGCCTGCCACCGATCTTTTCGACCTGAGGATCCTCCAGGTCCACGACGTGATCCGTGCGTTGCGTCACAGCGAGTACGGCCGTGGCCGCGCCGGCGAGCCACACCACCGTGGTCGCTCGGGCAAGGCCGCGGGCGAAAGCGGGGTGGGCGCGCATCGAGAGCACCAGCAGCACCACCAGGGCGACGAGCCCGAGCGGCACGAGAAACGTGGCGGGGGAGGGGCGCAGGAACGACGGGATGAGGTGGCGCACGTCGCCGGCGAAGCGCCGTGCAAGAGCGTCGGCAAGCCACCAGCCGCCGTCGCCGGAATTGACAGAAAAGTGGGGACGGGTGACGAGGGTCCACCACACGAGGACGCTGGGCGGCAGCAACACCCAGGCGAGGCGGCGCCAGCGGGGAGCCGTTCGCAGCACCATCGCGCCAGCGAGGGCGAAGGCCGGCAGGAGCGGGACGAGGTAGCGCGCTGGGGGGGAGCCGCCCCCGTACCACTCGTGGGAGTGCAGGAGCGCGACCACGGTAGCCACCCCGCCGGCAAGCAGCGCTCGTTCGCCGTTGCCCCCGCGCCGCCAGAGCGTGGCCGCCCCCGCTAGGGCGAGCAGCAGCAGCGGAGCCGCGAACGCCAGCCCCCCGGCCGGGTCGAAGAGGAGCCCGCCGAGCACCGTCACGGCGCGCCCCGGGCTCTCCGGCACCAGGGTGGAGAGCCGCCTGTAGCCGAGGGGATGCCCGAACGTCGCCCAGCTCGCGGCGAGCCCGACCCCAGCCGTCGCGACGAGCACGAGCACGGCCCGGCGAACGTCCCTGATGCGAAGTCTCGCCGGCCACCAGCCCACCAGCACGAGGGGAAACATGATCAACCCGAGGCGCGCCTTCACCGCGGTTGTGAGCGCGGCAAGAACGGCCACCCCCCCGCGCCGTGGGCGGGGCAGCGCGAGGAGCACCACGGCGGCGATGGTGGCCAGCGCAGCGGGGATCTCGACCCAGATTTGGGTGGAAAACGTCGCCAGCGGGTGCGTGACGAGCAGGACCATCGCCAGCAGCGCCACCCGGGTGGGCGGGCAGCCGAGCTCCAGGGCCCTGCGGGTGATCAACGCTACCAGCGCGGCTCCGGCGAGGGCGAGCAGCGCCAGTGCACCGGTCCTGCCCCCGACCAGGTAGCCCGGTAGGAGAAACATCCCGAGCACCGGCGGCTGGATGAAGGCGCCCATGTAGATGCGGTTGTACGGGCGGTGCTCGAGGTCGTAGTTGTTGGCGAGGTCGAGGTCGTGGTCCTTGGTGAGGGACTCGAGGACGATCAGGTGGAATGGTTCGTCGCCGTACAGCGGTGGCGTAAGGTGCGGGGTCGCGAGGGCGATCGGAACGAGAAGGGCCGCGGCAGTGACGAAGCCTCGCCGCCGTCGCAGCCACGCCGCCGCGGCCGGCAGCCACGCCGAAAGGGTCGCCGCCAGCGCGATGTCCACCCCGTGTCGCTCCCCGACGAGCCGCAGCGGCTCGACCGGGAGCCGGGCGAGCAACGAGGCGGCGGTCAGCAGCACCCAAGGGAGCGCTGCGGCCGGCCTTCGCCACGTCCGGCTTGCGACCTGCACGAGGGCAACCGCAATGCCGGCGGCGAGGATCCACATCGGCAGCGGCCAGTCGCGCGGCGGGGTCGGCTGCTCCGTGCCGGCGGCCGCCGCCACCAGGACGACCTGGGGTGGAAGGGTCGCCTCCCGCACGAGACGTGGGCGCACGCGCGCCGACAGCCGGGCCTCGGTGCGGCCGGCCACGCCCCACACCGCGTTCGACCCGACTTCCCCGGGGCGCCACACGGGCCGCCTGGGGAGCGTGTGCGCGACGTGTGGGCGCACGTCGGGCCGTTCGTGCGACCACTCGGCGGTGTCCACGCCGGCGCGGAGGGCGAGCGGCGCACCGGCGTCCAGCACTGTCGCCACCGTTGTGCCTGTCTGAACCTCCGCGGCGTTCGCTAGCGTCAGGTCCAGCACGTAGACGCCCTCTGCCGAGAGCGGGAGAGCCACCTCCGGGCTGGCCGCGGTGACCTCCACCGCGGGCCGGTCGGGGGGTGGTGGGCGCACCGGTGCGAGGGTGACGGTCGCGGCGAGCCAGGCCGCGCCGGCAAACGCCCCTGGGAGGAAGGGCGTGATGGCGAGGGCGGCGAGCGGCGCCGCCGCGCCTGCCCACCCCGCGTGCGGGAACGCCCGGCTCGGTGCGATGCCGCCCCAGGGAGCAAGCGAGGCCGCAACCAGCGCGAGCGCCGTCGCGCCCGGGAGCCACCCGGCCAGGCGAGGCGGCTTCGCACCTGCGCGCGGAACGGCGAGACTCGCTGCAGCCGCCGCGAGGAGTGCCAACGGCACCCAGAGGGGCGCGGTCTCGAGCGGGAGCGTGCCCGCCAGCAACCCGCAGGACGCGCCCGCGAACCCTCCCGCAAGGCGCGTGGTGCCCCAGGCCAGGGCGGCTGCAACCGCCAGCACCAGGGTGATGTGCCACCACTCGAACCCGACGAGACCGAGGCCGCCCCCGGCGCGGGCGGCGAGTGCGAGCGCGGCCACCAGGAACGGTCGTGCGCGCTCGCTCGCTCGCGGGAACGCAGCAGCCGTGGCCCCGGCGGCGACGAGCAGCAGGAGCGGCGGCAGCATCATCCGCCGCATGGTCGGATCACCCACCAGCACGAGTGCGAGCGCGGCCGGAAGCAGCAGCGCCTCTGCCGCACGCCGACGCCAGCCGGAGGGGGCGATGAACCCCGAGGGGAGCAGCGCCGCCCCCACGCTCGCACTTGCCCAGACCACCTCAATGCCGGGCACGCCCCCGACCCAGGCAATGCAAAGGCCGAGCAGCGCGAACGCCGCCCACGGCAGGGCCGCCAGCACCCGCGCTCTGTTCATCCTCCGGAGTATACGTTCTCGCGGGCTGCGGCCATGATCGTTACCTGCCCGAACCTGGCCGAGCGGCGAATCGCGCCCGGTTGACTCCCGCACCTCGAAGGCCAACAATCGCGCCTCTGGAGGTCGTCCATGCTTGCGCGAGAGCTCTTGCGCACCTCACCAGACCGGATCCGGGCCGCGCTGGCCGCCCGCGGGAGCGATGCACCGTTTGCAGAGCTGCTGGCCGCCGACTCGCGCTGGCGCGAAGCCCAGGCCGAGTTGGAGGCGCTGAAGGCCGAGCGAAACCGCGGCTCCAAGGAAGTCGGCGCGCTGTTGGCGAAGGGTCGCACGGAAGAGGCGGAGAAGGTGCGCAGCGGCATGGTGAAACTCGGCGCCCGCGTCGCCGCAGCCGAGGTCGAGGCGACGGCGCTGGCCGAAGCGGTGGGGGCGCTGGAGCTCGTGATCCCGAATCTGCCGCACGAGACGGTCCCGGTGGGGCCGGACGAAACTGCGAATCGCGTTGAGCACAGCTGGGGCGAGCCGCCGACCTTCGACTTCGAGCCGCGCTCGCATTGGGACCTGGGCCCGGCGCTCGGGATCCTCGACTTCGAGCGCGCCGCCAAGGTGGCCGGCGCGCGCTTCGCGGTGCTGTGGGGGGCGGGCGCGGCTTTGGAGCGCGCATTGGTGACGTTCATGCTGGACCTTCACCGGGGGACCGGGTACCGGGAGGTGTACGTGCCGTTCCTGGTGAACAGTGACGCGCTGATCGGAACCGGCCAGCTGCCCAAGTTCGGGGCGGACCTTTTCCACATCGAGGGGACCGAGCTTTACCTCGTGCCCACGGCAGAGGTCCCTGTCACCAACCTGCATCGCGGGGAGGTCCTCGAGGAGGCGTCGCTCCCTCGGCGGTACTGCGCCTACACACCGTGCTTCCGCGCCGAGGCCGGGTCGTACGGCCGTGACGTGCGCGGCCTGATCCGGCAGCACCAGTTCGACAAGGTCGAGCTCGTGCACTTCGCGACTCCGGAGACCAGCTACGCGGAGCTCGAGGTGCTCACCAAGGCCGCGGAGTCCGTCCTCCGTCGGTTGGGGCTCCCCTACCGGGTGGTCACGCTGTCCACCGGGGACATGGGGTTCGCGGCGGCCAAGACCCACGACCTCGAGGTCTGGCTGCCGGGGCAGGCGTGCTACCGGGAGATCTCCTCGTGCTCCAACTGCGAGGATTTCCAGGCGCGGCGGGCCGACATCAAGTACCGGCCCTCGGCTGGCGGCAGGGCTCGCTTTCTCCACACTCTCAACGGTTCCGGTCTCGCGATCGGACGCACGCTCATTGCGATCCTGGAGAACTACCAGCACGCCGACGGCACAGTGACTGTGCCGGAGGCGTTGCGGCCCTACCTGGGCGGGCTGGAGCGGCTCGTCCCGGAACAGTGAGGAAGGGGGACCACCATGCTTGCGGCAACCCTGCTCGCGGTCGCCGCCTCGCTGCCCCTGGGGGTGTGGCCCTCCGAGACGGGCCCGGCAGCGACGACGGTGCACGACGTGGAGTTCTACGTCGCTGATCCGGAGGACGATTACACCATTCTCGCCGTGCAGCCGTTAGCGGCGCCGCTCAAGAAGGCAGAGCCGGCAGAGCTCCGGCGGTTGGCCGCCCTCGCCGAGAAGCTCGGGGCCGACGGCGTGTTGCTCCTGGGCGAGATGCCCGAGAGGAGCGTCCCCGAGGATTACGACGCCCCGCTGCCCACCACCGGGCGTTACTCGGTGGCGGTGTTCGTTAGCTTCGACGGGGTCGATGAATGGGAGGGTAAGCTCGCGGTGCCCAGCATCGCTCACCGGGTCCGATCCCGGTCGCGCGTACTCATGAACGGGCACCGTCACAGAGACCGGCTTGTGACAGCTCTTCACGACGGTCCGTGACTGCGCGGAACGACCGGAGCACGCTGTCACTCCCCTGCTTGGGTGTGGGCTCATGAGACGGGGCGCGAGCACCCTTTTCGTCCTGCTGGTTCTGCTGGCAGCTGCCGTGCGCTGCGCTCTTGTGCCCTTTCACCAGTTCCTCCCCAATCGGGTGTGTACGCCCGACTCCCACGCATACCTCGAGCTAGCCCACAGCCTGAGGGAGCGCGGCGTCTTTGGTCGCGGTGCGCAGGTGACAGGGCAATCGGCCGAGAACCCGGCGGATGTGGAGACATTCCGAACACCGGGCTACCCGTTTCTTCTGGCGGGGTTGATGCACTTGCCCGCGCCCACGATCCCGCTCGTCCTCGGCCTCCAGATCTTGCTTGACGCCGTGGCGGTGGCTCTCGTCTTCCTGATTGGGTGCGAGTTTGTGCCCCTACGATGGGCGTTTGCCGCAGGTTTGCTTCAGATCGTCGACGTGGCAAGAGTCGTGTACTCCAACATGGTCATGTCCGATGTGGCCTTTACGTTCCTGCTTTCGCTCGCGGTCTGGCTGGTGGTGAGCGCCGACGTGGAACACCCCAAGGGCCGATCCGCGCTCGCCGGGATCGCCCTCACGGCTGCCACCGCGGTGCGACCGGTGGGATTCCTGGTCTTTGTACCCGTTGGTGTTTTCCTTCTCCTGCGAAAGGCGGGCACCAAGGCGATCGCGACCATCACGGTCACGGCCATCATGTTTCCGGCTGCGTGGACGGTGCGCAACGGCGTTCGCGCCGGCCAATGGACGATGAGCAGTGCCTTTGACCTCAACCTTTGTCTGGTTGCTGCGGCAAAGGTCAAGGCGCGCGCCGAGGGGATCTCACGTGCCGAGGCGGAACGGAGGCTGGGGGAAGCGGCCGTCGCGTCGAGCCCCGGCCCCGACCTGGCGGCGCGGAGCGCGGCGTTTCGCACGGTCGGTTGGAGAACGCTCCGCCTCTACCCTGGTGCAGCCGCGCACGAGCTACTCTTGTCGGCCATGGAGATCACACTTGCCGGCGAGCGGCGCAACCTGCTTCGCTTGCTTGGCCGTCCTGGCGGCAGCGACGAGGTTTCCGCGCTCGGAGAAGGGCCGCGTGATCCGCGAGCCATGGTCGGTGCGCTGACTCGGGGGCAGCCAAGTGTGGCCGCGCTCGTGGCGGTCCAGGTGGTGTGGAATGCCGTGCTGTTGCTGGGTTCGGCAGTCGGTGCCGTTGAGTTGGCGCGCCGGAGAAAGTGGGCGGAAGTCGGTTTGTTCGTGCTAATGCTCGTGGTCGTTCTGGGCCCGTCGCTGGTAGTTGCCAACGGGCGGCTCCGCATGCCGGTGTCTTTCGTGGTAACGCTTCTTGGAGTGTACGGAGTCTGGACCGTGTTGTCGCGGCGGATCGGTTCCTCGGCCGGGCACACGGTTCAAGCGCGCTGGACACACGAGAACCCTGCCGCCGGCACCGCGCGCGCGTGCCGTCGCACGAGTCGATCGTTTGCCAAAGGGAGGGAAAACATGAAGACCGGAATCAGGCTCGCCCTCATCGTTGCAGGCATGTTGCTGGTCGCCGCGGCGGCTCCGGGTCAGGACGAGCTCACAGAGTGCCCGTACTTCACCGCGATGCCCAGCTACCAGCTCACCAGCTCGGACGATAAGGAGTTTGACGCGCACAGGTTCTTCAACGGCAAGGGACTCGTCAACGTCGAGGGGAAGCTCTGGTCGAAGTACTACGAGCTCAAGGAGGGCGCGACCCAGGCGAGCGAGCTCCAGGTCATGAGGAACTATGCGAATGCGCTGCGGGCGATCGGCGGCACGGTCCTCATCGATGGGACGTGCGAGGGAGCGAAGTGCGAGGAGTACGAGGGCTGGGCATTTGTGAGCGGAAGGGCCAGCAAGGACGGCAAGGAGATCTGGCTCGAGATCGTGCCCCACAATTCGGGGGCGGACTACCAGATGATCGTGGTCGAGAGGGAGGCGATGAAGCAGGACGTGAGCGCCAGCGGCCTGCTCGCGGCGCTGAACGCCGCCGGTCACGTGGCGCTTTACATCAACTTCGACACCAACAAGGCGGACATCAAGCCCGACTCCAGGCCGATCATTGACGAGGTAGTCGCAATGCTGAAGGAGAACCCCGGTCTGTCGCTCTCCGTCGAGGGGCACACCGACGCGACCGGGACCGCGGAGAAGAACAGGGCTCTCTCCCAGCAGAGGGCCAGGGCCGTGGTTGCCGCGCTGGTAGCGGCGGGGATCGACGGCGCCAGGTTGTCGGCCGTGGGTCACGGGCAGGAGAAGCCGGTGGCGGACAACTCGACCGAGGATGGCCGCGCCGCCAACCGGCGGGTAGAACTGGTGAAGCGTTAGCTAGGCCCGCGCGGCGCGGTTGATCGCGAGGCCGCCGCCGCCCAGCAGCAGGAAGATCAGCGCCTGGACCGCGGTCTTGTACTGGATGGGCGAAGCCGTCACCGCGGCGATCAGAAACGCCACCCCCAGCAGGGCGATCAGCGCGTAGACACCGGTCATCACGCGTGCCGCCCTGCGCCGGGTCTCAGGAGTGTCCTCACCGAAGCGGCGCGCGAACAGCACCAGGCCGGCCGCCGCCAGCACGTCCAGGACCGCGAACATCACCCAGAAGAGGCGCGCCTGCGCCCCTGCCCTCGGCGTGCCCAACGCCGGCTTGAGCATGCGCTCATAGAGGAACGCGCCCAGGTTGGAGCCGAGCAGCGAGCCGAACACGCCGTAGAGGAACGCGTACCCCATGTAGACCGCCTTGCGGTCGGCCGGGGCCACGAGGCCCACGAAGCTGTAGTACTTCGGGTGGGCGGTCATCTCGCCGATCGAAAACACCGCGATCCCGGCCACGAAGACCCAGGGGTTGCGGGAGACTGCAAGACAGGCGAACCCCACCGCCCCGAGCGTCATACCGGTGACCATCACGGGCAGGGCCGGCCGTTCCTTGACGACGCGCGAGACCAACACCTGAAGCAGGATGATCATGCCGGCGTTGATCACGGTCACGTGCTCGGCGTCAAAGGTAAACGTCCACGGCAGACCGAGCGCGGAGAGCAGCGAGGTGACGGCCGCGCTGACCGGTGCCCGGTCGACGAAGTCGCGCAGGTACCAAAGTACCGACCCGAAGTTCTGGAAGTAGAGGATCCAGAACCCCGAATACACGACGATCATGAGCATGAACCGCGCGTCGCCCAGCACCTCGGCGGCGCCGAGCAGAACGTCCTTGAGCTTCTTGGTGCTCTCGGGGCGCGGTGGGTCCCGGTAGAGGAACGCCGCCGGCAGCAACATCAGCCCCGTATAGGCGGCCGAGGCGGTGAACACGTACTGCCAGGAGAACCCCTTCAGCACGCTCACCACCAGCGGCGCGAGGAACGCGCCCAGGTTGATCATCCAGTAGTAGATCCCGAAGCCGACCGACGAGGTGCGCTCGTCGGTGCTGCGCGCGATCGTTCCCGAGATGATGGGCTTGAACAGCCCCGAGCCGGTCGCCATCACCAGCAGCGCCAGGAAGACCAGCGCGTAGGCCGACATGTAGCCGGCCGCGAAGTACCCGGTCGCGAGGAGTGAGAACGCCACCAAGAGCATGCGCCGGTAGCCATAGCGGTCGGCGAGCGCGCCGCCCAGGATCGGAAGCACGTACGTCGCCGCGTAGACGATCCCCTGGAGGAAGCCGACCGCCTGTTCGGAGGCGCCGATGCCGCCCGCTGCGACGCCGATGGTCAGGTAGACCGCCAGCACCGAGTTGAGCCCGTAGTAGGCCGCGCGTTCGAACAGCTCCATCACGTTGGCGACCCAGAACGTGCGCGAGAAGTCGCGCACGACACTCACCTTCGCCATACCGCCTCCGCTTCGCCACGATCCAGGGCCACAGCGATCCCGAGCCGCTCTCGCATCTGTCCGACGTGATCGGTGTCGTGGGCGAGTGCAAGCGCGACCAGGTCGGCCACGCTCGTCTCGCCCCTCACCGGGTGCACTCCGACCCGCGCCAGCCCGGCTGCGGAGCAGCTCGACAGCAACTCCAGTGTCTCAACTCTGCGCGAGCGAAAGCGCTCGAAGGCGACAGCCGGAGGCCACGAGTTGTAACCCGCGAGCTCGGCCAGCACCGCCCCCTGGAACGGCTGCAGGAACGGCCGCTCTGAGGTGAGGACCAGGCGTGTCCGGGTGCCGAAGAAGAGCTCGGCGTCGGCGAGGTGGGCCAACACCTCGACGGGCGTCCACACGCCCTGGTCTGGCCGGCGCCTCCAGGCGTCGGGTGGGGCCAGGCGAAGCAGCTCCGCCACACGCGGCGGCGTCTCCGCGAGCGCCTTGATCTGCACGAGGGCTTCCAGGAGGTCGGCCATGGAGCTCCGGGGGATTCTACGTCAGCGCCGCCCGGAGGGGCTGTAGAATCCGGACCCATGGACGAGACACCCGCCGCACAGCCCATCCCGGGTCTGCCGGACAACGCGTATCGACCGCTGGCGCCCGGCGAGACGTACCAACCGCTGATCGCGCCGGAGAAGGTCGTGCCCGAGCTGACCTGGCGCTCGTTGGTATTCGGCCTCGCGATGACGGTGCTGTTCTCAGCCGCAGCGACCTACATCGCGCTCAAACTCGGACAGGGAATCGAGACTGCGATACCGATTGCGATCCTGGCCGTGGGTTTCTCTGCGCTCGTCTCGGCGAGCGGCCGGCGCCCGAGCACGCTGCTGGAAAACCTCCAGGTGGCGACGCTCGGCGCCACCGCCGGCATCGTGGTCGGGGGCTCGGTGTTCGTGATGCCGGCGATCTTCGTGCTGGGCCTCGAGGGTCGCTCGGGGTTCTCCCAGATATTCCTCGTCCCCTTCCTGGGCGCCGTGCTGGGGGTGATGTTCCTGATCCCGTTCCGCCGCTACTTCGTTTCCGAGATGCACGGCAAGCTGCCGTTCCCCGAGGCCACCGCCACGACCGAGATCCTGGTCACCGGCGAGAAGGGAGGGCGCGCCGCGGGCGTGCTTCTCGGGTCCATGGGCCTTGGCTTCGTGCTCGACTACCTGGCGGCGGGTTTCGAGGCGTGGCGCGACACGTTCACCACGGCCCTGGTGCCGGCGTTCGACGGATTCACCAACAGGCTCAAGGCGATCTTCACCCTCAACACGTCGGCGGCGGTGATGGGGCTCGGGTACATCATCGGCGTGCGTTACGCCGCGATCATCTGCGCCGGCTCGGCGCTGTCGTACTGGGTGCTGGTGCCGCTGGTGGCGCGAGTCGGGGGCCAGGTGCCGGGACCACTCTTCCCCGGCCTGCCACCGGTGGCGGGGCTGGACGCGGAGGGGGTGTTCGGCAACTACGTGCGCCTGATCGGCATCGGCGGGATCTTCGCCGCGGGGATCATCTCGATCGCGAAGATGAGCCCGGTGATCGTGCAGGCGCTGAGGACGGTCCTCAAGGAGCTGACCCGGCTGAAGGCGGGAGGGGGCTCGCAGGTCCTGCCCCGCACGGAGCGCGACATCCCGATGGGGCGCGTCGCCTTGCTGACGGGGTTGGGCGCCATCGCCATTGGGGTCTACTTCCGCTTCGTGGTCTTGGGCGGGATGCCCGGCGCGACGGGCAAAGCGCTCGTGGCGCTTGCCCTCACTCTGCTCATCTCGTTCCTGTTCGCGGCGGTGTCCGCCTGGGCGGTGGCGATGATCTCGATTACGCCGGTCTCCGGGATGACGCTCACCACGCTGATCGTGTCTGCCGTCATCCTCTCCCACCTCGGCCTGGCGGGCGGGGACGGGATGCTGGCCACACTGCTCATCGGCGGGGTGGTGTGCACCGCTCTCTCGATGACGGGCTCGATGGTCACGCTGATGAAGATCGGCTACTGGCTGGGCGGGACGCCGAAGCGCATCCAGTGGTCGTTGCTCGGCGGTGCGGTGCTCGCGTCGCTCACGGTCACCGGCGTGATGTTGCTCTTCGCCTACACCGACGGTTACGTACTCTCCGCGGCCCACCCCAGGCCGTTGCCTGCGCCGCAGGCGAACGCGATGGCCGCGGTGGCGCGGTCGATGATGGGCTCGGGCGAGGCGCCCTGGTTCCTGTATGGGCTCGGCGCGGTGATCGCCATGCTCGTGGAGATGACCGGCGTGTCTGGCCTCGCGTTCGCACTCGGGATGTACCTGCCGATGGACCTCAACTCCCCACTCCTGGCGGGGGCGATCGTGGCGTGGCTGGTCAAATGGTCCGGCCGGGGAACCGCGGGGTTGGAGAAGGCACGCAACGACCGCGGCACGCTGGTCGCATCCGGACTCATCGCCGGCGGGGCGCTGGCCGGTGTGTTCAAGGGAGTCATGGACGCGGCGCAGGACCGCTTCCACGTCGGCTTGGTGCCGCACCTGGGTAACACCGGGTGGGGTGGCAACTGGCTCGGGCTCGCGGTGTTCGTCGCGCTCGGAGTGGGCATCTTCCTCGACGCCCGTCGCGCCAAACCGGCGACCTAGGCGTGGAACCTCACCGAGAGGGGTGGCCCATCCAGGTCACGTTCGGCGCGGAGAACGAGCAGTCTTGACATGCACTAGGTGGTCCTCACCGCGCGACCTCTGCCACGCGGTACACTCCACCCGCCTCGCGCATCACGCCGTTCGCCCAGTAGGCCGCGAGCACAACGCCCTCGGCGGCCAGGTCCGCCACCGCGGCTCCCGGTGCGCCCCACAGGCGCACCAAGGACCAGCCGAAGACGAGGCGCAACGCGACGTTGAGCGCCGCGGTCGAGTTGGCAAGCTTCTCGCGACCGGTGGTGTAGAGGTGCAGGGTCGTGGTGGTGTTGAGCAGAAACGGGACCGCCTGTACGGCGAGGATGCGCAGGGGTAACGCCGCGGCCGCATAGGCGCGCCCGAAGGCTACGACAACCAATACGTCGGCTAGCGCCAACCCGACCGCGACAGCCGCACAACCCGCTAGCGCCATGCGCACCAGCGCCCGGCCGTATAGGCGCTCACCGGCCATGCTGCCACTCTCGCCGTGGGCCGCCGCAAGCGCGGGGAACAACACCGCGAAGAACGACGCGGGAGCCAGCGTGAGCAGACCCTGCAGGCGCGCCGCGACCGAGAACATGGCCACCTCGGCTGGCCCGCGCAGGGCTTCGACGAGGAAGAGGTCGACGCGGAGCTGGAGTGCGCCGAGCACACCCGCCAACGCGAAGGGGAGGGAGCGGCGCAGCAGCGCGACGGTGCTGTCCATGGGCGAGGTGCCCGGCGACCCGCCCGGGGCCGGGGCGGTCCCCTCCCTGGCGATCTGCGCCTCACCGCGGCGAAACAGCGCCATGCCGCCGAGCAGCTCGCCCACCTGCACGAGGATCAGCCAAGCGACGAGGGCGGTGACGGTTGGGGCCAGGAGGAGCACCGCGAGCACACCGGCGAGCTGCACCGCAAGACCCGTGAGGTTGACCAGCAGCACGTAGCGCATCTTTCCCCAGGCCCGAAACAGCGCCGCGAAGGAGCTGTTGGCCGCATTGAGCGCGAGGAGCACGCCGGACAGGCGGATGGCACCGACCGCGCCAGGGTCGGGTGCGAGGATCTCCGCTAGAGGCGGCACTGCCAGGAGCAGCGCGAAAGACCCACCGAGGGTACCCTTGGCGCGCAGCGAGGCGGCGAGCAGGGCGCGGCTGCGTTCGGGGCGGCGGGCTACCTCGCGGGTGAGGCTCGCCTCCAACCCGGCCTCGGCGACCATTCCGAGCACGAAGACCATCGCCATCACCGCCGCGTACTGGCCGAACGCCGTCGCCCCCAGCACCCGTCCGATCGCGACGGAGGTGAGGAACGCCAGCCCCTGGCCGACGCTGTTGTTGACCAGCAGGGTCAGGCCACGGTTGAGGAGCCCCTGCACGGGAGATCCACCACGCTCCGGAGGCGCTGACGATCCGCCGGGTACACGGGGGACCGGGGACGTGCTCACGCCCGACGTCCCCTGGAGGATGCTGCAACCCTGGTTGCCGCGAGAACCCGGCGTTTCTCGACGAGGCGCGTGTACAGCCGGGTGAGCTGCCGCACCGAACTGGACAGGGTGTACCGCGACTCGACCGCTGCCCGGCTTGCCTCCCCGAGGGCGGTGCGGCGAGCCGGGTTGCGGGCGAGTGCCAGGACCGCCTCGGCCAGCCCCTCATCGTCCCCGACCCGGACCGTGAGGCGCTCCCCGAACAGCTCCGGGAGCACGCCCACCGCGGTGCCCACGGTAGCGCGGCCGCACGCCGCCGCCTCCAGCGCCACCATGCTCTGGCTCTCGAAGCGCGACGAGAGCACGGCGAGGTCGCAGGCGCGGTAGTACGCGGGGAGTCGGTCATGCGCCACGGCCCCATGAAACGTCAAGTGGGGCTCCACTCCGAGCCTTTCGGCGAGGCGCTCGAGGTCGCGCCGGAGGGGGCCGTCACCGACCATGTGCAGGTGCGCGGCCGGGGTCGCGGCCGCCACGCGCGCAAGCGCACGGAGCAACGTTTCCTGGTCCTTGACGGGCACAAGCGACGCCACGTGGAGGATGCACGGTGCACCCGCCAGGTGCATCGCGGTGCCACCGCCATCGCTCGGATGGAAGAGGTTTGTGTCCACGCCCAGGGGCAGCCGTGAGAGTCGCCCGGCTGGTACGTGGGGCGAAGCAAGCCTCTCCATCTCCCGTGAACCTACGGTGACCACGTCCGCGTGGCGGAGCGCTCGGCGGACGAGCGTGCGACCGGCGATGGACAGCGCCGTGCCGTACCCGAGGCTGGGCAGGCCGACGAGCTCGCCGCCGACGAGGGAGACCACAGCCGGCATCCCGAGGGCCCTCGCCGCTGCGGTGGCGAGGAACCCGGCCTCGTCGGCCCACAGACCGTGGACCAGGTCGAAGGCAGCGCGCGCGTTCTCCCGGCGCACGCACGCGAAGGCTCTGGCAAGCAGCGCCAGGCGGCCGAACGCCCCGTCCTGGGCGGCGCCCAGCGCGTGCACGCGCGCGGAGAACGCCACGTAGCTCGCCTTCTGATGCGGATACCTCAGCGCGAACAGCTCGACCTCGTGCACCCTGGCGAGTTCCCGTACCAGCCCCGTAAGCGCCGGGACGCACCAGTCGCTCTCGTCAGCGGAAAAACCGGGTGTTAGGAGGGCCAGGCGCACCCTTTTCACCTCCCTGCGGGCGAGTGGTCGCCCCGGGCGGGTTTTCGGCCCCACGCCGTTGACGCCACTGTGGGCCAGCCGGACAATGACCCGCCATGCGGTGGGGAACGAAGTGGCGAGACGTCGCGAGCCTGTTCGCGCTGTCGCTGGGCATGCGGGCGGTGGTCCCCCTCGGGACCGGATTCGACGGGCTGTACGGTCAGGATCCGTTCGCCTACTACGGCTATGCGCTGCAGCTGCGCGATGCACTGGCGGTGTTGCACCCACCGCCTCCGTTCTTCTGGCCCATCGGCTACCCGCTGCTCGTCGCTGCCGCGTTCGCCGTGGTCGGGGCGCACCCGCTCGCCGGTCAACTGGTCAGCGTCGTGGCCGGCGCAACGGTCGCCCCCGTCGTGTACCTCCTGGTGCGCGAGGCTGCCGGGCGGGCGCGGGCAGGGGCGTTGGTGGCCGGCGCCGTGGCTGCGGTCGGCCCTCAACTCCTCCTCTCGAGCCTTTCGGTGATGTCCGATGCCTCTGGCCTCGCTTGGGTCACGCTCTCGGCGCTGGCGATGCTGCGCTATCTCCGCAGGCTCGAAGTGCGATGGCTCGCCGCCGCCGCGTTCGCGCTGGGCTGGGCAGTGCTTACCCGCTGGGTGTACGCGCTGGCCGTGATCCCCTGGGCGGTAGCAGCGGCGATCGCCTGGCGGGCGGCTGGGCTCCGTCTCCGGAGCGTAGTGGCCGCCGCGGCGTTGGCGGTGGCGGTCGGGGGTGCGGTGATCGGGGTGCAGTTCGCTGGCGACGTTCGTGGCGTCGGGCCATCCCACGTGGGCGACCTGCAGGTGGTGAGCTGGAACCCGGCGAACGCGCTCCTGGCCACCGTGCGCAACTCCGATGGGGTCTTCCATTACCGCTATCCGATTGGGGTGTTTTACGCCCTGCCCCCACTCCACCCCGCCTTCGTGTTCCCGGTGTTCACGCCTTTCCTCCTGCTGGGGGTGGCCTCGCTGTGCTCGCTGCCCCGCGCGCTGGCAGCGCTGCTCGCGGGGTGGCCGGCCGTGGTGTGGATGTTCCTCGCCGGCATCGCGTGGGAAAACCCGCGCTTCTCGCTCGCGCTTCTCGTGCCGCTGCTGGTGTTTGTGGGCCTGGGTGTCCAGCGCGCGCTCGAGTTGGACGCGGGAAGGTGGAGGAGAGCCGTGGCCGGCGCATGTGCCGTCGGCCTGGTCGGGGCGCTGGCGTGGTCGGTGCGCGACCTCCGCCGTTTCGTAGCGGAGAAGGATGCGGCGCTCGCGATGAGCCGGTGGGTGGAGAGCGAGCTTCCCCCGGGCGCGACGCTCCTCACGTTCAGACTCACCAACACGGTCGCGCACTACACCTCGGTTCGGGCGGTCGAGCTGTACAACGAGAGCCCGGCGTCGCTGACGGAACGGGCGTGCGGCCCGGATGCGCCCTACCTGCTGTTGGACGTCGGGAACCTCACGGCGCAGTGGAGCGGCCTCTCGCCCCATCTCAACTTCCTGTGGCTGCGCGACGAGGCCGGTCTCGCCGAAGTGGGGCGGCGTGGGGGGTATACGCTGTGGCGGGTCGGGGACCTGTGTCGCCACGCCGGGGAAGCGCCGCCTCCCGCGGTTTCCGGGCCTTGAAGATCATCTCGCAGCCGAAGACGTACCGGTACCGCTCGACATCGAACCCCATCGCGCGCAGGCGGGCCGCGAGGCCACGGCGGGCGAAGTGCGTGATGTGCTCGCCGGCGTACGCATCGGGGAGAAGCTTGCCGTAGCACCACTCGATCGCGCGCCACAGCAGCCTGCCGTAGTCGGGGGTACCGAGGATGAGCGATCCGCCGGGCGCGAGGACGCGATCGAGCTCGCCCAGCACATTTGGCGTGTCGGGGAGGTGCTCGATGAGCTGCGAGCAGATAACGGTCCCAAAACTCGCCGCAGGAAACGGGAGGCGCGTGAGGGTCCCCTGCACCAGCGGCCCGTGCCGGGAGCGCAACCAGCGCAGCTTGGCGTGAGCGAAATCGAGCCCAACCGCGTCCGGAAGGTCCACGATGATGTGGCTCGAGCCGCAGCCGACGTCGAGGACCGGGGTGTGGTCGTCGAGTAAACCCAGGACGGTCCCGTGGCGCCGCCGCTGCCAGGCGCGCTGGAGCCACAGGGGACTGTCGAAGGCACGCCAGTCGTAGTCGGGGGCGGAAGCGGAGTTCCGCAGACGCCACATGCGCACGAAGGTCGCCAGAAACGCGCGGGCGAGCCGCACGAAGCGGACGTGGGAATCCCCATTGCGGCGGGGCATGTAACGGAACGGCACCTCGACGATTCGGTGGCCCGCGTTGTGGGCCCGAATCAAGATCTCTTCCAGGGCGTCGAAGTCCCGGGCGGCGAACGGGTGGGCCTCGACGACGCTTCGGTGGTACATGCGAAACCCGCTCGAGAGGTCTCGGATCGGCAGCCCAAGGGCCCACCCGAAGCTGCGGTTGAGAGCGCGGCTGAAGAGTCCGCGCACCCACCCCATGACGGCTCGACCGCCTGGGGCATATCGCGAGGCGATGATGATGTCGGCGTCCGCGCGCCGTTTCCAGAGATCCGGGAGGAACTCGCAGCGGTGCGAGAGGTCGGCATCCATTGTGAGGATCCAGGGCGCCGAGGTCGCGGAGAAGCCGGCCAGAAGGGCGCCCCCGTACCCTTCCTGGCGCTGCTGTACCACACGGGCGCCGAGGGCCTCGACGACCGCGGCGGTACCGTCGCTTGAGGCTCCGTCCACCACGACCACCTCCGCCGGCACCGCCAGCCGCGCCAGCGCCACCCGCAGGGCCGGCAGCAGCAGTTCGAGGTTCTCGCGCTCGTTGAGCGCCGGTATCACGACCGCGAGCGAGGCCCGCGCAGCGCCGGTCGGTGCGCTTTCCGTCACGTCGGCTTGCTCACGGTTGCTGGCGTGCATCCCATCACCTCTACGAGCCAGCGAGTGCGCCAGACGACGCGCCTCCCGGATCGGGGTGTGCGCGGGTGCCGGCGAGCCATGCCGCCCCCAGGAGGGCCGCCCACAGCAGGAGGGCACCGTAGAGCTTGGGGTAGGCCAGCAGGGCCCACGCCCCGTGGTCAAGCCCGGGCGAGCGGTACGGCAGGTCGGCGGCGACCGGGAGGAAGGCCGCGGCAAGCAGCACCCAGGCCATCGGCGACCGCCGCTCCAGCGCCCACGCGAGGGCGATGGCGGAAGGGAGGAGGAGCATCGTGTACGTGTAGTCGAGCGACATGGGGCTCGCCACGACGCCGGCGATCACGAACGCCGCGAAGACACGGTCGTCGCGCGGGCGCGACCGCGCCACCCAGAGGCCAGCGCCGATGAGGGCGAGTAGTGCAACCCACGGTCCGAGGAACGCGACACCCGGTGCGTTGAGCAGCGGTGCAGGGTTCCAGACCGGGTCGGGTGCAAAGAAGTGGTGGAAGAAGCCGGTCACGCTCTGGTACGCGGTGACGGCCCGTTCGGGGCGCGTCGCGGCGAAGGCGAGAGCGGCGGCGTCGGCTCGCCACGCGCCCACGCCGATCCACGGGAGCGACCCGAGCGCCACCGCGGCAACCGTGGCCGCCCCCCACGCCAGAGCCCGCCAGCGCCGCTCGGAGAGCGCGAGCACCCACAGTAGGCCCCCGGCCAGCTTGATCACCAGCATCAGGCCGAGTGCGATCCCGAGGACCACTTCGTTCCCCGCTCGGTACCCGTACCAGGCGGCGGTGGCTAGGGCGAGGAGCAGCACGTACACGTTGGCGACGTGAAAGTTGGCGGCCAGAGGTTGGTAGACGAGGGTGAGTGCCACGAACCCGAGGGCCCACGGCCATGGGAGGCGGGCCTCGCGGAGCAGCCAGGGTAAGGTGACCGCCAGCAGCACCAGGCTCAGAGCGGTCCAGGCGATGCGCGCACCGGTGTACTCGAGGCCTGCGAGGGGGAGCAGCACCAGTGCGGTGGTGGGTGGGTTGACGTTGATGTCGGTGACGCCGGGGGTGAAGCGGCCACTCTGGCCCGCGAACCAGGTATCGTCGTAGGTGAGCGAGAGATCCTCACCGTTGGCGAGCAGCCGTGCCAGTGTGTAGTGCGCCCCGAAGCACGCCGACGGGCGCACCGCGGCTCGAGCGACGAGCGTCGCGAAGCGCCACCCTGCCACCAAGACCACCGCCCCGAGGGTCACGAGCCCAAGCGTGCTGAGCCACTGCCGTGCGCGGGATCGTCGGGAGTCTGTCATCGACGCCGACCTAGAACCCGCTGGTTTCGGGGCGCTGGTACGAGAGCAGGTGGTTCAGCGCCCGGAGCTCGAGGGGGTGAGCGTAGATGTGGAGGCGGTACCGCCACCCGCTCGCCGCCTTCAGTACTGCCCGCCAGAACCCCCGCAGCTTGATATCTGTGATCGTCGGGTAGTAGGCGTTGAGCACCTGCTCGAAGTTGCGCACCTCCATCCGGGTGCCGTCGGAAAGCCAAGGCATGGTGGTCGAGCGGTGCTGGGCGAACTCCTGCCAGGCGGGGGAGATCCATTCCTCGAGCGTGTCCGGGAAGCGGAAGCCGGACGCCTTGGCGCGCTCGTACAGCTCGCCGTCGAGCGGCACAGGCGAGTACATGTACAGCACGATCTCCGCGTTCGGGTTAACACCCTTGACGCGGCGGATGAACGCGAGCGTCCGTCGGGTGTCGGTTTCCGGGTCCGGCGGATTGCCGAGGACGAAGGAGAGTTCGGGGACGATCCCGTAATGCCGCATCTTCTCGGCGATGGCGAGAGTTTTCTCGGCCGAGGCGGAGCCGCCCTTGTTCATGCGCTTGAGGGTCTCGTCGGACCCGGACTCGGCCCCCAGGAAGACCATCTTGAGCCCCGAGTCGCGCATCATCCCCCAGCTCCGCTCCGAGTAGCGCAACAACGTGTCGATGCGTGCCTCCCCCCACCACGCGATTCGCAGGTCGCGAATGCGCTCGGCGAACTCCGTCGTGCGGGATTCCTGGACGAAGAAGTTGTTGTCGTAGAACTCGACCGCGTCCGCGCCGAAGCGTTCCACCAGCGTGCGCGCCACCCGGGCGGTGCGGTCGGCGGACTGTGCGAGCCATCGTCCCGAAACCATGTTGACGACCGCGCAGAAGTTGCAGAAGAAAGGGCAGCCATAGCTGGAGTGGTGGGGCAGGGTGCGTGCCCCCATGAACGTCCGGCGCACGTACCGCGACACCTCGGCTTTGTGGTACGGAAAGTCGGGGAGGCGATCCGGGTGAGGGATCGGCGCCATAGTGTTGGTGACGGGCTCTCGCACGGCGTTGCGGTACGCGAGCCCAGCGAGGGAGGTGGGATCCCCGCCACTCTCGAGACGGTCGAGGAGCTCTTTGAGCACGAGCTCGCCGTGACCGCGCACTACGAAGTCCACGTACGGGGCGCGCAGGCAGACGTCCCAGTGCTGGGTGGGGAAGTAGCCGCCCCAGATCACCGTCAGGCGTGGGCGCAGCTCCTTGAGCCTTCGGCAGGTCGGTACGGCGCCTGCGAGCTGTGGGCCCGGCATGACTGTCACGGCCAGCGCTCGCGCGCCCCACTCACGGACGAGAGCGTCGATGGCGGCGACGGGGTCGGGCTCGAGGTTGCCGTCCACTAATGCGTACTCGTGGTGTTCCTCCAGCACCGCCCCCAGCGCCAGCAGCGACATGGGAAGCACCGGCTTGCGGGTAGCCGAGCTGGGTGGGTTGTAGAGCACCAGCCTCATGCGGCCCTCCTGACCCGGTACAGGGAGAGGGTCTCTGAGATCAAATGCCGGCGGCCGACCACCGCCGCCTCGAGACCCCCCGTGGCGCACCCCGCGAAGAAGCCGTCCGCCTCCGCGAGGGAGGAGAGCAACACCAGGGCGTGGCCGAGGGGCTCCAGGTGGGCAGCGAGCGACCCGGTGAAGCGTTCGAAGAAGTCCGGTGCGCGCCAGGAGGCATCCCAGAGGTCGCGCGGCGAGCCGCGGTAGAAGGGGGGGTTGCAGAGCACGACGTCGAAGCGCCGACCGTCAAACGGCCCGAACAGATCGCCCTCCGCAACCGAAACACGGTCCTCGCAACGGTTGAGCATGACGTTGAGGCGGGCGCAGCGCACCGCGTGGGGGTTGAGGTCGACCGCCGCCACCGAGCGGGCGAACTGTGCCGCCACGATCGCAAGGGCGCCCGAACCGGTCCCCACGTCCAGGACGTCGGCGGTGCTGGGAACGAGCTCGGGGGTGAGGGCCGAGGCGAAGAAACCGGTGGTGAGGAACAGGGTCGGGTTGAAAACCTCGGGCAGAACCAGGAGCGGGTGGCCGGCGAACCGCTCCAGGACCAGCCGACGGTGGCGGCGACGCTGGAACAGCACGAACCGCCCCCGGAGGTAGAGGCGGACGAGGCTAGCGCGCACCATTCCGCCTCCCGAACCGGGTTTCCAATCGACTTGCCGCCCAAGGGCGGCGCCGCCCAACGATGACCGGAAACGTAGCCCGTTCCCTCTGGCCCCTCATGGTTGCCAAAAGGGAGTGTCCTCGCATCGGCCACCAGCGGAGGGGCCGCAGCAACCGGAAGCGCAGCCCCAGATCGGTGGCGAGTTCACGCAATCGGCGATGGGTGAGGAAACCCTCGCTGGCGACGGCATTGGACGGGAATCCGTGGTCGCGGATAAACGCGTGCTCGCGCTCGCGGACCATCCGGGCCCCGCTCACTGCGTCGTGGTAGATGGGGGAATCCATGATCACGAGATGGCCGGTGTCGCCAAGAACCCGCAGCGCCTCGGCGAGCGTCACCACGAGGTCCGGGGAGTAGTGCAACGCGGCGTTGAACACCACGATGTCCGCCTGTCGCCCGGCGAACGGCAGGTGGTCAAAGTCCGCCACGACCGAGGTGAAAACCGTCGGGTAGTGCACGTGGGCCCCGAGTCCGTCGCGCGCGTCGTCGCAGAGGTCCACGGCTGCAAGCCGGTGTCCCCGCTCCGAGAGACGGTGCGACAGCCAGCTGTTACCCGCCCCGAGGTCCAGCACGGAAAGCGGCGTTTGGGTCTGCAGTTCGATGGGGCGAAGCACGCGCTGGACCAGAGTTGCATAGCTGGCCGCGCGGATTCGCCAGATCTCCTCGAAGCGCCCGGTGAGGTCCACGAAGGGGAGGGCGCGGAAGTAAGCGGGGCCGCGGCTGCCCCACCCTTCCCGGTGCCGCACCTCGCGGTACTCGGTCACGAAGCGACGCAGCGCCAGTTCGCGTTCCGGCGGCAGGAGGTGCCAGATGCCTCCATCGCGCGAGAAGCGCAGCTCGCAGGCCGGGCAGCGGAGGAGGTCGCGGCCGCTCGGGAACGGCTGCCGACACCGGGGGCAGGCCAACCGAAACTCGGTCGGCGTCTCCACGTTCAGGGCAAATGCGCTCTCACTCACGTTTGCGTAGCACCATCAGGAAGTGGTCGCCGGCCTCTCGCAGCAGCGGGAGGGCGCCGAGCTTTCCGTCCAGCCACCAGAGCGCCCGGCTCGCCCGGCGCAGGCGCCGGTGGAACCCCACGAGGTACGGAGGCGGAGAGAAGAGACCCAAGGCGCGAGACGCCTCGTGCGCGAACGAGCCCCGGAAGTGATCGAGAAACTCCTTCGGTCGGTAGTAACGGGTCCACACCGTGCCGCGGTTCAAGCCGACCGGGACCGCGCGTGAGCCGAGACGCACGAGCGCACGCCGCAGGTCGCCGCGAGCCACGAAGTACGCCAGTTCCCAGGGACAGAGCTTGCCCATGACCGACGCAACGAGCACGCCTCCGCCGTTGAGGAGGCTGCCGCAGCCCGCCGCAACGGCTGAGAGGTCCGGGACGCAGTTGAGGGCTCCCAGGTCCGAGTAGATGGCGTCGAACGGCCCCCCTGAAAGCCGGTCCAGCGCTTCGATACCCAATTCCAGGGCCGTGACACGCTCGGTAAGCCCCTCCTCGGCCGCACGGGCGCGGGTCCGGGCCACCATCTGTGGCGAGGCATCGATGGCCACGACCGTGTAGCCGCGCGCCGCAAGGTGGGCGGCGTCGATGCCGGTGCCGCACCCGACGTCCAGGAGCCGTGCGCCGGGGCTCACCCGTCGGGTGAGTTCATCGACCAGGCCTGTGCGCATCCGCTGGACGATTTCGTTGTTGCCGAACGGCCCGTCGTAGAAGGAGGCGACGGAGTCGAACGCCTGCCGCGTCTCGTGCAGCTGCGCCTGGGCGCTCACGGCTCACCTTCGCTTTGGGCGGTGGGTCGGGCGGCCTCGGTGGGAACCATGTGGGGCAGCAGCCCGACTCCGTCGTACGGCGCCCGCGCGAAGAGCGCGAGGCGCACCCGGGCGAGCGGCAGCGTGAGGGCGTTGTAGGCCATCGCCGCCGCGTGACGCAACTCCCGGCGGCCAAGGCGGAGGGGGTGCCGCAGCGCGTGGCGCAGGGCTCGGGCCGACCTTCGCGCGCGAAACTCCTTGTGCAGCACGGTGTGGAGCTGACGGTAAAAGCCGGTGGAGAAAGGCCCCCGGTAGAGCATCGCGAGATCCGAGGAGTCCTGCCAGTTCTGCTTGGCACCCAGCTCGCTGCGGACCGTTTCGAAGAAGCGTGTGCCGGGGAGCGGGTACGACACGGACATTCCGATGTCATCCGGCGCGCACGCTCGAACCATTTGGAGGGTCTTCTCGATGTCCTCGCGGGTCTCACCCGGATAACCGAACTGGAGGAAGAAGCAGACCTCGACGCCTGCCTCGTGCAGGCGCCGCGCGGCCTCGTGGATCTGCTCGACCCTGGTGCCCTTGTCCATCGCGTCCAGGATCCTCTGCGATCCGGACTCGGCCCCGACCCAGACCGTCCTGGCACCTGCGCGCGCGAGTGCGGCGATCGTATCCCCCTTGAGGAGCAGGTCGACGCGGTGAAGGCTCTTGAAAGGGACGAGTGCGTTCTCACGCTCTGCGACTTCGGCGAAGCGCTGGACCCAGCCAGGCTTGAGGCCAAGGATGTCGTCGGCGAAGGAGATCTGGTCGGGGTTGTAGGTCCGCTTGAGCCATGCGAGCTCGGCCACGACGTTCTCGGGGGAGCGGGCGTGGTAGCGCTGACCCCAGATCGGCTTGGCGCACCAGTTGCAGTGGTACGGGCACCCCCGTGTCGTGACCATGTTCATCGAGAAGTACCCGTGGTGCTTGACCCAAATTGCTCGGTACCGAGGGACATCGATGAGGTCCCACGCCGGGAAGGGGAGCGCATCGAGATCCGCGAGCACTGGGCGAGGAGCGGTATGAATCACCCGTGAGCCGACGATGGTGTCCGGAAACGCGAGCCCCGGGATCCGGTCCAGGGGCGTGTCGGTGCGGCCGGTGAGCCGGGCCATTAACTCGGCGAGGGTGGCCTCGCCCTCACCGATCGTCACGAAGTCTGCGCCGCGCGCGAGGTACTCCTCGGCGTGGTCAGAGGCGTCGGCCCCAGCCACGATCAGCGTGCTGCCGTGCCGCTTCGCCATACCGATCATCGTGAAGGCTGCCTCGCGCATGCGCAGCAGGCACATTTTCGAGAGGTAGTTGAAGTTGTCCTCGAAGAGGACGGCGAACTGCGGGCGCTCACGGTCGAGCGCCTCGGACCACGCCCACTCCGAGTCGGCCAGCATCGCGTCGAAGAGGGCGACATCGTGACCGTGCTCGCGCAACACGCTTGCCGCGTACATCGTGCCCAGCGGAGGGTAGGGCTGCATCCCCTCCCAGAGCTTGGGATCAAAACGCAGGTAGTACGACTGACCGAGGAGGACCGCGCTCATGCCCACGCTCCGTCGAGCTGACGAAGGCGCGTCTCCCACGCCGCGAGAATCCGTGCCCCGTGGCCGTGGAAGTGGCCCTTGTACCCGTCGGCGTCGAACGCTGCCTCGCCGCCGGAGAGCTCACCGCGCGCGAGCTTTCCCTGCAGGTGAGATGCCTGCCAGCGCGCCAGCGCCGCCTCGATGCGGTCGCCGACGCGGCCGCGCAGCGCGGCTTCGGCCAAGCGCGCGAGGGCTCCGCCCACCCGACGCGGCGTCACCGAAGGAGGCGCGACTCCTGGGGAGTTGGGCAGGAAGATGCGAACCCAGGGGTTGGCCTCGCGCATGCGCTCGCACGTTTCGGGTCCCGCGATAGGCACCATCTGTAGCAGTTCGTGCGCGGTGTAGAGCGTGCGCTCGGCCAGAGCGAGCGCCCGTTCGGAGAGGACGTAGTTGGGGCAAAGACGGGTGCCGGCGGCGCCTGCCGCTCTGGCGAGGGCGGTCACCAGCGCCCGGCACAGCCAGACTCTCCCGGTACTTGCCACCACGAGGTAGTCGATATCCGCGTCGGGCTCGACGGCGTCCACAGCGAGGGCACCGGTGACCGCCACCATGCGAACGAAGGGAAGCGCCCCGAAAACCCGCCCCCAGCGCCGTGCGCGCGGCCACAGCGCCGCAGCCGAGGTCTCTCGCCGGAGGCGGACCTCCACGATCGCCTCGCGCCCCACGAGAGTGAAGAACTCGCCCCATCGCGTCGTGCGGCGCACGAGGCGCGGCGAGCGGTCCAGAGCCTCCGTGACGTCCGCGAGGGTGGCGTGCGCTGCGACCAGGTGCCGATGTGCCTCGGCAGCGGTGAGGGGGTGATCGAAGAGGTCGGCGTAGGCGAGCGTGGCGAGAACAGCGCGCGGAAGGTCGGGCACGGCCGGTGCGAGATCGGCGGGGAGAGACGTGTCGGTTGGGAGCCAGTTCGCCGTCATGCTGTATGCCCTACCCGATTGCGCGCGAACGCGCCGCTCCCACCGGGCTGCCCAACACCCTGAGCATCTCTTGCTGGAAGCGAGCCTTGGAGAAGCGCTGCGCCGTCGCGCTGACGCGCCGCGGGTCGAACCGTCGAAAGTTGAACGCCGTCAGGGCGGCCGCCAGCGTGTCGGTCTCCTGTCGGTCGAAGAAGACGCCGTTGACTCCTTCCTGGACGATATCGAGCGCCCCACCCGCTCGGTAGGCGATGACGGGCGTGCCACACGCGACCGCCTCGGCGGCGACGAGGCCAAAATCCTCGACCTGAGGGAAGATCAAGCCCCTCGCTTCGCGGTACAGGCGGGGCAACTGGGTCTCCTCGACCCAACCAAGGAACTCGACCGTGGGACCGGCCAGGCGCTGCAGGCGCTTGCGCTCACGGCCCACCCCCGCGATCTTGAGGGGGAGGCCCAACCGGGTGCAGGCCTCGATGCCGAGGTCGAAGCGCTTGTAGGGGAGGAGTCTTCCGACCATGAGGAAGTAGCCGTCTAACGTCGACCTGGCCCCGGTGCCGTTAACGCAGTACGTCTCGGTGTCAACGGGTGGAAAGACGACGGCGTCCGGCTGGCGGCCGTAGATCTCGCGAATACGGCCGGCGATGTGAGTGGACACCGCAAGGAGTGTGGTGGGGCGCAGCGCAGCTTTGCGGTCCCACCGTCGCATCACGCGGAAGAGCGCCTCGCCCACCGCGGTGACTGGTGGGCTGGCCAGGAAGCCGTTGACGTACTTGGTCACGTCCTCCCAGAGGTAGCGTGTTGGCGTGTAGCAGTAGCAGACGTGGGGGACGTGGGGCGGCGGGACGACCCCCTTCGAGTACGAAGCGCTCGACGAGAGCACCAGGTCGAACCCGGAGAAGTCGAAGCGCTCGACCGCTCCGGGAAAGCTCCAGAAGAACAGGTGGTGGTGGTTGCCTATCCGCTTGCCTGCCACGGGGAGGCGGCTCAGAAAGGAGGTGCGCACATCCTTAGAACGGAAACGTCCTCGGGTACGGCCCTCGTCGTAGAACAGGCTGAAGATCGGTGAGCGAGGGAACATCTCGCAGAGCACTTCGAGAACGCGCTCGGCGCCGCCGTACTGCACGAGGAAATCGTGGGCGATGGCGATCCGCAGCGGGAGGTTGCGGTCCCTGGGGCGGGGTTCGGTGATGACCGGCACGTGCGCTCGCGCGGCTGGCATGTACTCCGCAACCCGGTTTGGCCGCCGGAAATGCCAGCCTAGAGGATGGCAACTGGCTGGTCAGGCGCAGGTTATTGCCATCGAAATGAGACTCATCGGGGCAAAGGTATTCGGGGTGTCACGGCCCCAGGGGCCGTGGCACGCGGCCGGTCGAGCGGGCGCAGGAACCGGCCTCAAGCCCTCCTAGAACTGGAACCCGACCCAGAACGAGGTCTGGGCACCTCTGCTGATAGTGTGCTTGAAGTCCCACTGCTTCGAGAAGTCCCAGTTGACCGGCAGGCCGAACAGGTAGAGCGACATTCCGAACCCATACGACGACACGCAGTCCTGGAGCCTGCCATCACTCATACAGGTGAAGTCCTGCTTGTAGCCTGGCACGTCGAAGTAGGCGCCGCCCACGTCCAGGAAGAAACGGCCGCGCACCTCGGCGAGTTGCAGCCACGGCAGGATCAGCCGGTCGATGAGCGGGAAGCGCCACTCCGCGTTGAGGTAGGCCGCGCGGTTGCCGACCAGGGTGTTGTAGTCGAAGCCCCGAAGCGTGTCGAGGCCCCCGAAGTAGTTGATGTTGGGGCGGTCACCGTTGGCCAGCGTGGCGTACAGGCGCAGGGCGAGCTCGTTGCGGCGCGACAGCGGGAGGTACTGACGCCCGTCGAAGGTGACGTCCCGTGAGAGCGTACCCCCGCCGGTGTTGAATGCGTTGCTCAGGGTCAGCTGGTAGCGGCGCCCGGCGTGGGGGCCGTAGCTCTGCCAGGACACCGTGTCTCCAGTAAAGGAGGCTTGCACGAAGGGGACCTTGTCCTCCACGTCGACGAACGCCAGCCCGAACTCCGTCTGAACCGGGTACGCCGCGCTTCGGTCGATGTAGCCCACCGCGCCCCCGACGCGGTGGTAGAGGGAAAGCGGGTACTGGGCGAACGCGGCAACGCCGGTCTCCCGATAGACCCGCTGTCGCAACACGTTGCCCTCGAGCGAGGCCCCGTAGACGTAGTACTGGCGGTTGTCGAAGACAGTTGCCCCCCACTGCATGCGCTTCGCGAGTTCAAGGTAAGTGAACTGGAAGTTGGAGAACCCGCTCACCGATTCGAGCAGCAGGTCGAAGCGACGGTCGCCGTACTGGTCGGCAAAGGAAAGGTAGGTCTGGGAGACCAGCGTGTTGTCGCTATTGACGCCGACGAGCACCTGGGCGCCATCGATGAACAGCTGGCGCTTCTTGACCGCCTCGATCTTGTCCTTGCTGACGGTCACGGTCACCGCCGGCACGTACGGCTGGCGCTCCTTCACCTCCTGGGGTGCCTCCTCCTTACCAGCGGGCTTGCCCTCGACCGGGTCGGTCTCGTAGAGCCAGAAGTGGCCCTTCGTGTAGGCCTGGTAGACGACCCGTTCGCCGTCGCGGGTCGGCACCGCCACGGGGTTGGTGGCTGCGCCGACGACTCTGGTCAGGCGGGTGAGATCGTGGGTGTCGAGGGCGAGCATGTAAACGTCGTAGATGCCGCCGTCGCGGTCGGAGGTGAAGAAGATGTGCTTGCCGTCGCGGGAGAAAGAGCTTCCCTCGTCGTTCCCGGCGGCGAAGGTGAGCTGCTGGCGTTCGGTCGGGTTGGTCAGAGAGATCTCGAAAAGCTTGGCGTTCTCTGCGGTCTGGGAGCTGTAGACGATGCGCTTCCCATCGGGCGTGAACACCGGGTCGGAGTCGTACGCTTCGTCGTTGGTGAGGTTGGTGAGCTTGTCGGTTGCGAGGTCCAGCAGGTAGATGTCGGAGTGACCCCCGGCGTAGGCGTGGAAGGCGATGGTCGTCCCGTCAGGCGAGTAGGCGGGTTGCATCGCTTGGTCCACGTCGACCGGGATCGTGCGTTCGATGCCGCCGGAAAGCGCGTTGAAGAACACGAGCATACGCCCGCGCTCGTGACGGGCGAAGGCTGCCACGCGATCGCCGTTGGGCGAGAACGCCAGGTCACGTCCGCGGTCGGGCCCGACGGTGAGCATCTGCGCGACCAGGTACTGGTAATCGGTGGTCTCGCGCGGGGTGAGGGTACGGAAAAGACTGCGGTCCGGGACCCCGAGTAGCACGATGTCTATGTTCTCCCTGTAGGTGGAGAAGGCGGCAATCAGGTCGCCGGAAGGCGACGCGATGGGCGAGGTTTCGTACGAGCGTGTGCCCTCCGGTCCAGCGATCCTGAACTCCCGGCCGAACTCTCGCGGATCTGCGCGGTCGGCAATGGTGGGCTGGTAAAACTTGCGCAGCCACGCGCGGAAGCGGGCGTCGAACTCGTCGGGTTCGATGTCGAAGGCCCTTTTGAGGGCCTTCGCGACCCCGCTGCCGAGGGTGTTGCGGAACTCGTATATGAAGTCGCGGAGACCATCCTGGCCCCACTCCGCCTCGACGAATTGGAAGACCATGTGCCCGAAGCGGTACGCAGCGTACCCTTGGATGTCGACCATGACCGAGGGCACACGATCAGAGGCCACGGCGTCGCGCATGACGGCCTTGGCCATTGCGTCCTCATCGTTGCCAAAGTACGACGCCATCCCCTCCATGAACCACTGCGGCGGACTCATCGCAAGCGCCTTGCCCAGCCTCCCCTGGTACATAATCTCGAACTGGAAGACGTGGGTCAGCTCGTGCTGGATGAGTTGCTGGAGTTGCTGGTCGGGCATGTCCACCGGCAGCACCATGCGGTTGCGGGCGGGTACCGCAAACGCTCCGACGCCCTCCGGGATGAACTCGGCGATGACGTTGTTCTGCTCGAATTCCGCGTGGGTGGCGAAGGCAATCAGCGGAATCGGGTCCGGGACCTGGTAGTTGAGCTTGCGGGCGAGCTCGTCGTAGGCGGACTCGGCGAAAGAGGCGAGCTTGGGCAGGGAAGGCTCGACGTGATCGTAGAAGGAGATCCGGAAGTGCGGTGTCGGGTAGACCTTCCAGCGAAAGGTGTCGTAGCGGACCTTGTTCTTGCCGAAGTATTGTGCGGCGGCCGAAGACGCGAGCAAGAGCGCCAGCACGGGAACGATCAGACGCAGCTTCATCGCGCCCTCCCTAGGGTACAAAGAGCATTCGCCTGGTCTTGACGCTGCGGGGGACAAACACGCCAATGATCTGGTTCTCCAGGGCAAAGAGGTTGGCAAACATGCCGGTGAACTCGTCGAAGTTTCGCTCCGGCTTCTCCTGAAAGTCTTTGAGCGGCTGTTCGAAGACCGGGGCGCCCGTACGGGCGTCGTAGACGTTGAGCAGGATGTCGTACGTGAAGCCTGTCTGCTCGACGAGCACCTGACGGTAGAACGTTTGCCCGGTGACGGGAGACTCGTAAGGCTCCATCTTGTAGGCGGTGCGGTCCTGTACCTCGAAATCGATGGACCCGGCCACGATGTAGTCGGCACCGGTCTGGGTCCCAAGCTCGCGCCAGAAGTCGGAGCTCTTTGCCAGGCGCAGGGGGTCGGAGGTCGGTGGACGGACGCCCTGGACGGCGGGGAGAAGGATGTACTTGCTCTCCTTGCGGAGCAGCTTGCGGATGTAGCGCTCGAACTCTGCGGGGACGTCGAAGGCGAGGTCCGGTGCTTTCTCGTCACCTTTCCGCTCCCGCACGAAAGGGCCGATGTACAGCTTCTCGTGGCCGGTGAAGGCGACCTTGGAGCGCACCGGCAGGGAGAGCTGCACGTCGCGCATCCCCCCGACGCACCCGGCGGCAAGGACGCAAATGGTGATGGCCAGTCTAGCGTGGCGCATCGGACCCCTCCTTCGGCTTTACGCCCTTGGCGTAGCTGGTGTAGAACTCGGCAAAGCGGGCGTAGTTCTTGCGAATGACGCTGCTCTTGGGGGTGTCCTGGAGCGCCTGCTTATACGCTGCGAGAGCCTCGTCGTAGCGGCCCAGGGCCTCGAGAGCCACCGCGAGGTTGTTGAGGACCTCTCCGTTCGTGGGGTTCAGGTTACGAGCGCGCTCGAAGCGGAAGAACGCCTCTTGCCAGTAGCTGCGCTGCGCCGCCCTCACGCCCTCACGCATCTCGACGTGCGCCGCCGCCTGCGGTTTGCTGCCGCTGGCGCAGGCGCCGGAGATGACTGTAAGTCCCAGAACTGCTACTGCAAGCCGCATAGTCCCCCCGAAAACGTCCAGTTAGTATAGGCTCACACGGAGGAGCGCATTCCCATGTCTCGTCTCGCCTTGGCCTGTGTTGTTGCGCATCCGGAAGGCAGTCGCAGAGCGCGGGAGGTGGGGCGCGCCTTCGTAGCGGACCCGGATGTCGCGGGCAGCGAAGCCGACGAGATAAGGACCGCGCTCGAGGCCCGGGTGCCGGCCGTGGAGGGCGAGCTTTCCAGACTCGGCTGGCGCTTCGTTACGCCCGGCGATCCCGCCTTTCCACGGCGTGTCGCCGCCATCGTAGACCCACCCCTCGGCTTGTTCGTGCGCGGGACCCTCCCTGACGGGCACGCGGTGGCACTGGTCGGGGCGCGTCGGGCCAGTGCCTACGGCCGCGAGGTGGCGGAATACCTCGGCCGCGAGCTCGCCGCTTCCGGCGTTGCGGTGGTCTCCGGAATGGCGCGGGGCGTGGACGCGGCCGCACACCGGGGTGCACTCGCGGCGGGCGGACCCACCGCCGGCGTCTGGGGTGCGGGCCCCGACCGGGTTTACCCCCCGGAGCACGGAGCGTTGGCCGAGGAGATCGCCGCCCACGGCTGCCTCGTGACCGAGTACCCCCCGGGGTGCGCCCCGCTCGCCCATCACTTCCCCGAGCGTAACCGGATCATTGCCGGTCTCTCGGAAGCGGTGGTCGTGGTCGAGGCGGACGAGCGCTCCGGGGCGCTCATCACGGCACGCCTTGCGCTCGAGGAGGGGCGCGAGGTGATGGCGGTGCCTGGTTCTGTGTTCTCGCGTCTCTCGGCCGGGCCGAACGGTCTCCTGCGCGCGGGCGCTGCACCGGTGCTCACCGCCGACGACGTGCTGGGCGCTCTCGGTCTGCCCCCGCACCCCGCGCGCGTCGACGCTTCTGAGGAGCCCCCACTGCTCGCAATGATCCGGCCAGGGGAGGCGGTCACGGTAGACCGCCTGGCCGTCGAGAGCGGATTCCCGATCGCACAGGTGCTGGAGGCGCTCCTCGCGCTCGAGCTCGCCGGCCGGGTCTCCAGGCAGGCTGACGGCAGGTATTGCCGCTCGCACGTCGGCCCCGACTCCTAGCTCTCGGATCCCAGCCGGAAGGGGATTCGAACGTTGGTCTCTTCCAGGTCGATTTGCAGCTCGTACGGCCCCGTTTGCACTCCCATCGGGATGTCGAAGTAAAGGCGACCGATCGCCACGTCCTGATCGTTGACCCACACGGATTCCAAGGCGAGGCCCGACCCTGGGGGCACGAGAAGGTCGAGGCCTTTCGGTCGGCGGCTTGGGTAGTAGTCGAGGGGCTCGCTCGCGACGTCCGCCCTCGCCAGCACGGCGGCCAGCTTCGGGTAGGCGGCCCCGAATTCCTGCTGGGTCGCCAACGGGATGATCTCGTCGCTGGGGGTGCGGATCGCGATCCTCTCCCGTTTGACCTCCACCGAGTTCCGGGTCTCGGCCGTGATGCCGACATCGAGGAACAGCCAGTCCTCACCTGGGTTGGAGTTCGCGAACCGGTAGCTGAGCACGACATCGAGCTCCGGACCGCGGTAGTGCAGGATCGTGCCGCCGATACGCTCCACCCCCGGGGTCGCGGTCGGCGTGGCGGTGGAACACGCAAGGTTTGTCGTGAGTGCAAGCGCCAAAACGATCCCCATCGCAAGCCTCGTGGGCTTCATTTTTCCTCCAGACCGTCAGGCGACGGCCACACGCACCGGTACGGGTGAGCAAACGCTGTGCCAATCGTAGCCGAAGAGAGGCGCCTCAGGCGGGTGCCGATACCCGGCCGTGCGACCGATCAGGGGACAGGTTGTGTCCTCACTGAGGGACGGGAACGGAATGACCCTGCCAGGCGCCCCCCTTGACATCGCTGCTAGAGTGCAGCCCCGGAGGAAGAGTGGACGAGTCGCTGGTGATCGTGGAGTCCCCCGCCAAGGCGCGGACGCTGGGCCGCTACCTGGGGAAGGGGTATGCCGTTGTGGCCTCGGTCGGGCACGTGCGCGATCTTCCGAAGAACGAGCTCGGTATCGACGTCGAGCACGGGTTCGAGCCGATCTACCAGCCGCTCCCGGCCAAGCGCAAGGTGATCGCCGAGATCCAACAGGCGGCGCGTAAGGCCGCGCGGGTTCTGGTGGCCACAGACCCCGACCGCGAGGGGGAAGCGATCGGCTGGCACCTCGCGGAGCTGCTTGGCGGAAGCGGCAAGCCGGTGGAACGGGTGCTCTTCCACGAGATCACGAAGCAGGCGGTGAAGGAGGCGATCGCCCACCCCCGCCCCCTCGACTACCATCTCATCGACTCTCAGCAGGCGCGGCGGGTGCTGGACCGCCTGGTCGGCTACAAGCTCTCGCCGTTGCTCTGGGACAAGGTCAGGCGCGGCCTCTCGGCGGGTCGGGTCCAGTCGGTCGCTCTGAAAATGATCTGCGACCGCGAGGCCGAGATCGAGGCGTTTGTCCCGGAGGAGTACTGGCATCTGGACGCGCGGCTGGCGGCGGGGCAGCCCCCCTCGTTCGTCGCCCGGCTGGCCCAGCGCGACGGCAAGAAGCTCGTCGTGCACGACGGCGAGACGGCCGCGGCCGTGAAAACCGAGGTCGAGCGGGCGCGCTTCGTCGTGGCCAAGGTCACGAAGCGGCGCCGTCAGCAGAAGGCGGCACCCCCGTTCGTGACCGCGAAGCTTCAGCAGGCCGCCTACAAGCGCCACCACTTCCCGGTGCGCAAGACCATGCAACTCGCGCAGAAGTTGTACGAGGGCGTGGACCTGGGTGGCGGGGAGCGGGTGGGTCTGATCACCTACATGCGCACCGACTCGGTGCGCGTGGCTGCGGAGGCCCTCGCTGCCGCCCGTCAGCTGATCGCCGAGGCGTATGGCAGCGAGTCTCTCCCGGAGAAGCCGAACTTCTTCAAGAACCGCTCCGAAGCGCAGGACGCGCACGAGGCAATCCGCCCCACCGATCCAGCCAGGACGCCGGACGCGATGAAGCGCTACCTCGCCGCCGACGAACTGAAGCTCTACACGTTGGTCTGGCAGCGATTTGTGGCGTCCCAGATGACGCCGGCGCTGTTCGACGTGACCGACGTGCTGGTGGAGGCGGGGCGCTACGGTTTCAAGGCCCGCGGCGAGATCGAGGTGGAGGCGGGCTACCTGCGGGTCTACCGCGAGGACGAGACGCCCGAGCAGAAGCCGCCCCAGGAGCAGGAGGAGGAGGAGGCTACCTCGAAGAGGCTCCCGGTGCTGAGCGAAGGGGAGATACTGGCGCTCGAGGAGCTCACATCGACCCAGAAGTTCACCCAGCCGCCGCCGCGGTTCACGGAGTCGACGCTCGTGAAGGCGCTGGAGGAGAACGGCATCGGCCGTCCCTCGACGTACGCACAGATCATCGCCACCCTCGCCGACCGCTCGTACGTGGAACGTCAGAAAGGGACGTTCTTCCCCACGGAGCTTGGGAAGCTGGTCAGCCGGCTACTGATCGCCTCGTTCGGGGATCTAATCAACGAGTCGTACACCGCCCGCATGGAGGAGCAGCTCGACGAGATTGCCGAAGGCAAGCTCGACTGGCGAGTGGCGCTCGCCAAGTTCTGGGCCACGTTCACGGACGACCTCGAGCGCGCCAAGGCCGAGATGGCCTCGGTAAAGGGCCAGGGGGTGGAGACCAAGGAGACGTGCCCGACGTGTGGCGCCCCCATGGTCCTCCGCTTCGGGCGCTACGGGGAGTATCTCGCCTGTTCCAACTACCCAACCTGCAAGACCACCCGGGAGCCAGGCGCACCCGGCGTCACCGGGGAAGCCCCGGCGTGCCCGGAGTGCGGGGCCCCCATGGTGCTCAAGCGCTCCCGATTCGGACAGTTCTGGGCGTGCTCACGCTACCCGGAGTGCAAGGGCATCCGCAAGCTGGTCACCGGCACCGCGAGCCCCAACACCCCGTCGGGAGTGGCGTGCCCGTCGTGCGGCGAGGGGGAGCTCGTCGAGAAGCGCTCGCGACGCGGCCGCGGCTTCTGGGGGTGCAATCGCTACCCGAAGTGCAGCTTCACGCTTCCGGCCAGGCCGGTTCTCCACCCCTGCCCGTCGTGCGGCGCGCCGTTCGTGATGGAGAAGAAAACAGTCCGGCGCGGCGTCGAGTGGGTGTGCGCCCGCGAGGGCTGCGGCTTCCGGGGTCCCGCCGAAGACGGGGGATCGAGAGCCGGGGTCAGGGATCCGGAAAAACCAGGGAAGGATTAGATCTTGGTCGGATCCCGTGGGTTCGGAGCCCGGACCCCGGGCCCCAGAACCCGTAGGGTGGGGCGAGCGAGTTCGGGTGGCCTCTCGCGAGGCCAAGAGGCCGATGAGTGATCGTACCGTGACCGTGGTCGGGGGAGGCCTCGCCGGGTGCGAGGCGGCCTGGCAGCTTGCCTGCGCGGGCGTTCCGGTGCTTCTGCTCGAGATGCGGCCCGGGTCCTCCACTCCGGCGCACCGAACCGGCACCCTGGCGGAGCTCGTGTGCTCCAACTCCCTGCGCTCCGACAATCCGGAGAACGCGGTGGGGCTGCTCAAGCGTGAGATGGAGGCACTGGGCTCGGTGATCGTGGCCGCGGCGCGGGCGGCGGCGCTGCCGGCTGGGGACGCGCTGGCGGTGGACCGCGAGGTGTTTGCGGACTGCGTGCAGGAGGCCGTCACCTCCCACCCGCTGGTGACCGTTACGCGGGGGGAGGTGCGGGAACTCCCTTCAGGGCCCGCGATCGTCGCCACCGGACCGCTCACCTCCGAGGCTCTGCACGCCTCTCTCACCGCGCTCCTTGGGGAGGGTTCCCTGTCGTTCTTCGACGCGATCGCCCCGGTGGTCGCCGCCGACTCGTTGGACACGAACCGCCTCTACCGAGCCTCCCGCTACGGCAAGGGGGGCGGCGAGGATTACCTCAACGCCCCGCTGGAGCGCGAAGAGTACCTGGCGTTCGTCCAGGCTTTGCGGTCGGCGGAGAAAGTCCCTGTCAGGGAGTTTGAGCGTGAGATCCCGTACTTCGAGGGATGCCTGCCGGTCGAGGTGATGGCGGAACGAGGGATCGACACCCTGCGATACGGGCCGATGAAACCGGTGGGGTTGCCCGACCCGCGAACCGGTCGGCTCCCGCATGCGGTGGTTCAGTTGCGCCGGGACGACCTGGCCGCCGTGCATTGGAACCTGGTTGGCTTCCAGACCCGCATGACGTTTGGCGCGCAGCAGCAGGTCTTCCGCCTCATCCCGGGCCTCGAGGGCGCGCGCTTCGCTCGGCTCGGCATGATCCATCGCAACACCTTCATCTGCGCTCCCAGACACGTCGACTCACAGTTGCGCGTGAAGGTGCGACCATCGCTGCGGCTGGCCGGCCAGCTCACCGGTGTGGAGGGGTACGTGGAATCCGCCGCGATCGGTTTGCTCGCCGCGCTCTACGTGACAGCAGAGCTACGAGGCTCGGAGGTCCCAACCCTCCCCGCGTGGACCGCCCACGGCGGCCTGGTGCGCCACCTTACCGAGCGCCCGCCGCATCGCTTCCAACCCGCCAACGCCTCTTGGGGCCTGATGGTGGACCCGCCGATTGAACTGCCGAGGGAGAAGGGCGCTCGGCGCCGGGCATGCGTGGGCGTGGCGCTGGAAGCGGTTCGGAGTTGGCGAGCGGCGTTCCCGTGGCCGGTCCCGGATAGCGCGCGACGCTCGTTCAGTAGCTGACGAGCGTGCGGAGGGCGGCGACCTCCTCTGGCGTGAGCTCGCGTCCCTCAGCTTCGGGCAGGTCGGCGAGTTCCACCGGGCCCACCGCGACCCGGATCAAGCGCCGGACCTTGAAGCCGATGGCCGCGAATAGCCGGCGGATCTCGCGGTTGCGTCCCTCGTGCAGAACGACCTGCACGCGCGTGCCGCCGCGCGGGGCCTTGCCGAGACGGGTCACCTCGGTGGGCAGCGTCGTTCGACCGTGGATCGCCACCCCGCCCCGCCGCACCGTTTCGAGGTCCCTCTCGCGTGGGAAGCCCGCCACCGTGACCAGGTAGCTCTTGCTGACCCGGCCCGGGTCCATGAGGCGCTGGGCGAGGCGCGGGTCGTCGGAGAACAACAGCAACCCCTCCGAGTCCTTGTCCAGGCGCCCCACCGCAAACCACTCACGGTAGCCCTCGGGCAGCAGCTCGAACACCGTGGTCGCGCCGCCCTCGCGGACGCGCGAGACCACCACCTTGCGCGGCTTGTGCAGCGCGAAGATGCGGGCGAACCTGAGCGAGGAGGTCGCCGGGTCAGCCACCACCACCCCCGATCTGAGAGTGGGCCCGCCGCGCCAGCTTGACCAGCTCCCAGTAGGGGGGAACGTAGCCGCGGTTGCGCTCAAACTCCCGTACCAGGCGGAGCACGCGGTCCCTGACCTGCGCGTGGGTTCGGACGAATCGCCTGGTGCGCAGCGCCCCCGCGGCGGAGAGGCCCTGGGGCACCGGGCCCACGAAGCCGAAGGAGTTCAGGGCGGAGCTGTAGAGCTTGGCCAGCCGCGCCGGTGCGAGCAGCGTCCATGCGTAGTCCAGCGTGTCCCCCCGCTCGGCGCCCTCCAGCATGGCGTCCACGACCGCGTTGTCCACGTGGTCCGCGAGCAGAGTCGTTGGGTCGCGCCATTCGGCCACCACGGCGAGCTGCGGGTCGTACTCCAGGTCGGAGGGCTCCTGCGTCTCGAAATGGGTGACCCCGAACCCCGAGAGCCAGGAAGCGAGCCCCGGCGAGGAGATTCTTGAAAGGCTCATCCAGAGGGTGATGCCTATACGCTCGAACGCGGCAGATGCAACCTCCGAGCAGAAAAGCCTGCCGTGGTCGGAGAAGTCCATTGAGAAGTCGTACGGGATGTGGTGCCCCCGCGCCTCGCGAACGGCCGCCGTGGCCGCCTGGTGCGGCAGCGTCGGATCTGCGGCCATCCGTGGGAGGTCGGCGCGGAGGCGGAGCACCATGACCCACAGCTTCACATCCGCCAGGTATTCGGACAGGGTGGCCACTGCCACCCCCCTCTCGATGTGCGCCTCGACCACCGAGGCGGCCCCTGTGCGCCCGTCCACGTGAACCAGCGCGACGTGAGAGAAGTTGCCCGGGTAGTCGTTCCCCCGCGCGATCAGCGCCGAGGTCGGAGCGCCGCCGCGGGAGACCAGGACGTCGCCGCTGTGGACCCGAACCCCCAGGATCTCGGCGAACGGCGTGACCGAGGGCTCATCGTCGCCACGGACCAGGGCCGGCACCGTCCCCCGCGGCGCCTGAAGCATCGCCTCCTCCACCGCGGCCCTGCCTGCGTACAGCATGCGGTAGAGCCTGTCGCGAGTCGCAAGCTGACCCATGTCCCAGCGCCGTGACTGCGTTTTGACCACCGACCGCATCGTGGTGACGAGGTCGATGTAGTTCGGGATCCTGCCAGGGCAGGCCCCGACCATCGGGCCGAGCTCGAACGTGGCCCGCTCGAGCTCGTCGAACACCGCGCTCTTCGGCTCGAGCTGGCGGGAGGCCGCGGCGGCGAGCAGCCGACGACCGTCGCGCAGCGTGGCCTCGATCCGAGGCGCGACGCTTTCACAGCCGTCGGCTCGGGCACGCAGGAAGCTCGCCTCGAGAGCCTTCCACCGCTCGTCTTGGTGCCAGGCAAAAGGAGTACCGGCGGCGGTGTGCGGTGGAGCGGGCTCGGGAGCGGGTACCAGCAGGAACAGAAGGGCCGCCAGCGCGGCGAGGCCCGTCACCAGCAGCACCCGGCGCCACGGCGCACGGCTCGGTCTCCTCGGATTTTCGGGCACCCTGAGCCCGAGGGTACCACCGCGCACCCCGGCGGGTGCGGGCGGGTAGAATGCTGCTGTGCCGTGGCGCCTTGAGGAGTTCACCGCCCACCTGAGGGACGAGCGCAACCTCTCCCCGCACACGCTGCGGGCGTACGAGCGCGAGGTGGCGCAGTTTCTCGAGTTCGCCCGGAGCGAGATGGGGTGTCGCGACCCGCGGGGCGTGAGCCCAAACGTGGTGCGCGCGTACCTCGCCCACCTGCACTCGCGGCGCCTGGCGAGAATCTCCACGCAACGGGCGCTGGCTGCCCTGCGCACGTATTTCCGTTTCCTGGGCCGAGAGGGGGTCGTGGACGCCAACCCGGCCAAGGTGGTGCCCACGCCACGTGCCCCGAGGAAGCTCCCCGAGATGGTCACTGCAGTCCAGCTCGGCGAGCTGCTCGAAGCGCTCCCAGCGAACCCGGCGGGGCGACGCGACCGCGCCGCTCTCGAGCTCCTGTACGCGGCCGGGCTGCGGGCCGGCGAGCTGGTGGGACTCGACCTCGACGACGTGGACCTCTCCCGCCGCCTCGCGCGGGTGCGCGGGAAGGGGGGCAGGGAGCGTCTGGTCCCGTTCGGTCGCGAGGCGGAGAAGGCCCTGCGCGCCTACCTTCCCGACCGCGCCGCGTGGCGCTCTCACGCTCGCGCGCCGGCCGCCGGGGAACCGCTCTTCGTCAACCAACGCGGCGGCAGGCTCGCCGACCGCTCGTTACGGCGCATCCTCGATGCGGCGGTGCGGGAGGTGGCACTCATGCACCACCTGCACCCCCACACGCTGCGCCACGCCTTTGCCACCCACCTGCTCGAGGCCGGCATGGACCTGCGGGCGATCCAGGAGCTGTTGGGCCATGCGTCGCTGTCCACCACCCAGCGCTACACCCACCTGGATCTGGCCCATTTAATGGAAACGTATAGCAAGGCTCACCCCAGGGCGTGAGAACGCGCCCGGTGTCGCCTCAGCTGGCGAACAGCAGCGCGACGCCCGCCACGGTGACGGCCGTTCCGACAAGCGCTCGAACTGTCGGTCGGTAGCGCTCTGTGAGCATCAGGATCGGGATCACCAGCACCGGTGTGGTCGCCATGATCGTGGCGGCGATCCCCACGTCGGTGAGGTGCGCCGCCACGAGCGACAGCCAGACCCCCACGAAAGGCCCGAAGAACGCGCCGCCGACGATCGGGAGCCACGCGCGGCGGGTCGCGTCCGCGACCGCCAGGCCGCGGGCCCGTCCGGCCAGACCGGTCAGGGCCCAAATCACCGCAGTGGCCGTGCCCATGCGCACCCACGTTGCTGCGAGGGGTGGCACCCCCCCGGTCATCCCCAGCTTGGCCAGCACCAGCCCGAAGCCCTGGCAGACCGCTCCAACCACGGCGAGCGCCACACCCACTGCCCCATGGGCACCGCGGCGCTCACCCCCGTGCGGCTCGCCCACCACCCAGACGACGCCGCCCAGGGTGACCGCGATGCCAAGCAGCGCCAGGCGCCCCGGCTGCTCGTCCAGCAGAAGCAAGCCGGCCACCGATGCGGAGATCGGTGCCAGCGACATGATCAGGAAGGAGAGGCGGGGGCCGATGCGCCGCATCGCCTCGAACAGAGCGAGGTCGCCTATGACCAGCCCCACGACCCCACTGGCGGCCAGGTAGAGGGTACTGGTGCGGTCCAGCGACGTGAACGACGCGCCGGTGGCCACCAGCGCCAGAGACAGCAGACCCAGCGCCAGCGGCAGCCGGAGCAGGTTGACGCGCAGCGCCCCGATGCGGCGGGCGGCCTCGGCGAAGAAGAGGCCGGTCGCTGACCAGCACATCGCGGTTGCGAGGGCGGCGAGCTCCCCGGTGGGCACGGCTGCCAAGGATACAGGGGACAGCCTCATCGGGGGTTGGCTTTCTTTGCTACCCTCGGCGGGGAGGTGTCAGATGCGGCAGCAGTGGCACCACACCACGATCTGTGCGGTCCGGCGCGAGGGGATCACCGCGATGGCGTGCGACGGGCAGGTCACGCTCGGCAACACGATCCTGAAGCACGGGGCGACGAAGCTGCGCCGGCTGGGAGGGGGCAAGGTCCTCGCGGGGTTCGCGGGATCGGTCGCCGATGCGCTCGCCCTTTTCACCCGGTTCGAGGTCAAGTTCGAGGAGTACTCCGGGAACCTCGAGCGCGCCGCGGTCGAGTTGGCGCGGGAGTGGCGCACAGACCGCGCACTCCGCCACCTGGAGGCGATGATGATCGTGGCCGACCGAGACCACCTCCTGCTGCTCTCCGGCTCGGGCGAGGTGGTGATCCCAGACGACGGCGTGCTTGGGATCGGCTCCGGGGGACCGGTGGCGCTGGCGGCGGCGCGCGCGCTGATCGCGCATTCGGACCTCGAAGCCGCCGAGGTCGCCCGCGAAGCGTTGCGGATAGCCTCGGAAATCGACCTTTACACCAACGACCACGTGACCGTGGAGGTGGCGCCGTGACAGCGCCGGAATACACCCCACGCGAGATCGTCGCCGAATTGGACCGTTTCATTATTGGGCAGGGCGCCGCCAAGCGAGCGGTTGCGGTCGCGTTGCGCAACCGGTGGCGGCGGCGCCAACTCACGGAGGAGCTGCGGCGCGAGGTGATGCCGGCGAACATCATCCTCATCGGGCCGACCGGGGTCGGCAAGACGGAGATCGCCCGCCGGCTGGCCCGACTGGCCAACGCCCCGTTCGTCAAGGTGGAGGCTTCCAAGTTCACCGAGGTGGGGTACGTGGGGCGGGACGTGGATTCCATCGTGCGGGACCTGGTCGAGGCCGCGGTGGCCACCGTGCGGGAGGAGCGCGCGGCGTCGGTGCAGGTGGCCGCCCAGAGAGCCGCCGAGGAGCGGTTGGTTGACCTGCTGCTTCCCGCCGACCAGGCCGGCGACCGGGAGGAGTCCCGACGTGCCCTGCGCCGGCTGCTGCGCGAGGGCTCGCTGGAGGAGCGCGAAGTCGAGCTTGAGGTGGCTCAGACCCGCATGCCGGTGCTGAACCTGTTCGGTGGGCAGGGCATGGAAAGCCTCGAGATGAACCTGAAGGACGCCCTCGGGGGGATGTTCACCCGGCGGGAGCGCCGCAAGGCGACGGTGAGAGAGGCGCGCAAGCTCCTGGAGGCCGAGGAGGTGGAACGGCTCGTGGACCGGGAGGCCGTGGAACGGGAAGCGGTGGAGCGCGCCCAGGAGAGCGGCATCGTATTCCTGGACGAGGTCGACAAGATAGCCTCCCGGGCTGGCACCACCGGCGCCGGCCCCGACGTCTCCCGGGAGGGGGTGCAGCGCGACCTCCTTCCCCTGGTTGAGGGGACCACCGTCAACACGCGATACGGCCCGGTCACCACCGACCACGTCCTGTTCATCGCCGCCGGCGCCTTTCACGTCGCAAAGCCCTCCGACCTCATCCCCGAGATGCAGGGACGCTTCCCGGTGCGCGTGCAGCTTGAAGCACTCTCGGAGGCCGATCTGGCCCGGATCCTGACCGAGCCCAAGCACGCGCTCGTCAAGCAGCACCAGGCCCTGCTCGCCGCCGAGGGCGTCGAGCTGGAGGTCACAACGGATGGGGTGAGCGAGCTCGCCCGGATC
>MEKI01000137.1:94720-100736 GCA_001766905.1 Acidobacteria bacterium RBG_13_68_16
GACCTGAACCGCAGCGGCGAGAACATCGGCGCGCGCCGGCTCACCACCGTACTCGAGCGGGTGCTGGAAGAGATCTCGTTCACCGCGCCCGAGCGCAGCGGAAGCCACGTGGTGGTCGACGCCGGGAAGGTGCGCGAGGCGCTCGCCCCGCTCCTTGGGCACGAGGATCTTGCCCGCTACGTCCTGTAGGCATGAGGCGCGAGGCACGAGGGACGCGTTTCCGCCGTCGAGTTTCGTGTCCCAGCCACCGACCCTTACGCCTCATTCGTGGCTCCGTCTTTGCTAGAGTGGACGACGATGCGACCGCGGTGGCCCCTGCTGTTTGCCGTCGGCGTTGTGACCCTCGCCGGGTGCGGGCGCAAGCTGCCCCCGCTGCCGCCGATCATCGAGGTTCCCGAGACCACAACCGATCTTACGGCCTACCAGGACGGAACCGAGGTCGTGCTCACCTGGTCGTACCCCCAGCTGACCCGAGGCGGCCAGACATTGACGGACCTGGGCCGCGTGGAGGTGTGGCGCCTGGAGGTGCCGCCAGGCCAGGAGCAGGTGGGTTCCGGACCGCAGGGGGAGGAGCTGCGGCGCCAGCTCATGCTGGCGCGTGGCAAGCTGGCGGCACGCCTGGAGGGACCCTCGCTGCAGGCCGCCACCCGTGGAAGCTCCCTCACCTACCGCGAGAGCCTGCCGGAGATCCCGACTGGCACCTCGCTCCCCGCGCTCTGGTTCGTGGTCCGCTCGCTGCGAAAGGTCGGCACACCTTCGGCGCTCTCCAATATAGTGAGCTGGCAGACACGGCCGGTGCCGCCCACCCCAACCGGCTTGCACGCCAAGCCCGCGGCGGACGGCATTACCCTTTCCTGGGACGAGGTCCCTGGGTTCGGCTACGCCGTGGAGCGGCGTGCCTCGCCGGCCGCGGCGTGGGAGTTGGTCTCGCCTCTTGGGATCGAGAAGTCGTCGTTCCTCGATACCACCGCCCAGCAGGGCCAGACCTGGACCTACCGGGTGCGCTCCTACCTCAAGTTTGCGGCGAGCCTACCGAGCCAGGCGTCGGAGGTACCGTACCCGGACGTCTACCCACCTGCGCCCGTGACCTCGTTCATCTGCCTGCCCGAGCCGGGCCAGGTGCCCCTTCGCTGGGAGGCCTCACCTGAGCCCAGGGTCACGTACAAGGTCTTCCGCCGTCAGGGTGAGGGTGGTTGGGAGCATCTGGAAGAAGCGTTTCAAGGCATCGAGTTCACCGATACCGCCCCGCCGTCGGGCGAGGTCGAATACGCGGTGAAGGCGGTGGACGCTGCGGGCAACCAGTCGGACGCGGTGTACTGCACGGTGAGGACGGGCGCGTGAATTTCGCCAAGCTGCACGGCGCCGGCAACGACTTCCTGCTGTTCGACGGACGCTCCGACGCGTCCCTCGAGGCTGCCCTGCCGCCCCTCGTCTCGCGGCTGTGCGACCGCCGGCTCGGCCTCGGCGCCGACGGTGTGCTGCTGCTGAAGCCGGAAGGTCTCAGGCAGGCCAGGGTGGTGTACTGGAACGGCGACGGCTCCGAGGCGGCGTTCTGCGCCAACGCCACCCGGTGTGCCGCTCGCTTCGCCGCCGAGCGCTGGGGGTGGCAGGAGATGGTGCTCGCAACCGGCTACGCGCCTGTGCCGGCGAGCGTGGAGGGCGAGCGTGTGACGCTACGTCTGCCGGCGCCAACCGCCGTCGAGGAGTGGCGGCGCCTCGAGGCGGCGGACTCGGTGGTCACCGCCAGGTACCTGGTCGTCGGCGTGCCCCAATTGGTGCTGCGGGTGGCGTGGCCCGACTACTGGCAGCGGGCCCTGGAGCCCCTTGGGCCCACGCTGCGGAGCCACCCGGAGCTCGGCGAGGGCGGCGCCAACGTCAACTTCGTCCAGGTGGAGGACAACACGCTCGCGGTGCGCTCGTGGGAGCGCGGTGTGGAGGGGGAGACGCTCTCATGCGGGTCCGGTGACGTTGCGGCCGCGCTCGTAGCGCTCGCCGAGGGGTGGGTCCGGGCGCCGGCCGGCGTGCGGACGGCCTCCGGGAGGGTCCTCGTGGTGGAGCCCGAGGGTTCGCCCCCGGCGTGCCCCTCACGCCTCTCGGGTCCCGCCGAGTGGGTGGCCGAAGGGGTTGTCCACCCCGAACTGCTGCGCTGACCTCGTCTCGGAGCGGTCTTGGACGTCGCGTGTACACGAAACGAGGGGATCGGTGCCTCTTGTGGGCGTGGACGAGGGAACCGGCGGTCTGGTGCGGGCGGCGCGCGGGGGGGACCGCGAAGCGTTTGGCCTCCTGGTTGAGCGCAGCTGGCAGCGCCTCGTGCGTCTCGCGCGTTCGGTGGTGGGGGAGCTCGAGGCCGAGGACGCGGTTCAGGATGGTCTGGTGGCCGCCTGGGCTCGGCTCGGCACCCTCGCGGACCCCGATCGGTTTGACGCCTGGCTGAGCCGCATCGTTTTTCGGCGCTGCCTGCGGGCGCACCGGCGGCAGCGCGGGCGGGTTTCGCTGGAGGCGGTGCCGGAAGCACCCGTCAGCTGCGACCCGGCGGCGTCCGTGAGCGCCTGGCAACTGCTCTCGCGTCTGGCACCGCGGCAGCGTGCGGTGCTGCACCTCACCGTGGTCGAGGGGATGACCGATGCGGAGATCGCCCCCCTCCTCGCGATCACACCGGCCTCGGTGCGGGCGCACCGGCGGCGGGCGCGGGAGAGCGCCGCCCGCCTGCTCCAAGGGGGGAAGTCATGAAAGACCCGGATGTCAACGACGAGCTCTCAAGGTTCGAGGCTGAGCTGCGCGCCTGGGGCGCACGGCCTGCGCGAACCTCGGCGTCCGTCGCGCGGACCCAAGTTACCGCACGGCTGCCTCTGGTGTGCGAGCCGATTCCATGGCTTCGGCTGGCGGCGAGTGCCGCGCTGGTGGTCGTTCTGGCAGTGGCGACGTGGTTGGGGGCACCGCGAGCGAGCCGCGAGGGCAAGGCATCGGTGCACGGAGAATCCCCTCCACCGATTGATCCCAACGTGGTGGTGTGGGTGATGGACACCCGTACCACGGTGTACTTCGTGCTGGGCCCGGATGGCTCGACGAAGGGAGGCATGTCATGACCACCAAGATGAGACTTGGGCTGCTGACTGCGACTGTGGTCTTAATGCTCACCTGCCCATTCGCCGCGATCGGTGGGGAGAAGGAGGGTGTCCTCACGGTGTTCAGGGTGCTCGTGGGTGCGCCCGCCGTGGGGGTCTCCCCCGGGAGCGTCCTGATGGTGCCTGGCCCCCTCGTGATGCTGGGTAGGAGTCCGGAGGCCGAGGCGCAGGACGTGCTCGACCTGATGGCCAAGCTCAAGGACGGCTACCGCCTTGGCGAGGTGTCGCTCGCGGCCTCGGTGGCGAGGGCGATGGCGTCGCAGGAGGAGGTCGAAGTGCCCGCGGTGACCGGCGACCTCGCGGTGCGCGTGACGCTGCTCGCGTTCGACGAGATGAAGGCGACCTACACGGTGAGCATCGCCAAGCACGGCGAGGCCCCGTCTGAGACCGCGGTCGTGATCGGGCGCGGGAGCCGGGGGATCGTGGGGAGCCGGGACGGCGAGGCGGCGCCCTACGTCTTCCTCACGCTCGAGCCGCTGAAGCCGGTCGGTCCCCCGGCGGGGAAATCGGAGGCCGCAAAGGGAGATATCACCACACCCAAGCTCATCTCGAAGGTGACGCCGGTCTTTCCCGAGCAGGCCCGCAAGGCCGGAATCGACGGTGTGGTCGTGCTGGAGTGCACCATCGGAACTGATGGGGCGGTGCAGGAGATCAGACCCGTCCGGTCGGAGCCAATGGGCCTGACCGAAGCCGCGGGCGAAGCCGTGCGGCAGTGGCGCTACGAGCCGGCGCACCTTGCAAATGGGAAGGCCGTGCCGGTCGTGATGACCGTCACGATCTCGTTCCGGCTCGACCGCTCCGCGCCTGAAATCCCAAAGAAGTAGCGGGTTACTGGACGACGAGTAGGGCCCCGGCGGTTCGAGCCGGGGCCCGTGCCGTTCGGGCGGGGCGAGGGCCTGCGGCCGACGTGGGGTTCGAACTACCCGAGGCCGAGACGCCGCCGGACGAGGTTCTCGGTTCCCCCGGCGACCACAAGTGACTGCGGCACCGAGCCGAGCGCGGGAAACGCAAACGTCTGTCGGCGATAGGTGAGCGTCGAGGTCGTGAAGTCGATCGCCACCTCGTCACCCGGAACGACGGTGCGCTGCTTCTCGGCAATTTCGGTTGCCAAGACCTTTCTCAGGTGTTCGACGAAGGCCGGTGTCTCGATGCACAGGAAGCCGTTGTTGAAAGCGTTTCGCAGGTACGTCTGCGAGAACGACCCGGCGATGACGAGCGGGATCCCCTTCGCCTGCAGGGCGGTCACCGCCTGCTCGCGCGAGGAGCCGGTGCCGAAGTTAAAGCCGCCCACCACGATGTCGCCTTGCCTGGTATGCGCGGCAAAGGAGGGGTCGTAGTTCTCCATCACGACGCGCGCCATCTCCTCCCGCGGGAGCTCCTTGTAGGTGTAGTCCTTGCCGTAGATCCCGTCGGTGTTGAGGTTGTCCTGAGGGAGGAAGATTAGGCGGCCCGCGAGCTTCTCGGGGAAGCCCTCGAGGATCGCCACCTTCTCGCTCGCGGGGGCGGGAGGCGCCGGCTGGGTCCAGCGCCTGGACGGGGCGCCGGCCTTCCAGCTCTGCGGCGCGGTGATGAACCCTGCGGCGGCGGACGCCGCCACGACCGCGGGGCTCGCCAGGTAGCAGGCGGCGTCGCGTGAGCCCATGCGGCCCTTGAAGTTGCGGTTGGTCGCCGAGATCCCTACCTCGCCAGGCTCCAGGACCCCCTGGCCGAGGCCGATGCACGCTCCGCACCCGGGAGGCAGGGCGATGGCGCCGGCCTCGAGCAGCACCTGCCATACGCCGCACCTTTCCGCCTCCGCCTGAATCTCTGCGCTGGCGGCTGCGAGGTAGAGCTTCACGGACGGCGCGACCTTCGTGCCCTTCAGGACACGGGCGGCCTCGGTGAGGTCCTCGAGACGGGAGTTTACGCACGACAGCAGGTACGCCTTGTGGATCCGGACTTTCCTTCCCGCGATCGCGGCGATGGTCTCCGTCACGAACACCGTGTCGGGTCCCGAGACTCCGGGCGTCACGTCGCCGAGGTCGAGCTCGATGCGCGCGGCGTAGGCGGCATCAGGGTCGGGCGCCGGCGGCGTGGAGGCCCAGCGCTTCAGGTCCTGCGGTGAAATCCGGTCGATGCCGCGCGAGGCCAGGTGCTGGCGGCGGCCGTTGAGGTACGCGAGGGTGACCTCATCGACAGGGAACCACCCGACGAGCGCCCCCCATTCGGTGGACATGTTGGCGATCGCCAGGCGCGCGTCCATTGACAACCCCACCACCCCTGGACCTCCGAACTCGATCGCGGCGTTGAGAACCTCCTCCTTGTTGTAGATGCCGCAAAGCGCGATGATCACATCCTTGCCGCTGACCCCCGGCTTCAGGGTGCCGGTCAGGACGACCTGCACCGTGCGCGGGATCTGCCACCAGAACTCACCCGTAGCCCAGATCGCCGCCGCGTCGGTGCGCACGACCGGGGTGCCCACCGCGCCGAGGGCCCCGTACATGTTCGAGTGGGAGTCGGACGCGACCACGAACGACCCAGGCGTCACGTACCCCTGCTCCACCATAATCTGGTGGCCGATCCCGGCACCCGCGGGGAAGAAGTCCACCCCGCGCTCCTTGGCGAACGCCTCGATCTTCCGGTACTTGCTAAGGTTCTCGTCGGATGTGTTCTGGATGTCGTGGTCGAGGGCGAAAACCGGCTGGCGCGGGTCGGCGAGGGTGGCGGCCCCGATCGCCTTGAACTTGGAGATCACGGCCGATGTGTTGTCGTGGGTCATCACGTGCCGCGGCCGGATCGAAAGGAAGTCCCCCGGCCGCAGAGGTCGGTCCGGCCCCTCCGCCATGTGCGCCTGCGCGGTCTTCTCGACGATCGTTTGACCCATACCTACCTCCAGCATATCCCGAAGTAGG
>MEKI01000137.1:100764-111324 GCA_001766905.1 Acidobacteria bacterium RBG_13_68_16
GATCGCCCTTGGGGTAGTCGAGCTGTCGCGTGAACTGCTGCCCGCCTGCGGTGTGGATCGTTACGACCACGCGCTGGAGCACAGGGAACACTTTCTCGATCTCGGCGTCGGCCACCACCTCGACCTTGCGGAGTTGGGCGCGAATGGCCGGGTCGTTGATCTTCGCCTCGGTGAACTGCTGAGGGGTCACCTGGCGGTCCACGATGGCGGCGGCGATCACGTAGGGGAGCGAGTGGTCGGCGGTTTCCTTGCTGCGGGGGTCGTACTTGGAGGGGTCTGCGAGGATGTCGGCGGCACGCGCGAGGGAACGGATGTGGACCTTGGTGATCTGGTGGGGAGCCAGGTTGTGCTCGTTGACCAGGTCCAACACCGCGGAGATTGGCGCGTGGGTAAGGGCCTCCGTCGGGAAAGCCTTCATGCCGCACTGGGTGATTCTCCACGACGCGCCGAGGCCCTCGGTGAGAACGTCGAGCTTCCAGTCGGGGCCAAGGCAGCGGACCAGCCCTTCCTTACCGTCGATGACGTGCTCGGGGCCGGTGTAGCCGCGCTCGGCCAGGAGCGCCGCCAGCACGCCAGACTGTGTCGCCATCGGGTCCACGGTGTTCTTCATCATCGTGAGCTTGCCGGCGGTGACTGCGCCGAGCGTTGCGTGGTGGCTGGCGGAGATGCCGATGGCGTGCTGGATCTGTTCCCAGGGGAGGTGCAGGGCGCGCCCCGCGACGATCGGCGAGACGAACGCGGTGAGGGTCGCATGGTGCCAGCCGCGCTCGCGGATGCCGGGGAAGGCGGCCTCGCAGAGGCGCTGCTCGAACTCGTGGCCGAGCGCGATGCCCACGATCAGCTCGCGGCCGTCGCCGCCGGCCCGCTCGCAGCACGCGATCGCCGCGGGGATGATGTCGGAGGGGTGGGAGGGATCCTGCTTCCAGTAAATGTCGTTGTAGTCCATCACGCGCACCATGAGGGCGTTGGCGAGGGAGGCGGAAACCGGGTCGAGCCTCTTGCCCGTGCCGATCACTGTGGCCGGGCCCCGTCCCGCCGTCTCGTCCAGGACCGCCAGCGCGATCTTGACGTCGCGCTGCAGGTAGCCCCCGAGGGCACAGCCCAGCGAGTCGAGCAGGAACCTCTTGGCCTCGCCCACCGCGGCAGGCGAGAGGTCCGAGTACGCGAGAGTGGCGGCCCAGCGGGCCATGGGGGCAGTAATCTTCTCCGTCGTTTCGGGCATGGGTGAGCCTCCAGTCACGTGGCGAGGTTTTTGAGCGGCAGGAAGCTCATGAAGTCGGCGTGATGAACGATGTACGCCTCCGTGGAGCGTTTCACGAGGTTCCCCTCGTCGGCGTGGGCCGCGATGATGTGGCAGACCCTGTCGGGAACGCCGGCCTCCATGGCAAGCGCCACGCCCGTGAACGGGTGGCGCAGGAGCTTCCCGCGCTCCGACTGCACGGCCTTCCCGCCCGCCTTCTCGTACTCGAGGAGCTTGCCCACATCGGCGAGGATCGCACCGGCGATCACCGTGTCCATGTCCACCGGCAGTGCGTGGCCCATGAACTCCGTCATGGCCTGGGCCGCGGAGCGCGCGATGTGGACGACACAGCGCTTGTGCTGGATGAAGGTGACCGGGCAGTCGGGAACCAACAACGTAAACGGAATGTGCTGCAGGTCCTCGGGCCGGAGGGGCGAGCGCTCGAGCGCCTTCACCCAGGTGTCGGCGACCTTGGTGCGGAGTTCGGTGTCGGCGATCCACTCCAACTCGGGCCACAGTTTATGGACGGCTTCGCGCATCGTCCCTCCGAGGATGTGAAAAATACCACAGGGAAGGTCTCGTTGGCGCTCCGCGCGGGAACCGCGCGAACCTTTGCCATTCCGAAACGTATCTTGAGACGTGTTCAACGGTGCGGGAGAGGCCTCCCGGAACGGAGAATTCCGTCTGGGCGATTGGCTGGTCCGTCCCAGCCTGAACCAGCTCTCGCGCGAGGACAGCGTCGTTCACGTGCGCCCCAAGGTGATGGATGTGCTGGTGCACCTGGCCGAGCACGGCAGCGAGGTGGTTTCCAAGGAAGAGCTGGTCGAGGCGGTGTGGGCGAAGGAGTTCCTTGCCGACTCGGCGCTCTCCCGGGCCGTGTTCGAGCTGCGCGAGGTGCTGGGCGACGAGGCGCAGCAGCCCAGGTACATCGAGACAATTCCCAAACGCGGGTACCGGCTGGTCGCACCGGTGGTGCGGGCAAGCCAGGCTTCCACGCCTGCACCGGTCACCGAGCCGCCGCGAGCGGGGTGGCGGGTGTGGCGAATCCGGCTCGCGGTCCTAGGCGGTCTCGTGCTTGTCGCGGCGGTCGCGTCGGTGCTGCGCTTCCGTGGGGTGGCGCCCGGGAAACCGGTGGGGGCGGCGCCGAAGAAGCTGGTGGTCCTTCCCTTCGAGAACCTTGGGCCCCCGGAGGACGAACACTTGGCCGCTGGCATGACCGACGAGATTAGCGGGCGGCTCGCGAGGGTGAGCGGGCTCTCAGTCATCGCGGGCACCAGCGCAGCGCAGTATGCGAGGACCACCAAGTCGACCAGGCAGATCGCGCAGGAACTCGGGGTGGACTTCCTGCTGGCAGGAACCATCCGCTGGGACAGGAGCGGTGCCGGCGCGGCCCGCGTCCGCATCATCCCGCGGCTCATCCGCGTTGCCGACGACACCCATCTGTGGGCGGATGTCTATGACCGTGTCGTCAATGATGTCTTTGCGGTGCAGACCGACATTGCGGAAAAGGTGGCCCAACAACTCGATCTCAGGCTCCGCCACGGGGAACGCGACTCCGCCGGGCGCCCTCCGACGTCAAGCCCGGAGGCCTACGAGATGTACCTCCGTGGCCTTCGCTATGCGACTTTGTCCGAGGGTGAGGAAGCCCAGCGCATGGCCTCGACGATGTTCGAGCGCGCGGTCGAACTGGACCCCGGTTTCGCCGCGGCGTGGAGAGCGCTTGCCACCGCCGACGGCAGGAGTTACCACTACGGCTTCGACCGCACTGAGGAGCGGCGGTCGGCGGCAAGACACGCCCTCGACCGCGCGGTCGCGCTGGACCCCGACGACCCCGAAACGCACCTCGCCATCGCGACCTACAGCTACTTCCTCGAGATGAATGCCGCGAAGGCGCTCGCGGAGGTGGACAACGCCGAACGGACGTCCGGGCCGACGTCGGTGACCCTGGCGTGGCGTGCCTACGTCCTGCGTCGGCTCGGGCGGTTCGCTGAGGCCCGCAATGCCCTCGTTCGCGCCCTTGAGCTTTCGCCCAGGGACTCTTCGCTGGACAACGAGATCGGCATCACTGACATGTTCCTCGGGCGCTACAAGGAGGCGGACCGGTACCTGTCGCAGTCGGCCGAGCTCACCCCGGACCAGCACACCGCGTTCGAGTGGCGTTCGCTCAACCGGTTGTTGTGGACGGGGTCGCTGTCCGAGGCTCACGAAGAACTCGCAAAGATGCCGACCTTGCAGCGTTCGTCTGTTGCGTTCGCGTGGTGGGTTCAGGAGATGTGCGAGGGCGAGTACGCGCAGGCGCTGAAAAAGCTGGAGTTTCTCCCTGGAGAGACGTGCGCGCTCCAGTTCAACTTCTACCCGAGGTCGCTGATGGAGGCCGATGTCTACGAGCTCATGGGTGAGCACCAGAAGGCGTACAACGCCTACGACGGTGCCCGTGCCGTCCTGGAAGCGGAAGCGCGCAGGCGGCCCGAGGACCCGAGGGTTCCGAGTGCGCTCGGGCTCGCGTACGCGGGCCTCGGCCGGCGGGGCGATGCCCTCCGCGAGGCCGAGCGGGCGCTGGCGATCTGTCCCCAGTCGAAGGACTCGATCCGGGCCGGGTTCGCGGTTGCCACGCTCGCCAGGATCCACCTCATGACCGGAGACCGTGAGGCCGCCGCCCGGCTGGTGGAGCGCCTTCTCACGACGCCGACCCACCCGAACGCGGCCCCCCTCGTGTGGCTCGATCCCAGGTGGGCGCCGCTGCGGGACCACCCGCGTCTGCGTTCGCTCACGGTTGGCCGGCCGGCAGCGCCCTAGGGTCAACAGGCCCACTGCCATCTGCACGGACAAGGAAGAGGGAAGGGCCCCGACCGCGAGGCCGGGGCCCTTGCCTTTCACTGCGGCGAATCAGACTAGAAGCGCACGCCGGCAGAAATCACGAACGTGCGCGGCACCTGGTAGTCCCCGTTCGGGAACGGGTAGGTTGCCCCTGTGGTGGCGGTCAGCGGCTTTCCGAAATCGGGGCCCTTCTGCCAGTTGGCGCCCATCGTCGAGCACTGCGACGCGGACGCACCCTGCGGGCACTCGACCGGGTTTGCCGTGTTGAACGGGTCGAAAGGTGAGAGGCCCCGGCCGGGGTTGGCCGCGGTGTAGACGGTGGTGTTGACGTTAATGACGCCCTGCCGGTTGAACACGTTGGTCACACGGGGCGAGATGAAGAGCTCGACGCTCTCGCCGAACGCCGGAATCTTGAACGCGTAGTTGAGCGCGATGTCGGTGCTGTAGATGTTGTCGGTGCGGTACTTGTCACGCGCGGTGAACCAGTAGTTGACGGCGCCTGGCGGGGCGACGTATTCGGGTGCGTTGGTCACGTACGGGCGAATGATGATGCCGGCCGTCGAAGCGGCGCCATAGGGGAGACCGGAGTCGAAAGCCTGCAGCAGGCTGGCCGAAAGCCGGTTGTGCCTGGTGCCCAGGATGTCCCACACCGCGAAAACGCGCGTGCGGTGGCGCTGGTCGGTCGGCAAGTCGCCGTCAGGGTTGTACCACGACTGCTGGTGGTACTCGGGGTACTGCAGGTCGGTGGGCGGGATCGGGCCGGAGCCGAGGTTCTCGCCAACGAAGTTGCCGCGCAGGTGCGACCAGGTGTAGTTCCCGCCAAAGGTCAGGTTCGCGCCAACACGGTAGGAACCCTGTAACTGGACCGCGTCGTACGATTTGCGAAAGACATCGTCGTTGTTCTCGATGTACGTGAGGTCGGCGGGGATGCCGTTGGGGTCGACCACCTGGCCGGTGGTCTCGTCGATGCGGCTGACGTAGAAGTCGTGGAACTGGCGGTTGATGTAGTCCACGCGCACCTGGCCCGCGGTTCCGAGGAGCTTGGTGAAGCCCAGCGTCCACTCGTCGGCGCTCGGCGAGGCGAGCGAGCGCGGGATCTTGATTCCGAAGCCCGGAATAGTGGCCTGGACCAACAGCGCGTTCTGTTCCGCCTGCGTGAGCGAGTTGAACCAGGCAAATGCCTGTGCGATCGCTTGGCTCTGAGTGAGCAAGGTGGGGGCGTTGGGATCGGGGTTGATGTCGGGGCCGTTGTACAGATAGACGAGGATCGAGGGCGTGCCGGCCTGGGCGCCTGCGGTGGCGATGTTGTTGCTGTTGGCGAGCGCGGTCACGTACTTGGCGTAGCCGGCATCGAACTGCCACGAGCTGTCGCCGAACGGATCGAAGGTGACACCCATGCGCGGGCTTACCTTGTGGTCATCGGAGACGATGTTTCCGTCCGCGTCCTCGCCGTGGTTCTTGTCGTAGCGCACGCCGAGGTTGAACGACCAGTTGTTGTTCAGGCGCCACTTGTCGTTGACGAACACCGAGTCGGTGCGAAAGTTGTTACCTTCGGAGAATGAGTAGATCGGCCAGCTGATGACGAACGACCCGAACGAGCCACCGAAGAACTGCGGGTAGATCGTCCCGTCGCGGAGAATGATGTTGTCGTCCTGGAGCCAGTAGCCGCTGCCGGAGATGTAGTTGTTGACGTCGATCTTGTCCTCAAAGCGGTCCACGCCGAACACGATGTCATGCGAACCCATCCCCGCAGTCGAGAGGAACCAAGATCCCTTGGCGAGGATGTCCTGGTTGTCGCGCTTCTCGTCGGAACCCGCGCACACCGCGCAGAACACCGGCGAGTGATAGTAGGCACCGAGGTTTCCGTCCAGGAGCACGGTGCCGCGGTCAAGATCGGTGTAGCGGCTGCCGGAGTCCTGGAACTTGAAGTGGCGCTGCGAGAACTGCCCTTCGACGAAGAGGTTGGGGGTAAGCACGCCGGTGTAGTTGAAGGCGCCGAGGTCCTCCGGCTCCTTGCGGTCGTAGATGCTTTCGAGGTCCATGAACGGAGTGAAGCCGTAGTTTCCGTCCTGGGACTCGCGCGTCATGTACGACGCCACGAATCGGTGATTGGGGGTCGGCGAGAGCGTGAACTTGCCTTCGTAGCGGGTAAGCTTTTCGGTCGCGGTGTACGGGATGTTGGTGAAGAACGTCTGGCTCGCGTTCTCGGTGCTGCGGTCGCGGGCGGCGACGAAGAACCACAGCCTGTCCTTGAAGATGTAGCCGCCCAGTGTTGCCTCGTACGTTTCGTTGACCTTGTCCTCTTGAGTCACGGTGAGCGGGGACTTGGAGGTCCACGTGTCGTTGTCGAAGTTGACACGCGCCGAGCCGTGGAAGTCGTTGCCGCCGGACTTGGTGAGGGTGTTCACGACGCCACCCGCGAAGCGGCCGTACTCTGCCGAGATCCCCGAGGTCGAGGTCGTGGTTTCCTGCACCGCGTCCTCGACGTAGAGGTCGAGCGGTTGCCCGCGGAGGTTCTCATTGACGACGACGCCGTTGACGAGGTACAGGCTCTCGTACGACTGTGCCCCAGAGATCGTGATGGCACCGCCCGGACCGTTGGCGTTGACCCCGGGCGACAGGAGCACCGAGTTTTCGAGGTCACGGGGGATGGGGAGCTTGTTGACGAAATCGTTGGTGTACGTCGTGGAGGCAGTCGTGCCGATGGAGATCGTCTCCTGCGACCCTGCCACCGTCACCTCCTCCGCGACCCCTGCCTGGGGCATGGTGGCGTTGAGCTCCTGGGTCTGCGCGGCGGAGAGCTTCACAGTGGTCTCGAGCGTCTGGAAACCCTGCAGCTCGAACCTGAGTCTGTACTCGCCCGGGGGCAGGAACTTGAAGATGTAGTCGCCTTCAACCGAGGTTGTGGCGGTCCGGGTCCCCTGGAGGTTGGGCGATGACGCGGTGACCGTGACACCCGGCAACGCCAAGGAACCGTCCGTAACGTGTCCGGCGAGCGTCGCTGTGGGGTTTTGTGCGAGGGCCGGCATCGCGAGCAAGATGCAACTGGTAACAGTCAGCAGTATTTTCGAGAAATTCTTGACCATATACTCCCCTTTCCGTGCCGCTTCGCGGCGGCAACTTCTGGTACACCGGGTTGGCGTTGTGAGCCCGTGGCCACTAGCGCCATTCGGCTGCGGGGGGCGCTGCGCTCTCGACTTCTCTTGTGCGCAGGGAGTGTTTCAGGTTAACCCTTGTACTACGCCCAAACGCGTGCGGTAGTGCACCCCTTTCCGAGGATTCGAACCTGGGCAGTGGGCCGATCCCACGCCGCATGATGAGCAATTCCGGTGCCAGGTTCGGGGCTGGCGTCAGCAAACGCACAGATAATGAGGTCCAATCTCGTGTATGGAACATCCACAAATCTGAACACCGGGCGTCGCGAGCACCTCCCGGGAACGCCCTACCGGGTGTTGTGGTACGAGAAACAGAGCGGCGCCCCGCTCGAAAGCGGGGCGCCGCGAGCTCCTGGAGTGGTGATCTTGGTTAGAAGCGGACGCCGACGGACAACCGGAACGTGCGCGGCTGCTGGTAGTCCTCCTTGGCGACGGGCTTGCCGAAGTTGGATCCCTTCTGCCAGTTGTAGCCGGTGCAGCCGGTCTGGCCCTGCGGGCACTCGCGTGGGGTGGAGGTGAACGGGTCGAAGGTGGACAGGCGGCGAACGGTCGTGTCGGGGTTCCACACGCCGCGCTGGTTGAACACGTTGATCATCTCGGGCAGGAGGAACACCTCGAGTGCGGTGGTGCCCATCTGCATCTTGAACGAGTAGTTGAGCGAGATGTTGGTCGAAGTGATGGTGTCGGTGCGGTAGGCGTCGCGGGCGGTGAAGTAGTAGGTGTTCGTTGTCGGTGGTGTGAGGTAGCCGGGGTTTTGCACGTACGCGGCGACCCTCGCGTTGGTGATGAGTGCGCCGTACGGGGTTCCGGTGTTGACGCTCTCCATCACGCTCGCGGTCAGGCTGTGGTGCTTGGTGGAGAGGACCGTCCAAACCCCCCACAGGCGAACCTTGTGGCGCTGGTCTGTAAGGAGGTCACCCTCGGGTGCGAACCACTTCACGTCGAGATATTCCGGGTAGGTGAGCACCTGGCTGGTGATTGGGCCCGAGCCCGAGGTCTCACCGTCCCAGTTGCCGCGGGTGCGGCTCAGCGTGTAGTTGCCCCCCAGGTTGAACGTGTCGTTCCACCGGTAGCTGAACTGCATGTGGAGCCCGTCGTACTTGCGGGACAGGAGATTGTTGTCGTTGACCACGTAGCCTCGGTCGAACTCCTGGGTGATCTGCACGCCGGGGGCGAGGTCGACGGTCGCCTCGACGGTGCCCGTGGTCAGATCTCGCCTCGTGGCGTAGAAGTCGCCGAACGTGCGGTGGACGTAGTCGGCGCGGACCATGCCCCTGGCGCCAAGCCTCTTGGTCACGCCCACGGTGTACTCGTCGGCGTACGGAGACTTGAGGTCCTTCACGATCTCGTTTACGCCACGTATCTGCGGGGAGTCGTACCACAGGCTGGTGTTGGCGAGGCCGCCTTCCGAATCGAACCACTCGAACATCTTCGCGATCGTCTCGAACGTGGTGTACTGGGGAACGAACGTGCAGTTCGCACCGTCGGCGTCGCACTCGGCGTTGATCGGCGGGCCCGTGTACTGGTAGCCGAACCACGAGGGCACGCCGCCGCCGGAGCGGTCGGCGACGTTGTTGGCAACGGCGTTCACATAGCGGCCGTAGCTAGCCTGCAGCAGCCAACTGTCGTTGATCTCCCAGCTGGCGCCGAAGCGGGGTGAGACGGCCGAGTCGCTGGCGACCGTCTCACCGACGGAGTTCTTGCCGTCGTTCTTGTCGTAGCGCAGGCCGAGGTTGAGCGTAACGGGGTTCGAGAGACGCCAGGTGTCGTTCACGAACACCGAGTTGGTCTTGAAGTTGGTGCCCTTCGAGAGGCGGAAGATCGGCCAGTAGTCCATCTCGATGTAGCCGTTGATCATCGGGTAGAGCTGCCCGTTTGGCCCGTAGGTGGGGTCGGCCTCGTAAACGAAGAAGTGGAAATTGGACGGCGACTGGTAGTTGTTGTTGAGGCGGATGTCGTTGAACGTGTCGTAGCCGAAGACGATGTCGTGGGAGCCGACGTTGTTCGTCGAGAGGAAGTAGGACCCCTTCAGGAGGTAGTTCTCGTTGTTCCGGTCCTCGTCGCCGCAGGAGCCGCAAAACGCGGGGCTCCCCGCATCGTAGATGGTCCCGAACCAGTAGCTGATGTTCGTGCCGTTGACGCGGTCGCCGGGCGCTGCGTCACCACCCGAGCCCACGAAAGCGAAGTCACGTTTCGAGTACTGGCCTTCCAGGAAGAGATTGTCGGTCAGGGCGCCGGTGTAGTTGAGCGCGAGGAGCGAGTACGGCAGCTCGCGTCCCGTGTCGACGGTGGATAGCTCGGCCGGGGTCGTACGGAACGAGTAGTTCGTTTCCTTGGTGGCCCTCGACATGTAGGAGCCGATCAGCCGGTGGGCCGGGGCCGGCGAGAACGTGAGCTTCCCCTCGTAGCGCGTGTCGTCTTGCGAGTACGTGTACGGTTCGAGGTTGTACGTCTGATCCACTCGGTCCCAGCTGAACGAGCGGCCGGCGGTGAAGAACCAGAGCTTGTCGCGCATGACGAAGCCGCCAAGTGTGGCTTCAAAGGTGTTGTTGATCTTGTCCTCGCGGCTGGTCGTGAGAGGGGTCTTGGCCCTCCACGAGTCGTTTGCGAGGTTGTCGCGCACCGAGCCGTGGAAGGTGTTGCCCCCGGACTTCGTGAGGGTGTTGATGACGCCGCCCGAGAAGCGGCCGTACTCGGCAGAGACCCCCGACAGCGAGGTCGTGGTCTCCTCCACGGCGTCCTCGATGTAGAGGTCCTGCGCCTGGCCGCGGAGATTCTCGTTGACGACTACCCCGTTGACCAGGAAGAGGTTTTCGTACGACTGCGAGCCCGACACGGTGATGCCGTTGCGCGGGCCGTTGTTGGTCACGCCGGGTGCGAGGTTGGCGATCGCCGCAATTGTGCGGTTGACGACCGGGAGCGCCTGGATCAGGTCCCTGTCATAGGTCACCGCCGCCTGCGGCGTCGTCGACACGGTTTCCTGGCTGCCGATGACGACGACCTCCTCCTTGACCTGGGCAACCGGCATCACCGCGTCGAGGGGGAGCTTCTGGGCGGCGGAGATGCGTACGGTGGTGTCGATGGTCTGGAAACCCTCGAGCGCGAAGTTGACCTTATATTCGCCGGGCGGCAGGAACTTGAAGATGTAGTCGCCGCTGACCTCGGTGTAGACCGTCCGTATGCCTTGCAGGCTCGGCGAGGTGAGCGTCACCGCGACTCCGGGAAGCGCCTCCTTGCCGTCGGTGACCCGGCCGCCCAGCGTTCCGGTGGGGTTTTGGGCGAGCGCCGGTGCCGCCAGCAGGGCGCAGGCAAGCAAGGTCAGAAAAGTTCGCGTGAGACTTCGCATCA
>MEKI01000138.1:0-309 GCA_001766905.1 Acidobacteria bacterium RBG_13_68_16
CTACGACCGCGGGATCCTCGTCAGCCAGCTGGGTGGCGAGATTACCTACAAGGGCTTCCAGGTCGTCCTGACCTTCCTGTTCTGATGCGGGACAACGAAGGCCGGAGCAAAGGAGGAGTATCGATGAACCGTTCGAGAACGCTTCTGCGCGGGCTCGCCGTGGCGCTCGTCGTCGCGACCGGCGCCGCGTCGCCCGCCCTGGCGCAGGCCACGGCGAAGAAGCCGAACATCCTGGTGATCTGGGGCGACGACATCGGCACCTGGAACATCAGCCACAACAACCGCGGCATGATGGGGTACCAGACGCCG
>MEKI01000138.1:351-2446 GCA_001766905.1 Acidobacteria bacterium RBG_13_68_16
TACTACGCTCAGCAGAGCTGCACCGCCGGCCGCGCGGCGTTCATCAGCGGCTCCGTGCCCGTTCGCTCGGGGATGACCAAGGTCGGCCTGCCCGGCGCCGCCCAGGGTTGGCAGAAGACCGACGTGACCATGGCGACCGTTCTCAAGGGCCAGGGCTACGCCACCGGCCAGTTCGGCAAGAACCACCAGGGCGACCGCGACGAGCACCTGCCCACCCTGCACGGCTTCGACGAGTTCGTCGGCAGCCTCTACCACCTCAACGCCGAGGAAGAGCCGGAGAACCTCGACTACCCGAAGAACCCCGAGTTTCTCAAGAAGTTCGGTCCGCGGGGCGTGATCCGGTCCAAGGCCGACGGCAAGGGGGGCCAGACCATCGAGAACACCGGTCCGCTCACCCGGAAGCGCATGGAGACCATCGACGACGAGACGGTGGCCGCCGCGAAGGACTTCATCCAGCGCCAGGCCAGGGCCGGGCAGCCCTTCTTCTGCTGGTGGAACGGCACGAGGATGCACTTCCGCACCCACGTCAAGGCCGAGCACCGCGGAGTCTCCGGGCAGGACGAGTACAGCGACGGCATGGTCGAGCACGACATGCACGTCGGCGAGTTGCTGAAGCTCATCGACGAGCTGGGCCTGGCCAGCGACACCCTGGTCATGTACTCCACCGACAACGGCCCGCACTACAACACGTGGCCGGACGCAGGCACGACACCGTTCCGCGGCGAGAAGAACTCGAACTGGGAAGGTGCCTATCGGGTGCCGACCTTCGTCCGCTGGCCCGGCCATTTCCCGGCGGGGGTGACGCTCAACGGCATCGTGTCTCACGAGGACTGGTTGCCCACCTTCGCCGCCGCGGCCGGTGCGCCCGACATCAAGGAGAGGCTCCTCAAGGGCGCCGACATCAACGGCCGCCACTACCGGAACTACGTCGACGGCTACAACCGGCTCGACTACCTCAGCGGCAAGGTCAAGGAGTCGCCCCGCAACGAGTTCTGGTACGTGAACGACGACGGCCAGATCGTGGCCGCCCGCTATCAGGACTGGAAGGTGGTCTTCCTGGAGAACCGCGGCGAGGCCTTCGGCGTGTGGCGCGAGCCCTTCGTCGAGCTGCGCGTCCCCCTGCTCTTCAACCTGCGTCGCGACCCGTTCGAAAAGGCCCAGCACAACTCGAACACCTACAACGACTGGTTCCTCGATCGTCCGTTCGTCGTCGTGCCCATCCAGGCGCTGGCCGCGAAGTTCCTCATGACCATGAAGGAGTACCCGCCCAGCCAGAGCCCCGGCTCCTTCAACCTGTCGAAGATCGAAGAGCAGCTGCGAAGCGTCGGGAACTAGAACATGGCCCAGGCGATTGGGAACGAGAGGGTAGAGTGAGGACAGCATGAAGCGAGCAATGAAAACACCCTGCCACCAACCCGCCGACGCAGTGGACGAGCCGACGACGCTGTTGTCAGACGACGCCTTCTCGCGCCGCGATTTCCTGGCTGGCTCCGCAGCGGTCGGGGCGACGATCCTGGCGGCGCCTCTGGCAGCGGCAGCAGGTGGGACAAGGACCTTCACCATCCTGCACACCAACGACATGCACTCGGCTTTCATCGGCATGGGTCCAGCCGCGGACTACACGCCGTTCACCCTGAACGACGACACGACGCGAGGCGGGTACGCACGCATGGGCGCTCTCATCGCCAAGCGGAAGGAAGCGCGCCAGGGTCAGGGTCCCGTGCTGGTGCTCGACGCGGGCGATTACAGCATGGGGACCCCGTTTGCCGCCGCCAGCCGAGAGATCGGCGGCGAGCTGCAGCTGATGGGCCGGATGGGCTATGACGCTGCCACTTTCGGCAACCATGAGACCGATCTCGGGCCCGACGGCCTGGGCAAGGCCATCACCGTGGCCGCCAAAGCGGGCCATATACCGGCGGTGGTCGCCTCGAACTTCGACTTCTCGAAGGACGACGCGACGCTAACGGACCTCAAGCGTCTGACCAGGGAGGGATTGATCCGCCGCCACCACGTGATCGAGCGCGGCGGTATTCGCTTCGGGCTCTTCGGGGTGCTCGGCAAGGAAGCCCAGATCTATACCAGTGGCGGTGCGGTT
>MEKI01000138.1:2469-3717 GCA_001766905.1 Acidobacteria bacterium RBG_13_68_16
ACACGCCGGTGGTCCAGATCGGGAAGGAAGGACAGAACCTCGGCGAGCTGGTGATTTCGCTGGACGGCGCCACACTGAAGGTCGAGTCCTACCGGCTTTACCCGGTCGACGACAGCATCATGGGCGACCGAGCTATTGCCGGCGAGATCGATATTCTCAAGAAGTCGGTCACCGGGGCGGTGTTCGCTTCGCGCGGCTACAGCATCGATCAGCCTCTCGCGGTGGCGCCCCGGGACCTGCCGAACACCTTCACGGACATCGGTGCCGGCACGCTCCTCGCCAACCTCGTCACCGACTCCTTCAGAAAGGCGACACAGGCCGACATCGGATTCACCGCCAACGGAATGATGCGCGCCGCCCTGAAACGGGGGAAGTCCGGCGTGCAAACGGTTTACGACGTGTTCGCCGTCGCGCCACTCGGCTCCGGTGTGATCGACCCGACGGCCGGCAGCTCCCTCGTGACCGGCTACTTCACCGGCCAGGAGCTGAAGCATCTACTCGAGTTTCTGCTCGTGGACAGCCCGGCCCACCCCGGCGAGTACTTCCCCCGTAGCTCGGGCATGAGGTTCCGTTACGACCCCTCGCGACCGAAGTTCGACGTCGTGACGGCGATCGAAATGGGAAACCTCGATAGCGGCTACCGACCGATCGACATCACCGGAAGGGACGGGCGCCTGTACAGCCTCACCTGCCCCACGATGCTCGCCATGATCGTCGTGGCCATCCCGAAGTACACCAAGGGCAAGCTGCCCCTCGTCCCCAAGAACAAGGATGGCCAGCCGCTCAAGTCGAAGGTCGAGGCACTCGACGACCCCCGCAACGGCACGCCCTACCTGCTAGCGCCCGCAGGCACGACGGACAAGGGCAGTGTCGCCACCGTGGCGGGGAGCGGTGCTGTCCGCGAGATCAAGGAATGGCAGGCGATCATGGATCACCTCCGCAGCCTGCCGGTCAAGACCAAGGGCGAACTACCCACGATCCCCGTCGACGAACGCGCCGCGGAGGTCCGGGCGATCAAGGCGGGTTGAGTACCGTGAGGCGCCGACGCGTACCAAACGCCGGCAGCGGACACCCAGCCGAGGAGACAAGAGCGATGAGAGCCGTCCTGGGCGGCGATGTCAACTACAAGGGCTTCCAGGTCTTCCTGTCGTTCCTGTTCTGATGCGAGCCACAATCAGCAGACCCAGTGGGGGAGGAGTATCGATGAACCGTTCGAATACGTTCGTGGCCGGGCTCGTCGCGGCGCTC
>MEKI01000138.1:3750-5756 GCA_001766905.1 Acidobacteria bacterium RBG_13_68_16
GGCCGCGCCGCGTTCGTCACCGGGCAGTCGCCCATCCGCACCGGTCTCACCAAGGTCGGCCTGCCGGGCGCCCCCGAGGGCATGAAGAAGGAAGACCCGACGATCGCGACGCTGCTGCGGGCGCAGGGCTACGTGACGGGCCAGTTCGGCAAGAACCACCTCGGCGACCGCGACGAGATGCTGCCCTCGAACCACGGGTTCGACGAGTTCTTCGGAAACCTCTACCACCTCAACGCGGAGGAGGAGCCGGAGAACCCGGACTACTTCAAGAACCCCGAGCTCAAGAAGAAGTTCGGCCCGCGCGGCGTCATCCACAGCTTCTCCGACGGTCGCATCACGGACACCGGCCCGCTCACGAAGAAGCGCATGGAGACGATCGACGGCGAGGTCACCGTCAAGGCGCTCGACTTCATGACGCGCGCGAAGCAGTCCGGCAAGCCCTTCTTCCTGTGGTGGAACTCCACGCGTATGCACATCTTCACGCACCTGAAGGCGGAGTCCGAGGGCAAGACCGGCCTCGGCATCTACGCCGACGGGATGGTCGAGCACGACGGCCACGTCGGGCAGGTGCTCGCGAAGCTCAAGGAGCTGGGCCTCGACCAGGACACGATCGTGATGTACTCGACCGACAACGGCGCCGAGACGTTCACGTGGCCGGACGGCGGCACCACGATGTTCCGCGGCGAGAAGAACACGCAGTGGGAGGGCGGCTACCGCGTCCCCACGATGATCAAGTGGCCCGGCGTGATCAAGCCGGGCACCGTGATCAACGAGATCGGCGCGCACGAGGACATGCTCCCGACGCTCGTCGCGGCGGCGGGCAACACCACAGTGGCCGCCGACCTGATCAAGGGCCAGACGATCGGCGGCACCACGTACAAGGTCCACCTCGACGGCTACGACCTCGGGCCGGCGCTGCGGGGCCAGGCGGCCTGGCCGCGCAAGGAGTTCATCTACTGGACGGACGATGGCAGCGTCGCGGCCCTGCGCTACGAGAACTGGAAGGTCACCTTCTTGCAGCAGGACGCCGAGGGCCTCGAGGTCTGGCAGCAGCCCTTCACGCCGCTGCGCGCCCCCGCGCTCACCAACCTGCGGATGGATCCGTTCGAGCGCGCCGCGCACGAGAACGCCATGGGCTTCCAGCGCTGGTACCTGGAGCACATGTTCACCATCGCTCCCGCCGGCGCCTACGTCGGCCAGTGGCTGCAGAGCTTCAAGGAGTTCCCGCCGCGCCAGAAGCCAGGCAGCTTCAACCTCGACCGCGTGATGGAAGCGGTCACCGCCGGCTCGAAGCAGTAACCGTCGAGTCGTCCCGCCGGGTCGCACCCTCCGGAACGGGGTGCGGCCCGGTTCGTTCGACCCGGGGCCGCACGGCAGGACCAGGAGGCTGACCATGATGACGAGGACTCTAGCCGGAGCTTTGCTCACGGCCCTGACCGCAGGCGGGGCCGCCTCGCTCGCGGCCGCGGACCCGCTGCCGAGCTGGAACGACGGCGTGGCCCGACGGTCGGTCGTCGCATTCGTGGAAACGGTGACGCGCCAGGGCGGGCCCGGCTACGTCCCACCGGCCGAGCGCGTCGCCGTGTTCGACAACGACGGCTGCCTGTGGTCCGAGCAGCCGATGTACTTCCAGGCGTTCTTCATCTTCGATCGCATCAAGGCGCTCGCGCCGCAGCACCCGGAGTGGAAGGACAAGGAGCCGTTCGCTTCGGTTCTCAAGGGCGACGTGAAGGCGGCGCTGGCCGGCGGCGAGCCTGGCCTGGTCGAGATGGCCATGGCAACACACGCGGGCATGACGTCCGAGGAGTTCGATGGGATCGTCGGCAACTGGATCGCGACGGCGAAGCATCCGAAGACCGGGCGGCTCTACACCGAGATGGTCTACCAGCCGATGCTGGAGCTGCTCGCCTACCTGCGGGCGAACGGCTTCAAGACCTTCATCGTCTCGGGCGGCGGCATCGAGTTCGTGCGCCCCTGGGCGGAGCGTGTCTACGGCATCCCGCCCG
>MEKI01000139.1:0-192 GCA_001766905.1 Acidobacteria bacterium RBG_13_68_16
CACGTGGTCGACCTCGTACTCGGAGAGGATGCGTTCCAGCAGGCTGATGTCCAGGATCGAACCGATGAACTCCTGATTGACGAGCCTCGCCAGGTCGGCTTCGAGGGGCTTGACGTCGAGGGTGATGACCTGATGGTCCGTATCGTCGGCGAAGCGCGTGATCAGGCCGTGGCCGATCTCGCCGCTGGCACC
>MEKI01000139.1:239-9765 GCA_001766905.1 Acidobacteria bacterium RBG_13_68_16
CTGGGAGCGGCGCGGCGCTGCTGACGACCCTCGCGGCACGCATCATCATGGCGCGGGCGCTCACACCGGCGGAGCTTGGGTTGATCCTGCTTGGTGTTGCCCTTGTTTCGGGCGTGGGCGGGGCCGCCAGCTTGGGTCTCGCCGCCGCGGCCGGCCGTCGTGCCGCGGACCTGCGCGCTAAGGGCCGGACAGCGGAGGCTCACATAAGCGGACGGAGCGCCCTCGTCATCGGTGCCGCCAGCGGTGGCGCCGCTGCGGCAGCGCTGCTCGTCGCCGCGGCGGCCCTGGCTTTCCTCCCGGCGGCGGGGCGTTTCGGCGGAGTCCTCGGGATCCTAGCTCCGGTGGCGTTGGGTCTCGCGCCCGGGTTCGCGATGGTCGGCGTGGCACGGGGGTTCGGCGACTACGTTGGCCGGCCGCTGATCAGGGATGGCGGGGGCGGGCTGCTGCGTCTCGCTGCGATTGGGGTCGCGGTGATGATGCAGGGCGGACTCAGGTGGATCGCCTTCGGTTTCATGATTGGGTCTGTCGCCGGCGAGTTCGGTTTCATCGCCTACGGAGTGCTGCGCGGATGGGTGCGTCGGCAGGGCGAGCATGCCTGGGACAGGGACCTCTGGCAGGGCCTGCGCCCCTACGCCGTGATGGAGCTGCTCAGCCAGCTGACGCAGTGGGTGGATATGCTCATTCTCGGTGTACTCGGAGCACCTGCGGTGGTCGGCTACTACGGCGTCGCGCGCAGCTTCTCCCGGGCGCTCGAGATCGTGCACATCTCCGCCGGTCACAACTTCCTCCCCGCGGCGACCGCTGCGCTCCACCACGGTGGCCGTGACGAGTTCGTCCGCGTCTACGTTCGGACCAGGACCTTCATTTTTGCCCTGCTTTGGCCGTTCCTGGCCCTCTGTCTCGCGGCACCCGCCACGGTCATCCGACCGTTGTTCGGAGAGGTGTACCTGCCGGCCACCCCGGTGCTGCGGTTGCTGGGGGTCGCCCTCGCCGTGCAAGCGGTGTTCGGCTACAAGGACCTCGCGCTCATCGCGCTGGGCCGCGCCAGCCTGACCGCGGGTGTGAGCGTGCGCTCCTTCGGCGCTGGCCTGCTCGCGATGGTTCTTCTGATCCCTCCTTTCGGAGCAACTGGTGCGGCTGCCGGCGTGCTCGTGATGGCCGTCGTCAGGGGGGCGGCGCTGGCTCACCTGCTGTGGCGGGAGGCGGCAATCCGCCCGTGGATAGAGGACCTCCCTCGAGCGGTGCTGTGGGCGGTGACTCTCACGGGTGGGGCGTGGGTGCTCACTCTGCTGGCGGGTGCAACCGGGGTCGTCGCAGCGGCGTGGGTGGCCGGCGCGGCGCTGGTGGGCTCGTTTTTCGTTCTGATCTCGCTCTTCCCGGTACGCCGCTGGGCTGCTTGACGACGTCACGCTAGGCCGGCTGCGCCTCGATGGCCTGGAGGTAAAGCTGTCGAGCGCGGGTGGCAACCCGGTCGCAGTCATGGTCTGCCACCTTCGCCCTACCGCTCTCGACGATTCGCCGACGCAGGTCCGGATCCTCGGCCAGGTGTGCGGCTGCGGCGGCAAACTCCTGCGCGGTGCCGGCCACGAGCGCCCCGTCCCCGTTCCCGGTGACCAGGCCCTCCCCTGCGAGGGGCGACACGACCGCAGGCACACCTGCCGCCCAGGCCTCGAGCAGGCGCATCCGCACCCCCGACCCCGCGCGCAGGGGGATCAGAACGACCGCACGGGGGTCGTAGAGAGAAGCGGCGGCCTGCACGCGCCCGTGACGCTCGATCGAGGGGTCGCCGGCGCGCCCAAGGCTGGACGAGCCGGGCCCGGCGATGTGAAGGACGCCCCGAGGAGCGAGCAGCCTCAGTTTCGGCCACACCTCGCGGACCAGCCATCGGGCACCGTCCCGGTTGGGAAGCCAGTCGAACGAGCCGAGGCAGAGGAACGGAGGCGATCCTCGCAGCGGCTGCGGCCGTGAACACTCGAAGGCGATCGCCGCGGGCAGCACCTCCACGCGAGCCCGGGGAGCGAGGGCGCGAAAGGACGCTGCGTCCGGCTCGGAAATCGCCGCCACAACAGTGGCCGATTCGCAGGCCCACCTCTCGTAGCGGCGGATCCGCCGGCTCTCGTAGTTGGCCAGGAACCGGAGCGGCGGTGGGAAGAGACCGCCGAAGCGAGCCAGCAGGAGCGACTCCACGTTCTGCTGGCGCAAAACGACGGGGACCCTTCCCGCGAGGCGGGAGAGCAACCAGGCAAGGTGGAGCTGTTCCAGGTGGACGACGTCCGGCGCGAACGCCGTCATCTCTGCTTCGAGCGCCGCGGCGAGCTCGGAGAGGCGGTAGCGAGCGACCGCCAGCGGCGTTCCCGAGGCGAGACTGGGGACCACCCCCACCCACGATCTCGGGGTTGCGTCGACAAGCCGCAGAGGGTACGGCGATCCTCGGGTGGTTTGCGCGGGGGGCCGGAGCGCAACGACCCGGACGGCCACGCCTGCGGCCCGCAGCGCCTGAAGCAGACCGTGCAACGCCACGCTACCGCCACCCCCGGGCGGGAACGGCGACCGGGTGGCGATCACGAGGACGCGCGGCGCGTTGTCGCCCATCGCCTACGTGCCACCTTGAGGGCGCCGGGCAATCAGGCGGCGGGCGTACGCCCTGCTCTCGCCGAGCAGCGCAGCTCCGTGGCCGAGGACGACGAGCGGATGCGTCGCGGCCAGATCGATCAGGCACCGGCCGCGCCGACAATGAGCGACCGTGAGTGCTAGAACGCGGAGCAGGCGCACGGGCAGGAGCGACACCAGGAGGTAGAGGAGGAGCTTCGATCGCCGGTTGGACCAGAGGTCGGCACGCAGCTCCCCGAATAGGACGCCGCGTGAGTGGCGCTCCCGCACCACGTCCCCCACCCGCTGGAGGTGGTGATGGAACACGATGGCGTCCGGCGCAAACCAGAGGACGTGCCCATGCTCGCGCGCCTTCCAGCTGAAGGTTGTGTCCCCGTGCAGATTCTCGCCGTCGAACCGCCCGAGGCGGTCGAACACCGCATGGGGGCAGAGGAGGTTCGCCGTCGGTGCGTTGTCGACGGACCGCGGAGCGCCACCTGGCAGCCATTTTGAAAACTTGCAGAGGTGGTTTCCGAGGTCGATCCACTGTCTCCCGAAACAGGCCAGGGCGCCGACGATGATGTGGCTCGTGGCGCGATGGTGCGCCACCAGCTTCTCCACCCAGTCCGGCCGGGCGTAGGTGTCGGGGTCGCTGAAGACCAGAAGCTCGCCGACCGCCGCCTCGGCACCGCGGTTGCGTGCCGCATGCGGCAGCAGCTTTCGGGGCGAGTGCTCGTAACGCACCTCGGGGTAGCGCTCGCGGACGATCGCCTCGCACTCCCCTCCCGGACTCGAGTCGACCATGACGATCTCGAATAGGGTGAACCTTTGTCTCCGGAGTGCATCGAGGCACCCGGCGAGGGTGCGCTCGCTGTTGAAGCACGGCATGACGATTGAGACCTCGACGGGCCGAGAGGCTCGGCCGCTGCGCAGCACGGACTCGGCTGCGCCGCTCATGTTGTCAGTCGCCCGGCACCCGCAGCGGACGGGGTTCGCTAATTTCGAACACGCTGAAGCGGTGGGGACTGTCGCCCTGCCCGAAGAGCAGGCCAGCCGCCTGGCCGAGCGCCGCCACGAGCTGAACGAAGTAGACATAGGGGAGGTTTCGGAGGAACAGGCCGAGGTGAGGCGAGCGTCGCCGCAGGAGCGTGCGCCCGAAGTGGGCGATGAAGTACAGCGGGATGGCCGGCGCCAGGAGCACGTAGGTCGCGCGCCGCAGCAGCGACCAGTTGCCTTCGCGAGCCCTCGCTGCGCCGAACGCACGATGAAACGCGACGTAGCCCCGAGCGGTGCTGCTAGCCGAAACCTCATTGCGGTGGGCGATCTTTGCGTCTGGCTCGAGAAAGAGCCGGTGGCCCGTCGCCACCAGCACCTTTTGCAGCACGTTATCGACGAGGAGAAGATCGGCGAGACGTTCCCCGAAGGAGAGCAAGACGTCGCGCTTGTAGGAGCAGTTGTGTCCAGACAGCAGGCGAGATTCGCCGCGCGCCAGCGGCGGAGAGAAAAGCCCGTAGCTCATGAGAGCGTTGATGTCACTCCGCCCGCTCCCAGGGTTTCCGTTGTGAACCTCGTACCCGACCCCCGCCCAGGGCCCCCGATGGGCGTGGACCAGCGCTTCGGCCCAACCCGGCAGGGCGCGAGTGTGCTCCTCGAGAAAGGCAACCACAGGGGCGCGGGCCGCCGCCGTGGCGATCGCGCGGGCATTCCCGAAGTGCCCACCGTCCGGGAGACGGTGGACACGTACCGCCGGATGGTCGCTCCCCTGGAGCGGTGCGGTGGCCGCGTCCGCGCACTCGACGAGCACAACCTCGAGGTGGCTCGCGATGGACTGGGAGAGCACCGACGCAAGCGCCAGCGCCGAGCGCTCACGTTGGGGCCCGACGACGATCACTACGGTGAGCGAGGGACCGAACTGGGGGTCGCTCACAGGCACTCCTGCCGCGCAGGCCTGGCGACGCGTTGCCTCCCCGTGGGCTCAGAGCTGGCCACGCTTCTTCATTCCGGGTCGCGGTTCAGGCGACCGTGACGTCGTTGCAGAGATAGACGTCCTGGATCGCGTGCAGCAGCTCGATACCCTGCTCCATGGGTTTCTGGAACGCCTTGCGGCCCGAGATGAGTCCCATGCCGCCAGCGCGCTTGTTGATGACCGCGGTCACGACCGCCTGAGCGAGGTCGTTCTTGCCGGAGGCCCCACCCGAGTTGATCAACCCGGAGCGGCCCATGTAGCAGTTGGCCACCTGCCAGCGCGTCCACTCGATGGGGTTGTCGGTGGCAAGCTTCTCGTAGACGAGCGGGTTGGTATGGCCGAACTTGATCGCGTTGAACCCGTTGTTGGCCTCTGCCTGCTTCTGCTTGATGATGTCGGCCTCGATGGTAACCCCGATGTGGTTTGCCTGGCCGGTGAGATCGGCGGCAGTGCTGTAGTCGACGCCATCCTTCTTGAACGCCGAGTTGCGCAGGTAGCACCACAGCACCGTGAACATCCCGAGCTCGTGCGCGTGGGCAAACGCCTCTGAGATCTCCTGGATCTGCCGGCGCGACTCCGCGGATCCGAAATAGACCGTGGCGCCGACCCCGGCTGCGCCCATGTCGAACGCCTGATCCACGTTGGCGTAGAGCGTCTGATCGTAGGTGAGCGGATAGGTGAGCGTCTCGTTGTGGTTGACCTTGAGGATGAACGGGATCCTGTGTGCGTACCTTCGCGCCACCGATCCGAGGACGCCCAGCGTGGAGGCGACCGCGTTGCACCCGCCCTCGAGGGCGAGCTTCACGATGTTCTCGGGGTCGAAGTAGGCAGGGTTGGGTGCGAACGAGGCGGCGCCCGAGTGCTCGATGCCCTGGTCCACGGGGAGGATCGAGAGGTATCCGCTGCCGGCCAGCCGGCCGGTCCGGAACAGCCACGCGAGGGCGCGCAACACGTTGATCGGCCGATCCGAAGGCGCCAGCACCCGGTCGACGAAGTCGGGCCCCGGCAGGTGCAGCAACGACTTCGGGATGCCCTGACACCGGTGGTCCAGCAGGGAAGCCTTGTCGGCGAGATGCTTGCGAATGGCCTCGATCATGACCGCCTCCTCCAGCTGGCGCATTCTAGCTCCGATCGCGGCCTCGGGTCGGATCCTCCTCGACCGACGGGTGGGGAATGCCCAGGGTGTCGAGGGCGGCCGCGAAATCCGCAGGGGGCGGAGCGGTCAGAATCAATTCAGGGGTGGAGGGTGTTGGGGGGAGGTGGAGGAACCACGCGTGGAGGAAAGGGTGGGGGGGCGCCAGAGTCGAGCGCAGCGTTCTGTCGCGGACGCCCCGGTGGCGGGGCCCGCCGTACAGGTCGTCGCCCACGATCGGGTGGCCGGCGTGCGCGAGGTGAACGCGAAGCTGGTGCGTGCGCCCGGTGGCGGGCTTGAGCCGTAGGAGCGAGACGTGGGGCGCGCGAGCGATCAGTTCGAAGGCCGTCACGGCGCGGCGACCGGTGGGCTCGACGCGCATTCGGCGGCGATCGCTTCGGTCGGGACCGAGCGGCCACTCCCAGCGGCCGGCGCGCGGCTTCGGATTCCCCCACACCAGCGCGAGGTAGAGCTTGGCGACGCGGCGTTCGCCGAAGGCGCGCGCGAGGTCGCGATGCGCCTCGAAATCTCTCGCCAGCACCACCAGCCCCGACGTACCGACGTCGAGGCGGTGCACGAGGAGCAGGTCCTCGGGTGCAAGCCCGTACCGCAATCGTTCCGCCTCCGGCAAAGCGGCGAGCAGGCGCGCGACCGCGGCGTGCGGCTCGGCTCGCCTGGTGGCGAGGCTCACGCCGGCGGGCTTGTTGAGGGCGACCAGGCGGTCGCCCGCGTACACGATCGTGGCCAACACGGGCGCAGCATGCCACAAGGTCGCCCGCTTCACGTGCCGGATGGGCGCTCGAGTTGGCCTCCGGAAGGGCCCCCCTTGACAACCATGATTTGTGCCTTATCTTGGAATCGAGATGGATACGGACGTCTCATCCGACCAGCCTCCAAGTAGTACCCACCGCGTGAGCCTTCTCTCCGCGGCCCCGCCCGAGGTTTCGCCGAGCGCGGCCGCGGTTGCTTTTCCCACCACGGAATCGCTCGCCACGGGGGCCCGCGGCACACCCGCCGCCCCGCGGCGACGCTCTGGCGGGACGCGAGCCTAAGGGGACGAGAGCCATGCTCCCGCCGCCCTCGGGGCGACCTTGCCGGGCCCGGACCGGGTGGCCCACAGACCACCAAGCTATAGAGAGTCTGGCGCCCCTTTTGCCCGAAGAACTGTCACACGAGCAACACACCTCCGCAGTCGGAGGTAGGAGACCATGAAGGAAAACACTGTACCTGCCGATCCCCTGATACGTAGCGCGCGGCGCGAAGAGATTTGCCGGATCTTTGGCGAATCCTACGACCCCGCGCGCTGGAACGACTGGCGCTGGCAGATGCGCCACCGCTTCATCAAGCCCGAGCAGTTCGAGGAACTCCTGCGTCTGACCCCCGCCGAGCGGCGCGGTCTCACCATGTCGCAGGAGAAGTTCGCGGTGGCGGTGACCCCGCACTTCGCGGAGCTCATCGATCCTGACGACCCTGCCTGCCCGATCCGCCTCCAGGTCGTACCCCGGGAGGAAGAGTTGCTCGTCGGGCCAGGCGACATGACGGACCCCTGCGGGGAGGACCACGACTCGCCGGTGCCGGGCCTCGTGCACCGGTATCCGGACCGTGTCCTCCTCCTCGCCCTCGACACCTGTGCGTCGTACTGCCGGTACTGCACGCGCTCCCGCCTGGTCAGCCAGGGTGGGCTGGAGCCGTTACCCCGCCGGCTGGACGCAATCGTCGAATACCTCGAGCAGCACACCGAGGTGCGCGACGTGCTGCTCTCGGGTGGTGACCCGCTGCTGATGTCGGAAGACCGCCTCGACGACCTGCTGGGCCGTATCTCCGCCATCCCGCACATCGAGTTCCTGCGCATCGGGTCGCGCGTGCCCTGCTTCCTGCCCCAGCGCATCACCCCCGAGCTCGTGGCCGTGCTGCGCAAGCATCGTGTGTGGCTGTCCCTGCACTTCTGCCACGCGCGCGAGATCACACTCGAGGTGGGGCGGGCCTGCGACCTGCTTGCCGACGGTGGTATCCCGCTCGGCTCCCAGACCGTGCTCCTGAAGGGTGTGAACGACGACGTGCAGTCGCTCAAGGAGCTCTTCCACGCGTTGCTTCGGATCCGCGTGCGGCCATACTACCTGTACCAGTGCGACCCGGTGATCGGCACCGGCCACCTCCGGACCACCGTCCAGGCGGGCATGGAGCTGATGAGCGGGCTGCGTGGCCACACGAGCGGCTACGCGGTGCCGACCTACGCGATCGACGCTCCGGGCGGGGGCGGGAAGGTGCCAATTCAGGCCCAAACGATCCTGGAGTACGAGAACGGGCACGTGAACCTGCGCAACTGGGCTGGGCAGTACTACTCATACTTCGACCCGCCGGAGCACGCCTGAGCCGATGGGGCTCTCCATCGGGCTCTGCTACGAGCTGAAAGAAGACTTTCTCAGGGCGGGCTTCGCACCCGAGGACGTGCTGGAGTTCGACAGCGAGGACACCGTCGCAGGGCTCCAGGATGCACTCATCGGGCTCGGGCACACCGTCGAGCGCATCGGTCGCGGAGGCGAGCTCGCCCGGCGCCTGGTCGGCGGCGAGCGCTGGGACCTCGTCTTCAACATCTGTGAGGGCGTCTGGGGGCGCTCGCGGGAGGCCCAGGTGCCTGCGCTGTGCGAGCTGTTCGACCAGCCCTACACCTTCGGCGACCCTCTCACGTGCGCCGTGACCCTCGACAAAGGGGTGGCCAAGCGGCTCGTGCGCGACCACGGCTATCCGACGGCGCGGTTCGCGGTCGTGGGCTCGCCGGAGGAGGCCGACGCGGTGGACCTGCCCGTTCCGCTCTTCCTCAAACCGCTGGCCGAGGGCAGTTCCAAGGGCGTGAGCCAGCACTCGCTGGTGCGCTCGCGCGGTGAGCTGGCAGCGGCGTGCCTAAACATGCTCCGGCAGTGCCGCCAGGCGGTGCTAGTGGAGACCTTCCTCCCGGGCCGCGAGGTGACCGTGGGTATCGTCGGCCACGGAGCGACGGCCCGGGTCGTCGGCGTAATGGAGGTTTCGTTTACCGCAAAGGCGGAGGCCGCGGCCTACACCGCCGTCAACAAGGAGGAGTACCTGGAGCGCATCACGTACCACCTGCTCGGAGACGAGCCCCTCGCGGAGCAGGCCAGGGAACTCGCGCTCGCGGTGTACGACATCCTCGGCTGCCGCGACGCCGCGCGGGTCGACCTGCGGTGCGACTCGGGAGGGAATCTGCACTTCCTCGAGGTCAACCCGTTGCCGGGGATCAACCACGTTCGCTCCGACCTGCCGATCATGGCCCGGCTTGCCGGCGTCTCATACGGAAACCTGATAGGCGCGATCGTGGACTCGGCCCGGGAAAGATACGGTCTCTGAGAGAAGCACGAGGCATGAGGCACGAGACGTGACGGACAACGCACTTCAACGCTGGCGCCGATGAGACCCCAGCGGGCGGTAATCGCGCTTCCCTCGGTGGACCCAGCCGCTGATCCCTCCACGGCCGACGTCCTGGAGCAAGCCCGCTTGCTTGAGGCCGGCCTTGAGGCGCTGGGCATTCCTCACGCCACGGTTGCGGTGGAGGAAGGGCGCGTCTGGGAGCATGCCGCGGAGCTCGCGGGCGCGGTGGTCTGCAACCTGCTCGAGGCGCCTCCGGGGCGACCGATGCTGCACGCGGCCGCCACCGCGGCTCTGGAACTGCTCGGGGTGCCGTTCACGGGCTCCTCGGCCGCGGCGCTGTGGCTGACCACCGACAAGCTCGCAACGCGCGGGTTGCTCTCGGCTTGCGGCCTGCCGGTGGCGGCGGGCGGCCGGCTCGAGCCCGCTCACCCGGCTCTGCTCGAGAACGTGCCACC
>MEKI01000139.1:9779-10698 GCA_001766905.1 Acidobacteria bacterium RBG_13_68_16
GTTGCCGGTAGCGGAGATCGCATTCGTGGACTTCCCCGCCGGGGTTCCGCCTCTCGTGGGGTACGAGGCGAAGTGGGCCACCGGCTCGTTCGAGGAGAGCCATACGGTGCGGCGCTTTCCCGGCCAGGAACTCTCCGCGCTGGTGGCGGAGGTTCGGAGGCTGGCGCTGGCAGCCTGGAGTGCCTGTGGCCTGTCGGGGTACGGCCGCGTGGACCTGCGCTTGGACGAGGCCGGGCTGCCGGCCATCCTCGAGGTCAACGCAAACCCTTGCCTGTCGGCGGACGCCGGTTTCATGGCTGCGGCGTCCCAGAGGGGCCTCTCTGCCGCCGACGTGGTGGGGCGAGTCCTGAGAAGCGCCCTGCAGCGGTAATCGGAAAGCTTCGGTGCTAGGCTTGTGCGGTTTGCTGGTCGGCTGGAGGCCCTTTGAACATCCGAACCGATTTGCGACCCGAGGACCGAACACTGCTCGAGGGGCTGCTTCGCGCGACAGGCTTTTTCAACCCGAGGGAGCTGCGGGTCGCCCTCGAGGTCATCGACGAAAGCCTCGCCCGTGGGAAGAAGAGCGAATATCGCTTCCTGATTCTGGAGGATGAGGGGAAGCTGATCGGATACGCTTGCTGGGGCCCGATAACCGTGACTCTGACCTCGGCGGACCTCTACTGGATGGCCGTGCACCCCGCCTCGCAGGGCAAAGGACTGGGTCGCACGCTGCTGGAGACGGCGGAGATGTGGATGGCCCGCGAAGGCCACACGCGCGTGTACCTCGAGACCTCAACGCGGCAACAGTACGCATCGACCCGGACGTTCTACCTGCGGTGTGGCTACGAGATCGTCGCCGAACTTCCCGACTTTTACGAGCCCGGCGACGGCAAGGCCGTCTTCGTCAAGATGCTCCCGCGCATCCACTGAGCGGGCGACG
>MEKI01000140.1:0-115 GCA_001766905.1 Acidobacteria bacterium RBG_13_68_16
CTCGGACAGCTCGACAACCTGGAGGTCCTGGCGGGGCCGGTGCTCACCCAGCAAGTCACGTGGCGGGGTAACCAGGCGGTCGCAGTCACCGCGCTCACCTGGGTAGTGCGCGCCC